>QZIL01000074.1 GCA_003599025.1 Nitrospiraceae bacterium | reverse complement strand
TCGCGGCGGCAGCCCTTGCGGTTTAGCTAATGGTTCCCGTCATCAGGGTCCATAGAGGACTTTCACCTCCAAGTATGTGCGCCCTGACGGGCGCACCAACAAAAAAGGAGCCTGCATCAAATGCGTGGCTCCCTGAATGCATGGTAGGCGATGCTGGTTTCGAACCAGCGACCTCTGCCGTGTGAAGGCAGCGCTCTCCCACTGAGCTAATCGCCCGCTACTTTTTCCTTTGATATTAAATCAAGTATATATTTACGGCTCTTTTGCTTTTTGATCTGTATCTCTCTTCTTATGGCGTCACAGCGGTTTATATATACTTCATAATATACGATATGCCAGGGAATCTTTGCCTTCGTGGATTTCGTATACCCCCTATTATGTCTACGTACCCTTTCGTCTAGTTCCTCGCACTGACCTATATAGAATGGTCCGTCTTTATTGCTCTTAATAATATAAACATAATACATTCATATAGAACCAGTGGCCTTCCCGACGTGTCAGGACGCTCTCCCGCTGCCTGTCCCGATTTATCGGGGAGCTAATCGCCCGATTATTTCAGATGCTACATTTTAACGCAAATAAGGGTATTGGGCAAGAGGATGGGTTCGATGATTCAAACCTTCAAAGAAAATGTTACAATAGACGGCAAAACAGGAGGTCCAGATCACCATGAACATGCAGACATTAATAAAACCGCTTATACAGAAAAACGGCTCAAAGATCGTCTATATCGTCCTTGACGGTGTCGGAGGACTGCCTGTAAACAGCAGGACAGAACTTGAAGCTGCAGTAACGCCGAACCTCGACGCCATGGCAGCGGAGTCTGCCTGCGGACTGCATACTCCTGTCGCTCTGGGAATAACGCCGGGAAGCGGGCCGGGGCATCTCGGTATATTCGGCTATGACCCTGTAGATTATCAGATCGGAAGAGGTGTACTGGAGGCCCTTGGTCTCGGTCTTGAGATACGCAATACAGACGTTGCGGTCAGATGCAACTATGCGACCATAAAGAACGGAGTCATGATCGACAGGAGGGCCGGAAGGATACCGACAGAAGTGGGCAGGAAGCTAACAGAGAGGCTGCAGAATGAGATAAAAAAGATCGATGAAGCTGAGATCATACTCGCAGCAGGCATGGAATACAGGTTCGCGGTCATCATGAGGTTCCCTGAACCTCTTGCACCGGATGCGGCAATGATAAATGACACTGACCCGCAGAAGGAGGGGAAGGCCCCTCTCCCGCCGTCACCCATGTCAGGCAGCGCCGAAAGAGTATCCAGGGTTGCTGAAAAACTGATAAGTACTGCTGCTGAAATACTGAAAAGTGAAGAAAAGGCAAATTTCATCCTTACCAGGGGATTCTCCAATATGCCTCATATCCCCACGTTTGAAGAGGCCTTTGGATTAAATGCCATAGCAATTGCGACATATCCCATGTACAGGGGGCTGGCGCGTCTTGTGGGTATGAATACCCCGGTTGTTGAGGGGACAGTGGAAGACCAGATCAGTTTTCTGAAACAGAAATATAATGATTACGACTTCTTCTTCCTGCATGTCAAAAAGGTCGATTCATACGGTGAAGACGGCAATTTTGAGGGCAAGGCTGAAAGGATATCTGAGTTTGACAGGCTCCTGCCACAGATAATGAATTTAAATCCTGAGGTGGTAGTGGTGACCGGGGACCATTCTACCCCCTGCCTTATGAAGAGCCACAGCTGGCATCCTGTGCCGGTCATGATCAGATCGCCATTTGTGCTTGGCCGTACCTGCACGGGTTTTTCAGAAAGGGAATGCCTCAAAGGAGAACTGGCCATACTCCCTGCGGCAAACCTTATGCCGCTGACACTTGCTCATGCTGGAAGGTTGAAGAAATTCGGGGCGTAGAAGGTGGTCCTTAACAAATTCCTGAACATCCTGTTCCCTGAAAAATGTCCAATTTGCCAACAGCCTGCGTCAGATCATAAAACAGCCCCGGTCTGCAATGAGTGCTGGCAGTCGATTCAACCGTATACAGGCCCTAAATGCCGGAAATGCGGCAGGCCCCTTACATCTGATGCATCCACTATTTGCGGGGACTGCCTTCAGGACAACCCGGCCTTTGAGTCAGCCCGGAGTTTCGGTCTCTATGAGGGCGCCTTGAGAAAGGCCATAAACCTTTTGAAATACCACGGCACAATAAGACTGTCAAAGCCACTTTCCGACATACTGCTGCAAGTCGATATTCCCGAAGTTGACACTGTCCTGCCGGTCCCCCTCTTTAAAAAACGGCTCAGGCAGAGAGAATTCAACCAGTCAGCCCTCATCGCTAAGTATACGGCAGAAGGGCTCGGTTTAACGCTGGTGACTGACTCGCTGGTCAGGATGAGAGAAACAAAACCACAGGTCGGACTGAGATCAGACGAAAGACGAAAGAATATGAAGAACGCCTTCGGAGTGGTTAACGGTAATTTGGTCGAAGGGAGAAAAATTCTGCTCATTGATGATGTATCGACAACGGGCGCGACTGTCAGGGAATGTTCAAGAGTCCTGAAAAAAGCCGGGGCAGCAAACATTCATGTACTGACACTGGCCCACGGGATGATGGACTAGCAGAGGCGGGGTCGTCCCATCCTATGTAAGCGGCGGGCAGGCTACATTAGACAATTTTCAGGAAGGGTTTTATAATATTCCGTACATCACTTCATAAACAATTAATATTGGAGGACAAATGAGGACTTTAGTTGCAGCATTGGGTATTATGCTTCTGGCAAACTTCGCATATGCAGAAGAATCAATGGTCCTGAAGACCGAAAAGGACAAGATAAGTTACGGTATCGGCATGGACATCGGAGAGAACATGAAAAGGCAATCCATAGATATCGACCCTGATAAGCTCGCACAGGGAATCAAGGATGTGTTCGCAGGGAAAGAACTGCTTCTTACCGAAGAAGACTTCCGCAATACAATGGAGAATTTCAGAAAGGACATGATGGCAAAACAACAGATGCATATGCAGGAGATCAGTGAGAAAAACAGAAAAGACGGCGAAGCATTTCTTGCCGAGAACAAGAAGAAGGAAGGGGTAACCACCCTGCCGAGCGGCCTGCAGTATAAGGTCATCAGCGAGGGGACAGGTGCCCTGCCTGAAGCAACAGACACAGTAACCGTGCATTACAGGGGCACTTTAATTGACGGGACCGAGTTTGACAGCTCATTCAGCCGCGGAGAGCCGGCAACCTTCCCTGTAAATGGCGTCATCCCAGGATGGACCGAGGCCCTTCAGCTGATGAAAGCCGGATCAAAGTGGCAGCTCTTTATCCCCTCAAACCTCGCTTACGGCGAACGCGGTGCAGGGGGCAGGATAGGGCCGAACTCAGCACTGGTCTTTGACGTTGAACTTCTGTCCATAAAATAAACCTGCAGCTTAAGATGTAGGGGCATGGCATGCCATGCCCCTACTCTCTGACACCGTTTACAGTCTCTTGTACTTACCGATTATTGCTTCCAGCCTCAGGAGTATCCCAGGTGTCATTCTGAATCCGTCAGCATTCGGAAACCTCAGGTGTGGTTCAATGTCGTAGAACAGCCAGTCCCTCCAGATCCGCTGACGATATCGAATTCTGAAAGCAACCTCCTCCAGGCGATAATTGGGACGGCTCTGAAAACTGCTGCCCAAAGAATATTCTACTGCTCTTCTATTACTTAGAAACTGTGATACAGCAAAGGTCAGGCTATGGGGAATTCCATTCTGGTCCTCAAGCCAGTCGCCTTCGAGGGTAGTCCTGAAGAAAAACCTTTCCGACAACGGTCTTTCAAAATCAAGACTTGCCCTTGATTCCCATCCCTTGTCTGTATACCACCTCAGCCGCTCAGTAAAACGCACACCCCATGGGGCAAGATCAAAGGACGTCCGGTACCGGGCTTCCAGAAAAATCCTGGGTTGCCAGTTGCGGAAGACAAACCCAAGCCTTGTGCTTAAATAGCGGTTGAGCTCCTGCATGATCGCGTGCTGCAATGATACTGAAACATCGTTATTATCGATACGGTCAAACGACCGGCGTACAGTGCCTCCTGATGTACCCTCAATATCCGTCCCTTGATCAGGTTCCCCGACCACTATCAGCTTAAGCCTTTTCTGTGCATATGGTATGCCGATCCTCAGGCTGGCCTTAAGCTTCAGGTCAGTCCCCACCCCGTCTTCAGTAAATGACTCCAGCCTCAGAAGCATGCGCGACTGATTTTCCTCTGACTCATAACGTTCGTCATAGAAAAATGAGTCTATCCAGTCAGCAGAACCGGTGATTGTTCCTGACAGCGTACGATGCCACGCATCGACAAATGTCTCTTCACCAGCTTCTTCATCTTCATGAGGAGAAACTTCTTCCCCGTCTGTTTCAGATGAATTATCACCGACGATTTCAGCAGAGAACACAATCGGGGTTGTCAGAAATAACAATAATACTACCAGGGCAAAGAAGGGCAACGACTTGTTCACAATTAACAGGACCTTTCGGATCAATGTTTTCTTTTTGTCCTTTTTAATGAAAGCCGATATTTATAAATGATACCTCAAAGGCAGATTTTTTTATCTGACAAAACACCTGGCACTTCGCATTTCTCTCACTATACACATTTTTTATGTTTTAATAGATATGGCATTTTCAATAAATATATCTTTTTTGAATTATACATTCTGCCCTATGAATAGAAACCTGAAAATCTTTCTGGTAAACGGAGTTCCTTTTGCTGCCTTTATGGGGACATTATTTTCATCTCTTTACGGTATTGAGGCCGGTCTTTCTGCAGGACTCGTATCCGGGATTATCTTCGGTTTTATCATGTTTATCATACTGGGCCTTCTTCATACCAGAGCAGTGAGAAAAATTTCCGGGTCCACCTCAAGGGAGTCGATGAGCACTCTTCAGGACCGTAATATAAAACTGCATTTACCAGTTGAACAGGCCTTTGACCTGTGTATTGAATCACTCGGCCTTATCAGCCGATGCAGGGTCATGGAGAAGGACCGCTCCCGTGGTAAAATCATAGCAAGATCGTCCGTGAACTGGAAGACATGGGGGGACACTATATCTTTTGAAATAGCCGGAACAGGCAGTGAAGAAACTGACGTCAGGGTATCAAGCAGGCCGACCTCCTGGTCCACAATCGTTGATTACGGCAAGAACCTCGACAACGTGGAGAAGATAGTGACATTCCTGCAAAAGCGCGGTGATACATGGAAATTACAATACTGAAGAGATAGTCTTATGAATGACCCCGGATGAAAAGCCCCTGCGCTGCAGCATACCCCATAGCTTTCTCTTTACAACATCGGGCGGATATTTCTTTAAAGTCCTGAGTTTCTTTTCTGCAAATCCCAGGGCCGCATTTTCCTCAGATTCCGGGGAATGGCCTGCCATGGTTTTATCTATAAGTTCCCTGTCAATGCCCCGCCCGGCTAGAAACATCCTGATACCTTTTGCACCGAGAGATTTTCTTTCTACCGCGTATCGAAGCAGGTCCGCTGCAAGTGCCCTGTCATTTATCAGGCCGGCTGTCTCCAGGAGTTTGATTACTTCTTCAATCTGTCTGCGGTCAAAGCCTTTCAGCTGAAGCTTTTCAGCCAGTTCCTTTCTGCTTCTGGCCCGATAACTGAGCAGCCTGATTGCCGCTGTTTTTATTTCAGCTGGAGAACCTGTCAATTCCAGGGACCTTTTTACTCTTGCTTCCGCTAATATCTCCACCAGCCCCCCAGATGTCCTTTGTGGACTCGACACCTTTAACCTTGAGGACGAAGTCATCGGGATTTGTGGCTATATTAACCGCCTCCTCGTAAGTAATAAGCTCATTTTTATAAAGGCTCATTAAGGACTGATCAAAGGTCTGCATGCCGTACTGACTGACCCCTTCCGCCAGATAATCGTGGACATTCTTCGTCTTGTCAGGCTCTTCTATACAGCTTCTGATCGTGGCAGTATTGATGAGTATCTCAACCGCAGGGACCCTCCCCCTGCCATCAGCCCGCGGAATCAGCCGCATGGATATAATGGCCTTAAGAACAGAAGCGAGCTGCGCCCTTACCTGGCCATGCTGGTAAGGGGGAAACACTGATATTATCCTGTTTATTGTCTCAACCGTGTCTGTTGTATGCAGGGTACTTACGACCAGATGCCCGGTCTCAGCAGCGTCCAGCGCAGTCTTGATGGTTTCAAAGTCGCGCATCTCACCGACAAGAATAACATCAGGGTCCTGCCTCAGGGCTGCCCTCAGGGCCTTTGCAAAGGTCGTGGCATCCATGCCTATCTCCCTCTGACTCACGATGCTTTTTTTGTCCCTGTGCAGAAATTCGATCGGGTCTTCTATGGTTATAATGTTTACCGCTCTGTTCGTGTTTATATAGTCAATCATCGATGCCAGGGTAGTAGTCTTCCCGCTTCCTGTTGTACCTGTGACCAGTATCAGCCCCCTGGGTTCCAGAGATATTTTTTTTATGACGACCGGCATCATCAAATCTTCCAGTTCGAGGATTTCGGGTGGAATGATCCTGAATACAATCCCGATAGACCCCCTCTGATGATATGCATTGCATCTGAACCTTCCAAGCCCGGGAATACTGTATGCCATGTCAAATTCCCGGTTTTTGAGGAACTGCTCCATCTGCGCCTTGTTCATCACATAAGCAGCAATGCCCTGCAGGTCCTCGACATTCATCTTCGGTTCATCCTGAATAATATCAAGTGCCCCGTTAATACGGACAACCGGCGGACTGCCTGCCTTCAGATGCATATCCGAGGCTTTCAGAGTTACTGCTTTTTTCAGAAGGGCATCAATATCTCTGGACATGACTTACCTCCTGAAATTATATTCCTCAAGAATTTTCGCCTCGATTTCTCCGGCTATTTCCGGATTTGACCTGAGATATTCCTTGGCATTTTCTCTCCCCTGCCCTATCTTGTTCCCGTTGTATGAATACCATGCGCCGGCCCTCTCAACTATTTTCTTCTCAATCCCGAGATCGACTATCTCTCCGAGCCTTGATATGCCTTCATTAAAGAATATATCAAATTCCGCCTGTTTAAAAGGCGGCGCGACTTTGTTCTTGACAACCTTGACCCTCACCCTGTTGCCTATGGATTCCTGTCCGGTCTTGAGGCTCTCGATCCTCCTGATATCAAGCCTGACCGAAGAATAAAACTTGAGTGCATTCCCTCCGGTCGTTGTCTCCGGGTTGCCGAACATGACCCCTATCTTCATTCTTATCTGATTGATAAAGATGACCGTAGACTGCCCCTTTGAAATGGCCGCAGTAAGCTTCCTCAATGCCTGGCTCATAAGCCTTGCCTGTAAACCGGGCAGACTGTCGCCCATGTCCCCTTCAATCTCGGCCCGCGGTACAAGTGCTGCAACAGAGTCAATAACTATAATATCGATCGCACCGCTGCGCACCAGAGTCTCTGTTACCTCCAGCGCCTGCTCGCCCGTATCGGGCTGACTGATAAGCAGATCATTTACATTGACCCCGAGTTTGGCTGCATAGGTTACGTCCAGCGCATGTTCAGCGTCTATGAAAGCCGCTGATCCTCCTGCCTTCTGGGCCTGGGCGATTGCACTCAGCGCAAGTGTTGTCTTGCCGGATGATTCAGGGCCGTATATTTCGATGACCCTTCCTCTCGGGAAACCGCCGACCCCGAGTGCCGCATCCAGGCCGATAGAGCCGGTTGGAATCGCAGGTATTTCAACAACTCCCTCTGACCCAAGCCGCATAATGGCCCCTTTGCCAAACTGTTTTTCTATCTGTGAGATTGCTACTTCAAGCGCCTTTGCACGGTCCTTATCAGACATGTTTCCTCCCTGTATATTGAATGTTGTCAGTTGTGTATATAATCATTACTACGATAAAGCTGTCATTCCCGCCCCGTATCGGAGTACGGGGTAAACTCCGGCGGGAATCCAGAGACAAAAACTGGATTCTCGAATCGAGTCTACTCGACGGGTCGATCCGACCGGGTCAAGCCCGGAATGACGATGGCCTTCTCTATCAATCTCTTAAACGTATTTCCGCTATCCTCGTATACTTCGCCCCTGCCGGGCCTAAATCGCTTCTCATCAATGATATATGATTAACATCAATTATGCCAAGATTGAGTTCTTTATATGCCTGCATCTCATCCAGTAAAGCCATTTTCCCCACTGAAGACCTGAACCTGCCGAGAGTCAGGTGGGGTGTGAATTTTCTGTTTTCCCTCTCGAATCCCAGCGATGACATAGCAGCATCAATGTCCTGATGTATCAATGCAAGATCATCATGGTCTGCTATACCGGTCCATAAAACCCGCGGGGCCCCGGCCCCCGGAAATACACCGACACCCCTGATTTCACAATGAAACTCCTGGAATTTTCTGCATGTCCCCGTTAATGCTTCAACAATTCTTCCGATAAGTCTTTCCTCGACCTCACCGAGGAATTTGAGTGTAAGATGAATGCCTTCAGGCCTGGCCCATCTAACATCCGCTCCGCATTTCTTAAGCTCCTGCTGAAGCGACATCAATGCTGATTTTACCGTGTCCGGCAGTTCTATAGCAATAAAACTTCTCAAGGTCTGCAATTACTTTTTGCTTAGCTCAAATAGAATACCATATAAATATCAAAACGTGGTTTTTATTATCGTTCACACAAACCTCATCCAAACCTGCAAACAAACGTTCGCATACATCCCGGCCAGGACATCATCCAGCATAATCCCAGTGCCGCCGGGAATAATACTCTCGATTTTTCTGATCGGAGGGGGTTTCACAATATCGAAGAACCTGAACAGGACAAATGCGGTGAGAAGATAACCCGTAGTCTTCGGGACAAACAGCACAGAGACCACATAGCCGCAAAGTTCGTCAATCACGATCCGGCCGCTGTCTTTGCCCAGCTGCTTCTCTGCGTTATGGGCCGCTATCATGCCCAGAAAAAATAACGGCGGTAATATCATCAGGAGCGTAACGTCAGCGGGGACTGTAAACAAAGCCAGCAGGAGACCTGCTGCAGAACCGAAAGTCCCGGGTGCATAAGGGATGAAACCTATAAAGCCCAGTGTGGCGATGTATTTATAAATGGTCTGCACAGATAATTTTTTTCATTTCGCAGAGGCGACTCTTGTGGTCGCCCTGCATTAGGGGCAGGTACAAGACCTGCCCCTACTAAAGACAATGTGAAGGCATTACCCTTCCTGAATGACTTTAAATGAATGCGTTATCTTCGCACCCTTGCCTATGGTGGTGCCGACCATACAGTATTTCCCGAGCGATAGCTCAATAGCACGCTGGACCGCATCCTCTGATATGTTCCTGCCGGTCACTACATATTCAATATGTATATCGGTAAAAGAACGGGGATGGGTATCAGGGGCCTCGCCATTTACATTCATCTCAAAATTTGTAACATCCTGCTTCTTCTTTCTCAATATTGAGATAACGTCCATTCCCGAACACCCGCCAAAGGCCATTAGTAAAAGTTCTGAGGGCTTTGAACCCGAGTTATTTCCGCCTGAGGACGGCGGTGCATCCATTACAACTCCATGGCCGGAATCAGCCGTTCCTATGAACTGCATGTTTTCTACAAGTTTGATCCTGCTTTTCATTATAGTCAGCCTCCTGATGTTTGATCTGAAGTTACTAAAAATGTACGGGATTGTATTTTTTTTGTCAATTAAAACATGTGCCGTTTTCCTTCCGGCTTATCGGGACGCCGGCCGGCTCAAAATATTTATTGCATAATCCTGAGATCTTTTTTAAAATGATAAAGTATTTTCTTTTATTATCTTAATCCTTTGAGACACAAGTTACATAATTTACACCGGATATAAATCCCTGCAAACAACAAATAACGTAAAAATATTTATAAAGAGGGAGCCATAGCATTATGCCAAAGATCAAAAAAGCAATAGTAGCAGTAGCCGGTTCCGGCACCAGATTCCTGCCGGCCACTAAGACCATGCCCAAGGAAATGCTGCCTATCGTAGACAAGCCTATTATTCAGCTGGTTGCAGAAGAGCTTGTCGCGGCAGGGATCGAAGACATAATTATGGTGACCAAGTGGGACAAAAAACCCCTGGAGGACCACTTCGATCATAACTGGGCACTCGTT
>QZIL01000051.1 GCA_003599025.1 Nitrospiraceae bacterium | reverse complement strand
ATGTTTCGATTAAAGAGAAGGCCGATGAGATTGATAAGACAGAAGAAGGATCACGGCAGGAAACTGACTGACGGATAATTCTTTTTTTGTCAGGCCTGCCTTAAGGTTCTTCTATGCCTTTTTTCAGAATATAGTACGCCAAAAATAACGGGGAGCATGTGAACATGCTCCCCGCTCAATATCAATAAATCTTACTTCTTCTTCGCCATATCGTGAGGCACAGTAATATTCACATTTGCCGTGCTCGTATTGCCTGAAAGGTCTGCAGCAGTTATGGTTATTGTATAAATCCTGCCTGTACCTTTACCTGAACGTTCACGACGAAGCTGCAAGTCTATCCTTCCGGTAGCCTGGTTGATTACCGGAGTAGTCCAGTCGTTGGGACCGGTATCTCCATCACCCAGACCATCAACAGGTTCATTGCTTGCAACAGAAGCTGTCAGTGTAACATGTCCGCTATTATCAGAAGCATATGCATCTATCGCGATATTTACCATTATATGATTAGGCGGCCACATGATATATGAACTTGCCACCGGTGAAATGGTCGGAGCCGAGCTGTCCTTAATGATTACCGTAATATCTTTTCTGTCAGGCAAGTTAATACCATCCGTCACTTGAAGGCTGATAGTATGAGTGCCAAGGCTCAGATTAGATTTAATACAGTCAGGAAGTATTACAGGTTCTCCACCAGCAGTTGCCTGAATATTTCCGGAGCAAAAGATATTCGTGCCTTCCGACCATTCGTAATTCAGCATATCGCCATCATAATCAGAAACATCTCCGATCAAATATACCGGAGTATTGATCTCAAAAGTTCCAGCTCCGCCCGGGGCTGCGTGAGGCGTGGAGTTGTCGATTGTTAAAAACATATTATCTGTATCTGTTGCATCCTGCGAGTCTTTTACTTCAAGAGTTAATGTATATGTACCCACACCAATTGAAAGGGTGCTGAGGTCCAGCGGACATTCACCGCCTGCACCCACCGGCATCCATTCCTGTAAAACAGTTCCCTCTTCCATCCATAGCCAGCGACATTGCAGAGTATCATCAATGTCAGCATCTGTTCCTGTCCCATTAATTATCGTTGTGTTTTTTTCCGTGCTTAAAATACTAATATTGTCTCCTGCAGAGGCAACCGGAGCCGTATTTGTAATTACGATATCAGGTGATCCGTCCAGTATGCCCTCGGAAATTGTGGCTGTGCCAGCTCCGGTAATATTGCTGCCAGCAGGAAATACAAAGTTCAGTATCATCTTCAATCCACTGGTAGTAGCACCGGCAGCATTTAATGTTGCTTCCAGCTCATTTATAAACCGTGACGGATGGGTAGTTCTGTTACCGGGGAAAGAGATATTGGATATGTTCAGGGTTGAAGGAATGGACGAATCAAGACCAGGATTTAAAGCCCATCCAGTACCAGCCGAAACAAATTCAATATTAGACAAGGTAGCAGAAAAATAAGTGTTTGGGGTCACAGCAGATGGGTCAACTATAGAGATGGTGGCATTTGAAAAAGTATAGTCCCCTGTTCTTGAAGCACCGGTAATGGTCATACGTTTACCTATCATAGTTTCAACGCCCGGCGTATTAACTGTTGTTGGAATCCCGTTGCTGCCAATGTAAAAAATCTGTACGATAGCAATATTCACTGCAGTCAACTCACCAGTACCCACACCTGCTGTAGTCTTAACAGCACCGGCAAATTTTGCATATGGCAAATTTACTGTTGACCAGCTATTGCCTGCAAAAATAAAGAACGACAACACAATAATAACGCTAAGTATTACGATTCCTCTTCTTTTCCCCTTCATCTAGTACCTCCTTGGACCTGCTTAGATTGGTAAAACCACATTACTATGAGCACCAATTCTTCTAATTAATTATGAGACAACTCTCAGAAAATATACCTCAAAGGTTTAACAACAAAACCATTAAGATATCGCTGCTATTTTTTTCCTGAATCTGTTGAATCCTACTACTGCTCCCCCGATTATAAAAAGTACAGAACTTACTGGTTCAGGGGCAGCAATTATGCCTCCAGCGCTACCAGCAGTAGAAGCACCAAAACCATTCGATCCTGATGAGAAGGTAAAGCTCATGGACAAGTTTGCCTTATTCCCAGGTGATGAATTAGCTACAAATTCATTAGTAAATTCAGAATCAGTTGGACCTGCCAGGGCAACATCAGAGACATTATTCAGGTTATAACTTGAGTTGAAATGCCATCCGTTGGAGTCATTTATTACTTCAAAAGAGTTCAAATGACCAGTTAAATATGTAGTTGCCGTTCCGCCACCATAAACATCAACAGAGGTGATACTCAGATTATTACTTGATATGGCATGAAAGAGGTTCTGATTCGAACTATCCTGTTGAAAGGTCCCGAGATTAAGATATCCATCATACGCACCATATGCCGACACTAATGGGTCATTATATGGATCCATAACCCACGGAATTGCCATCCCTCCAGCGCCGTCGTCGTATACAAGAGAATTCAGCATCAGAGAGTTGAAGGTCAGGTAACCTGTTGTTTTGTCAAAATCAAATCCGCCCCCATAAGACGCATAAGGAAGCCCCTGCGCCATAGCAGCAGTTGACATCAAAATAAGACTTGCGAATAAAACCATAATCATCAAAATGCTTTTCCGGGTTTTTTTCATAAAAAAACCTCCTTGCCAGTAATTTATTTATTATTTTTAAAAGCTCAATTACAATTTTGAAAGAATTATTAGAAACCCTGATGATGTTATTAAACCTTATAAAGATATTTAAGTCAATCTTTTTTTTGACTTATAGCACTAATAAATATTTTAAATATGCGGAGTTGCGCATATTTGTTTTCAATTTAACTTAAAGATAACTGTTTGACCTCTTCATATATATATGGTTTTTAAAATCCCAATCATAGCTCAATCATGTATGGGAATAAGTTAGCAAACTTATAGTAATATAATTCCTGATTGGAATTTATTTGCCATGTTTAATCATTTATTAATAACAAAAAGCCTGATAAAACGAAACCGTCCGGATTTCGATTTTGTCATTTTTCACAATTCACCCATCACCCTACTATCAAAGCCGTTAAATAAATGTAAATTAGCACTTGTCACAACCGGCGGACTCCACGTTAAATCTGACACCGCTTTTGATTTGAACCTTAAAAATGGGGACTGCTCATACAGGATTCTGCCTGGTGACATAAAACTTGATGCACTAATGGTTTCACATAAATGGTATAACCACAAATTTATCAATGCGGACCTTAACTGTGTATTCCCGATTGACAGGATGAGAGAATATGTCAGTGAAGGCTTAATTAAATCGCTCTCAGAAGAGCATATAAGTTTTATGGGACATATTTATGATACGACCCCACTTATGAAAAGCTCGACAGAAGCCGGAAAATATCTTAAGATGCTGAATGTTGATATCGCCTTCTTAACACCGACCTGAGTATTATGCAACCAGTCGGTCGGACTTATAGCACGAGGGATAGAAGAATCGGGTATCAGTACTGTATGTGTTTCATTCAGAAAAGAAATAACCGCATTATCCAGACCATCCAGGATTTTGTCGGTGAATTCTCCTCCGGGTAAACCGCTTGGTAATCCGGGAGACAAAAAAATGCAGAGACATATCATAGAAGCAGGTTTTGGCCTGATTCAAAAACAAATAGTTGATATGACAATCCTCGACTTACCTCATAAAGCTAACAAGTTGAGTTTTCTCTAACTTGTGGGTTCCAGGATTCAAGTGAACTGCTGGAATTAGAGAGTTTGAGATATTTTCAGATGATTATAATGAGCAATAATAACCGGTTCGTATCGTTTGTAAAAGCATGCCCCCCCTGAATCCCCGAATGCTTGTCCCCTTTTATTGCCCAATCGTATAATTTGAATTCCCATATTTGAAATAAATATCTTTTTACAATAATATATACGTCAAAATACAGAGGCATATCCTGATCTCAGGAGTATTTATTTTACAGATTACCTTACAGACAATTCATTAAATACAAATGTTCTAATACGGGAGAATGTAAATGAGTGTAATTACTAAAGGGAAGATTACGGACATTCAGGAACTGAAGAGTGCAGCAAAAAAAATCCGCATTAAAATCCTTCATATGCTTACCCAATCAGGTTCTGGTCATACCGGCGGTTCACTGTCTGCCGCAGATATAGCTGTCGCGATATATTTTTCGAAGATGAAATTTGATCCCGCTAATCCCAAATGGGAGGAGAGGGACAGATTTATTATGTCGAAGGGACATGCTGCCCCTCTACTCTATGCAATTATGGCCGAAGCCGGTTATTTCCCTGAGGACACGCTTGACCATCTGAGAAAAGTAGAGTCTCCCCTCCAGGGTCATCCATGCTGTAAAAAACTTCCTGGTATCGAAGTATCAACAGGCTCACTCGGCCAGGGGCTTTCAGTAGCAAACGGTATGGCATTAGGTCTCCGCTTAGACAATAATCCGGCCCGCATATTCTGCATAATGGGTGATGGAGAGATCCAGGAAGGACAAATCTGGGAAGCGGCAATGACCGCAGCCCACTATAAAATCGATAACCTCTGTGCAGTAGTTGACAACAATGAATTACAGATAGACGGCCCTGTCGAGGAAGTCATGGGTATTGAGCCGGTCCATGACAAATGGGCCGCCTTCGGATGGCACGTAATCGATGTTGACGGTCATGATATGGAGGAAATAGTTCGTGCCCTTGATGAGGCCGAAACAGTCAAAGGCAAGCCTACTGTTATCATTGCTAAAACAACCAAGGGCAAGGGTGTATCGTTTTTTGAGGACAAAGTTGAATACCATGGCGTTGCTCCCTCTCACGAGGAATTTGATAAGGCGGTAAAGGAGATTAACAATGGGTGAAAGAGCGCAGGTCACAGAAGAACAGATTCAGGGTTCGCAGAAAAAACCTAAAGCCACCAGGGACGCATACGGTGAAACCCTGCTTGAACTGGGTAGAAAGCGTTCGGATATAGTAGCTCTTGATGCGGATCTTTCCTGTTCAACCAAGACCGGTAAATTTGCGAAGGAATTCCCTGAGAGGTTTTTCAACATAGGGATTGCTGAGCAGGACATGGTCGGCACAGCTGCCGGCCTTGCACTCGCAGGGAAAGTCCCGTTTGCTTCCACATTTGCTGTATTTGAAACAGGGAGGGCGTGGGACCAGATAAGATTAGTCGTCTGTTATTCAAATACAAACGTAAAACTTGTTGCGACCCACGGTGGAATAACCGTTGGAGAAGACGGGGCATCTCATCAGGCACTTGAAGATGTAGCATTAATGAGAACACTGCCGAATATGACCGTTATAGTTCCTGCGGATGCTGCTGAAACGGTTTCAGTAATTAATACCGTTGCTGATTATAAGGGACCGGTATATGTCAGGCTCGGCAGGGCAAAAGTACCTTACGTCATGCCTGATGATTATAAGTTCAAAATCGGCAAGGCGTTTGTCTTTCATCTGGGCAAAGATGCCAATATCGTCGCATCAGGCATTATGGTTGACATGGCAAAAAAAGCCGCAGCAATCCTGTCGGAGGAAGGCATTGATACCGGCGTCATCAATATGTCAACAATCAAGCCGCTGGATGAAGAAACCCTTCTGAGGGTTGCAGAAAGCTCAAAAATTATCGTTACCGCAGAAGAACATTCCATAATTGGAGGACTGGGCGGGGCAGTGTGTGAATTCGTTTCCGAAAATTGTCCGGTTACTGTTAAAAGGATAGGCACACTTGACACCTTTGGCTGTTCCGGCGATTCGGACGCTCTTCTGGCACTTCACGGACTTACAGTCGAAAACATTGTAGAGACGATAAAAGCATTCTTTAAGAAATGATTGAATTTTCGAATGTAACAAAATATTATGAAGACGATATCGTATTAAAGGATGTTACGCTTGCAATCGACAAAGGGGAACTCGCATTTATAACAGGTCCCAGCGGAGCGGGCAAATCAACACTTCTTAAACTTATCTACTGCGATGAACGTCCTGATAAAGGCCGGATAGTTGTTGCAGGATGGGACATCGACAAGTTAAAACAAAGTACAATCCCTTATCTGAGAAGAAATGTCGGGATAGTTTTTCAGGACTTCAGGTTGCTGGTAAACAGGACGGTTTTTGAAAATGTGGCACTTGCACTGAGGATCCACTACATGAATACAGCAGCCATCAAAGAAGATGTAAATGCAGTGCTGAAGGAAGTCAAACTGATCCACAAGGCCAACACATATCCACAGCACCTTTCCGGAGGAGAGCAGCAGAGAGTAGTAATAGCCAGGGCCATGGTATCAAAGCCCACTGTTCTGCTTGCGGATGAGCCTACCGGTAATCTGGATATAGATAATTCCCAGATAATCATGGGGCTTTTCAGAGAGATTAATGCCCGCGGCACTACTGTCCTGATCGCTACGCACAACCACGGGCTTTTTCACGGGACCGGACGGAGGGTCTTTTTCCTGAATGAACATACAATTGAGAAGGAAGCGATAGGTTGAAAGTATTTATATATTCTTTCCAGTCAGTATTTCGCAGTCTATGGCGCGAGAAATGGATAAATCTGCTTACGATATTGTCCGTCAGCATCGGCCTGTCCCTGCTCACTGCGTTTATTATGCTCACATTAAATATGGAATCAGTTATTCAGCGCTGGGCAAAAAACTTCGGCCTCGTCGTATATCTGAATGAGAACATCAGTTCCGACGAAGAAGCAGCTTTGAAAAACCGATTTTCACAGGACAGTGATATTATAGAGACAAAGTATATCTCGAAAGACCTCGCCTTAAAAGAACTTAGCACTACCCTCGGGGCCAATACACTTATTCTTGAAGGTCTTAACGAAAATCCGCTGCCCTCATCATATGAATTGACCCTGAAAAGCAGCTTGCTGGCCCCTGAATTTGTCAGAAAAAAGGCGCTGCAGATAGAGCAGATGAAAGGGGTTGAAGAGGTGCTGTACGGTGAAAAGTGGCTTTCTTCTTTATACACTATCTCAAAAACCATGAAGGTCGGCGCTGTATTTATCGGGTGTGCAATTTTTATCGCCATAACATTTATAACCTACAGCACGATCAAGATCTTTTTTTACCGCAGAAAAGACGAAATCGAAACCCTGAAACTGCTGGGCGCTACCAGGGTTTTCATAAGACTCCCCTTCCTTCTTGAAGGTCTGACTATAGGTCTTCTGGGCGGCATCATCAGTTCTCTTGTGATATATAGTATATACTCATTTACCAGCCTTAAAGTCATTGAATTTCTCCCATCCGTCAGATTGTTCATGGCTTCTCTTCCCTTTGAGGTATATGTTATCGTGCCCATAGCCGGAGCAGCCGTAAGTGTAATCGGAAGCTATATAGCCGTAGGGAGAATAAGGTATTAATTCAGGAGATAGAATACTTGAAATGGTAAATAGGAAGTTTCCTGCCGTATTATCACTTCTTATACTGATCTTATTAATCCTGCCGGTCGTGACTCCACAGTTCTCGTTGTCTGAAGCAGCTGACCCTGAAAAAAAACTTTCCGATATAGAGAAGAAGATCCGGGAGAAGAAACGACAGGTCAGGGACTCCATTAAAAAAGAAAAATCCGTTATCGAGAACATTGAGGACATCAACGAGAGCATCAAGAGAAAAGAACAGGAACTCAGGGACCTCGATAAGCGCATATCACAGACCCTGGCGGAATCTCAGAGACTATCAAATGAAATCGACGAGATAAATATGAAATTGTCCGGCAGGCAGAAACATTTAAAAGAACGTCTCAGGGCCCTTTACAAACAGCAGTATGGCGGACATGCCCTTGTGCTTATCTCTGCAAAGGACTACAAGGACCTTATTAAGAAAAGCAGGTACATAAGTCTGATCGCATATTACGACAGCAAGGTAATCAATAAGTACAGTGACGACATAAAAGAGCTCATTCCCAAAAAGGGTGAACTCGAATCCATTAATGATAAATTAAATGCTGACAGGAAAATTGCAAAAAATATGCGGAAGGCATTGCAGACAGACCGCAATAAAAAAGACAAATTGCTGGCATCCATCAGAAGCAAACGTCACACCTATGAGGCGGCAATAAAGGACCTTGAAGAGTCATCCAAGGAACTGAAGAAGATGATAGAGAGCCTTAAAGCAAAGGCCCTGCCGAGGTCAGTTACGGGGAAAGGGTTCGCTTCATTAACCGGCAACCTGCCATGGCCCGTCGCCGGCAAAATAGTAATTCCCTATGGTCAGTACAAAGACCCCGTATATAATATCCCCGTCTTTAAAAATGGAGTGGAAATTCAGCCGCTTAGCGGGGAGAAACCCAAGGCCGTAGCAGGCGGCAGGGTCGTGTATGCAGATTGGTTCAAGGGTTACGGTCTCCTATTGATAATAGATCACGGGAGCGGCTATCATAGTTTATACGGCAATCTTTCGGAGATTTTTCTCAATACTGGTGATATACTAAGCGAAGGAGCTGTTGTAGGACAGATCGGGACCTCAGAACTCCTGTCTTATCCTACACTGTATTTTGAAATCAGACATAAAGGAAAACCTATTGACCCTGCAGAATGGTTGAAAAGAAAAAGCAGGGACTCAAAGAAAATAAGGATAAAATGATTAAATACATAAAACTGGAGAGTGCCTATGGTATTACTCCGCATCACAGGAGGATAAATGTTCAGTCGTAAGACAGCTGTCGTCTGGATTTTAATTATTGCCGTTTCGTGTGCTGGTATTTTTGTCAGTAAATGGAGCCTGCTGGATAGTGTTAATGCAGAGGACAGTTCTCACTATACCCGTATAAAGACATTCACCGAATCCCTTTCACTGGTAAAGAAAAACTATGTGGAAGAAGTAGAAGAGAAAGAACTCGTATACGGTGCAATAAAAGGGATGCTCAGTTCACTCGACCCTCATTCATCATTTATGCCTCCTGAAGCTTTTAAGGAAATGCAGATTGACACTAAGGGAGAATTCGGAGGTCTCGGCATACAGATTGGCATGAAGGACAAGGCGCTGACAATAATTGCACCGATTGAAGACACCCCTGCTGACAAGGCCGGGGTACTGGCCGGTGACATAATCATTAAAATAGACGGAGAGTCAACCAAGGACCTCAGCCTTCAGGATGCTGTTACCAAATTAAGAGGTCCTAAAGGTACAAATGTGACTATAACTATTGTCAGAGAAGGCCTGGAAAAACCAATGGACATAACAATAACGCGGGACATAATCAAGCTTAAAAGCGTTAAGTCAAAGGTCATAGATGATAAAATCGGTTACATCAAACTCACGCAGTTTCAGGAACAGTCAGCCGATGACCTGGAAAAGGCACTAAAGGACCTTTCCGGAAAATCTATCAACTCCCTTGTCCTTGATCTGAGAAACAATCCAGGCGGACTTTTAAAAGGAGCTGTGGATGTAACCAGCAAGTTTATGCCCCCCGGAAAACTTGTAGTGTACATTAAGGGCAGGAGCGGGGACAAGACAGACTTCGATACAGTCAACGGCAACAAATATTATGAATATCCGATGGTGGTTCTCGTGAACGGTGGTAGTGCGAGCGCTTCTGAAATTGTTGCCGGAGCACTTCAGGACTGGGGCAAGGCAGTTGTTCTTGGAACACAGACCTTTGGAAAAGGATCTGTCCAGACAGTTATCCCGCTGAGTGATGGCTCGGCCCTCAGATTAACGACTGCAAGATATTATACTCCAAAGGGCCGGTCTATTCAGACTACCGGAATAACACCTGACATTGTGGTCAAGCTGCAGACAAAAGACGGTACCAAGACTCATCCGGTATACAGGGAAAAGGACCTTGAGAAACACCTCGAAAACGATGTATCAAAAGAAACCGGTTCCAAGGATGTTCAGGAGATGGAGCCCGATCAGGACGTCGACAAAGATCCTGAAATGCCTGAAGTCCCTGTGAAGATATCTGAAGAGGATGATAACCAGCTGCAGCGTGCGATTGACCTGCTTAAAGGTCTGCGTATACTAAAGGAACTTCCAAAGGCAGGATAATATCCACCATTAATCAATTACCCGTAAGGGGCCTGTGCTACCAGGCCCCTTTTTTGTTTGGTGCGCCCGTCAGGGCGCACATACTTGGAGGTGAAAGTCCTCTATGGACCCTGATGACGGGAACCATTAGCTAAACCGCAAGGGCTGCC
>QZIL01000017.1 GCA_003599025.1 Nitrospiraceae bacterium | reverse complement strand
CGCATCCACCCATTTGCCGTTTATGGCTGTTTTTTCGCTCGAATGTACCTGCCAGTAGCCGACAAACCCGCGGAAGTGGTCGAACCTGAACATGTGAAAAAGTTTCAGGGCATGGCCTATACGTTTGATCCACCATGAGTACCCCGATTTTTTAAGTACATTCCAGTTGTAGACGGGGTGGCCCCAGAGCTGCCCTGTTGAACTGAAATAATCAGGCGGGACACCTGCAACATACAACGGCTCTTTTTCCTGGGTAAGGCTGAAGATTTCGGGGTTGGCCCAGACGTCGGAACTGTCATAATTTACATAGATGGGGAGGTCCCCGATTATGCGGATATTTTTACTGTCGCAATAATTCTTGAGCCCGGCCCATTGCCTGAAAAAAATATACTGTAGAAATTTTTCCTTCAAAATATTCTCACCGAGTCTGTTTGACGCTTCCTTCAGTGCGCTCTTTTTCCTGTCGCGTAATTCGGCAGGCCATTTCCCCCATTCCAGTCCGTTAAGATCGGTCTTTATGGAGATAAAGAGTGCGTATTCATCGAGCCAGTATGAATTTTCATTGCAGAAATTCTGGAAGTCCTGATGGCCAGCCAGTTTGTCCCTGTTTTTTTCGTAAACATGAGTGAATAATTTGTTTTTATATCTGATTGCTGAATCATAAAGGACCCTGTCCTCAGAAAAATCCGGGTGCTCCTGGACATCTGACTCTGATAGAAAACCGTCTTTTACCATCCGGTCCGGGCTTATCAACAGAATATTGCCGGCGAGGGATGAGAAACTGCTGTATGGTGAATTTCCGTAGGCAGGAGAGGTGAGCGTCAGAGGAAGTATCTGCCAGTAACTCTGAAGGGTTTCTGAAAGAAAGTCGACAAATCTGTACGCGTCCGGCCCGAGGTCTCCTATACCGTAAGGAGAGGGAAGCGAAGTAATGTGAAGAAGTATTCCACTGCCTCTTCTGTCCAAATATCCTCCTTTAAATCTTTACATGCAAATAATAACCGAGTTTTGAAAAAGCATCAACCCATTCAGCAGAGAAACTGTCACCTGTTTCGGCTTTCTTTTTCATTCCGGCAAAATGTTTTTTCCTGATTGAAAAAAAGATGTTCTGCGCCTTCCAGAGGTTTAACTGAAGGCATAAGGGTGCGAGTGCTTCCAGTGTTTCCTGAACTAATTCGAAAAGCCTGAGCTCTTCCGGCTGTTCACTGAGTTTTTCCATGACAGAATGGGTCCAGGTGCTTGCTATAAACCCGATTGTCGTGGCATCAACATTAATCGACCATCTCTTTATTTCTTCAATTATACGCCTCAGCTTTTCCACGTCCGTCTCGTGGCTGAATGTCTTTTTAAGGTCTGTGTTCAGAGTGTATTCAGCGGCTGAAAGCAGCGGTCTCGGCAGCCTGTTCTGCAGACTGTAGTAATAGTTCATTATGGGATAGTTGTTTTCATAGATCTGACGGTAAGAAGCTTCTATCCCCTCATATGTGAGCCGGAGTATCTCATTCAGGATTTTTCTCTGTTCATCTTTAAACAGATGCCACAGGGAATAGATATTGCCCTGGAAATGTTTATCAAGAAGTCTGACGACTTCAGGGATGTCCCCTTTTTCAAAGGCCCTTTTAATATCACCCTCTATCAGTGAAAAATCCTTTTCCCCAGTGAACTCCTTTATACCTGCATTGATATTATGGTCGCCCAGATGCACAACCGCAAAGGAGATCATTATTTCATCCCATGTTATGTTCGAAAGGAGCCTCGTTTTCCCTGTGACCATGGTAAGTTTGCCGGCCTCAGACCGCTTGTATATTTCACTTTTTGCATTGTAACAATAGATGGTTATGTCTTCAGGATATTCCTCGAAAATTGACGATATACTGTAGTGTGCAGCGACACGCAGCAGGTCTGTCTTGGCTGACTTGACATATCTCTCATATGGTTCAGCAGCGTTTTTAAATATATTGCTTGGTACATTTTCAAGATATTTAAGAAACTCGGGTTCGAGAGCCGCGCCGTTCAGCTCTTCCGCATACTGAAGTGCCTTTAATGCATACTGGATTATCTGTACTGCTTCGATGCCCGAAACCTCATCAAAAAACCAGCCGCAGCTAGTGTACATCAGCATGGCATTTCTCTGCATCTCAAAGAGTTTTAGGACCCTGATCTGTTCGTCCCTTGTGAGGTCCTTGAGAGCGTGTGATTTCAGGAAGTTTTCAATATTTTCATGGGACCTGCTGAATAGAACATCAATATAATCATTTCTGGCGTCCCAGGGATTCTTCAGATATGCATAGGCCTCTTCCTGGTAGATGGAAATGAGCCGGTCCCGCAGCCAGTCCAGTGCCTCTCTTAACGGCCCTCTCCATGCCTGGGTCCAGTTATGATGCATTCCGGAATTGCATCCGCAGTTATCGCGCCACCTCTCCACACCATGAATACAGCTCCATGACGAGTTCTCAAATATATCGACTGCGTGTACAGGCGGGTGCTTCTCAAGATACTCGCCGTAGTTTGTTATCCGGGCAAGCTGGTTTGAACTTATATAATGCAGCGCATAAGAAAGAGCCATATCTCCAAAACGGTGATGATGGCCGAAGGTCTCCCCATCGGTTGCTATATGGACAAGCTGGGGCCACTTTCTCCCGTCATCAAAGTTGCACAGAAGCCTGTTTGCGAATACTTCACCGTTATTCAGCAGCCCCCCGAAAGACACTTCCTGTGAGGTGGGGCCATCATAGAAAAAAAGGCTTATACTTCTCCCTGATGGAAGAGTGCAGGTATATGCCCTTGAAGGGTCGATTCGCTCGCCGCTCACATCATGCCAGTTCTTTGTCTCCCCTTCAAGCCGCAGGCCCTTTGCCTGTCTGGGTGAGAGGATGGTGAACTTTATGCCGTTATTAACAAGTATCTCAAGGGTTTCCTTGTCAACGGCAGCCTCAGGCAGCCACATGCCTTCGGGGTTTCTCTGAAATCTTTTTTGAAAATCCTGTATCCCCCAGATGATCTGGGTATATTTGTCCCTCCGGTTTGCGAGGGGAAGTATCATATGGTTATAAGCATGGGCAATCGCGGAACCATGTCCTGAAAAATGCTCCATGCTTAACCTGTCGGCCTCAAGGATTGACTCATATACCTCTGGTTTGTGACGCTGCATCCAGGACAGGAGTGTCGGGCCGAAATCAAAGCTGATTTTCGAATAGATGTTGACTATATCGATAATCCTGCCCTCGGTATCCAGGATGCGCGAGGCTGCATTTGGAGCGTAGCACTCCGCGGTTATTCTTTCATTCCAGTCATGGTAGGGATACGCGCTGTCCTGGAATTCGATCTCTTCAAGCCAGGGGTTCTCCCTTGGAGGCTGATAAAAGTGTCCATGAATACAAATGTACCGGTTCATTGATTAATGTGATATATGGTTCGCTGTAGGGGCGTATTGCAATACGCCCCTACAAATTTATCCTTTGAAAAACAATATCCCCAGCGGGGGCAGGGTGAGTGATATGGAAAAGTCTCTTCCCTGTACAGGGACCGGTTCCGCATTTATCCCCCCCGCGTTACCTTTGCCGCTTCCTCCGTAAATGTCTGCATCGCTGTTTAGAAGCTCCCGCCAGAAGCCTCCCCTCGGGACCCCGACCCTGTAGTCATATCTCAGGGCAGGGGTGAAATTGCAGACGACAAGGATAATATCGTCTGTATTCCTTCCTCGTCGAATGAAACTCAGCGTGCTTTCCTCCCAGTCGTGGAAGTCAATCCATTCAAAACCTTCTGTGGAAAAATCGAGTTCATGCAGGGCCGGCTCGTTCCGGTAAAGGTGGTTCAAGTCCCTGACACATCTCTGGACTCCCTGATGATAGGGATATTCGAGGCCATGCCATTCCAGGCTTTCATCGTGGTTCCATTCCTTCCACTGGGCAAACTCTCCTCCCATAAACAGGAGCTTCTTGCCCGGATGACCGTACATATATCCAAACATCAGCCTGAGATTGGCATTCCTCTGCCACTCATCTCCGGGCATTTTGCCGATAAGTGCGCCCTTGCCGTGGACCACCTCATCGTGTGACAGCGGAAGGGTGAAATTTTCTGAAAATGCATACCAGATACTGAAGGTGAGCTGCTCATGATGGTATTTTCTGAATATCGGTTCCTTTGACATGTATTTCAGGGTATCATGCATCCAGCCCATGTTCCACTTCATGCCGAAACCGAGGCCTCCGAGGTGTGTGGGCCTTGAAACCATGGGCCATGCAGTAGACTCTTCTGCTATGGTCTGGACATCCGGATGGGCGCTGTACACTGCCTCATTAAGCCGCTTCATAAAAAATATCGCGTCCAGGTCCTCCCTTCCCCCGTATTTGTTTGGTATCCATTCCCCTTCGCTTCTTGAATAGTCGAGGTAAAGCATGGATGCAACAGCATCCACCCTGAGCCCGTCAATATGGTATTTTTCGAGCCAGAAAAGGGCGTTGCTGATAAGAAAGTTTCTTACCTCGTTTCTGCTGTAATTGAAAATATAGCTGTTCCATTCGGGGTGGAACCCTTTCTTCGGGTCTGAATGTTCATACAGATAGGTCCCGTCAAAATATGAAAGCCCGTGCTCGTCTGAAGGAAAGTGCGAGGGAACCCAGTCAAGGATGACGCCGATACCGTTCTGATGGAGATAATCAATCATATACATAAAATCCTGCGGGGTCCCGTACCGGCTGGTAGGTGCAAAGTATCCGGTTGTCTGGTACCCCCATGACCCGTAGAAAGGATGCTCCATTACAGGCAGCAGTTCAACATGTGTAAAGCCCATATGCCTGACATAATCCGCAAGAGAGTGGGCCAGTTCCCTGTATGTGAGGAACCTGTTGTTTTCTTCAGGCACCCGTTTCCATGAACCGAGGTGGACTTCATATACGGAAAAAGGAGCATTAAGATTATTGTATGAATGCCTGTTTGACATCCATTCACTGTCATTCCATTCATAATCAAGTGTCCATGCCACAGATGCGGTTTTGGGAGGCTGTTCCCAGCTAAATGCAAAGGGGTCGCCTTTGTCTACCGAATAATTGTTGTGCATGGATACAATATGATATTTATATACTTCACCTTTACCGATTCCCTCTATAAAGCCCTCCCAGATACCCGAACCGTCCCATCTTGGCATGAGGGAATGTGAGCCCTTGTTCCATCCATTGAAATCACCAATCACTGAGACCTTTTCAGCATTAGGTGCCCACAGGGCAAAATATGTTCCTTCTTTGCCGTCAACGGTCAGGGGATGGGAGCCGAGTTTATCGTAGAGTGTGAAATGGTTCCCCTCTTTAAAAAGATAAATATCATGATCGGTAAGAAGCGTTATATCATGCCGTACGGTAGATGTGCCGCTGTCCTGCCTGTTTATCATTATCAGCTCCTTGATTATAAAGTTTGTTTCTGAATTAGAGAGTTAAAACAATTATATAAAAATAACTTAATAACTACAAAAAAATCAAAGAGTTATGGTTGTTTTTTAATGAATGAACATTTATGTAGAGATGGCAGCGGGTATGTTTTTGCGATATACAGGCATCACTTATCAAATGATATAATGAATCAGGACCTGAAATGTAAGGCATTACAACTGCTGTATATGCCAATTGAGTAGGAGAAACTATATTGAAATTATTAATCCTGTTGCCTGCCCACAATGTTAACGAGATTAATTTATTGTAAAATAAGGCAAATCAGCTGAAAGCCAGACTAAAGTTTGGTGCTCTGACAACCGAAATGATAGTAAATAATTATTTGCAATGTTATATCTTAATATTATCAATCAACTCATTCAGCGCAAATTTATTTTACTGACATTATGAATACGATAAAGTCTGATTCGTTACATACTCTTTTAAAGGGGGTTGCCACACTTCCTTCTCTTCCTTCAATTGCATTACGGATAATACAGGAAATAAAAAAAGACAAATCCTCTTTAAACGATCTTGCAGAGATAATTTCATACGATCCTGCCCTTACAGCAAAGATATTGCGGATAGCCAATTCATCTTTTTACGCGTTGCCATATAAGGTTGACTCTATTGAAAGGGCCGTGCATATATTAGGCCTTGAAGCCCTTAAGAATATTGCGCTTTCCTTTGCCATAGTAAAGGGGTTCAAGAGAAATCCGGTTGATGAATTTGACCATGAACTATTCTGGAAGCGGTCTATTACTTCTGCTGTAAGCGCTGAAATGATTGCTGCTAAACTGAAGATGAAACGTGAGGACACGTTTGTCACGCCCTTGTTGATGGACATAGGGGTCCTCGTGACCTACCTGGTGAGGCCGGATGATTACTTGAGGGTCATTAACAAGAAGAGGGCTTCCAGCATGTCCACCTCAGAAGCGGAAGCATCAGTTTACGGTTTTGACCATCAGGATGTGGGTAGCGAAATCCTGAAAAAGTGGGGATTGCCGGAGAGCATATATATGCCGATTGCATACCATCATAATAAAAAAGATTGTCCTGCAGACTTAAAAAATATGGTTGATATCCTTATGCTCGCCGACATTATGTCTTCGGTATATCATGGAAACAAGAGTTCCAGAAAGTTCAGTGAATTAAAGCAGTTGCTTCAGGAAAAATTAGATATTACAGATATTGAAGTAAGTGAATTTGTAGATCAGATTGCAGGTAAGACAGTAGAAATACTGACCTCTTTTGAGCTTGACCCCGGTGACATGAAGCCGTATTCACAGATTCTTCAGGACGCAAATGAAGAGCTCGGTAAGCTTAATTTTTCGTATGAACAGCTTGTCATGGAACTGAAGCAGGCAAAAGAGATGGCAGAGAAACTCGCGGTTGAGGCCTGGGAGGCAAAGGAAAAGCTGAGAGAAGTTGCTATAAAGGACGGGTTGACCAACCTTTATAACCACAAGCACTTTCAGGATATTATGGACAAGGAGTTGCCGAGGGTGGAAAGATACGCACATGTCCTGTCACTCATTATGATTGATATTGATTATTTCAAGAAAATCAACGATACATACGGACATCCCCAGGGAGATGTTGTATTACGTGCGATAGCGGACATCTTTGAGCAGACAGTCAGAAAGCCGGACACAACAGCAAGATATGGGGGGGAGGAATTTGCTATTATCCTGCCTGAAACGGACATAAAAGGTGCCGTTGTGCTGGCAGAAAGGCTGAGACAGATAGTGGAGAAACTGGAACTGAAACTCGGTGACAAAACAGTGAAGATTACCATAAGCCTCGGTGTGACAACTTATGACCCAGGCAGGGGACGAAAAACAAAAGCGGAAATAATCGATGCTGCTGACAAGGCCCTGTACAGTTCAAAAAAGACAGGCAGAAACAAGCTCAGCATTGTAATGTAATATTATCTCACCTTACTTCAGCTTTCTTTCTAAAGCAGTAAAATTGTAAAATGTCCTTGAAAATCAATTCAGGATTTAAGATTAAAGACAACGGAATCGTAATATAACTCTTTAATTTTAATTCTTGAATCTTAAATCTTAAATCCCGTTCGGAGGGGCAGTTGGAACTATTCAGACTGGGCATTGCTGAAGCCAGGGCAGCGATAGACAAAGGGGAAATAAAACCTCTGGACTTGACCGCTGCAGTTTTTGAAAGGATAGAGGCACTTGATGGAAGAATCTGCTCATTTGTAACACTTGATAAGGAAAAAGCCCTGCTACAGGCAGGGGAGACAGGAATAAATTCCACACATGCTTTATCTGGAATACCGCTTGCAGTAAAGGACAATATCTGTACAGAAGGAGTAAGGACAACCTGCTCTTCAAAGATACTCAAAAATTTTATTCCACCTTACGAAAGCACAGTTACACAGAAACTAAGAGACCAGAATTATGTATTAATCGGCAAGACCAATCTCGATGAATTTGCAATGGGATCATCAACCGAGAACTCCGCATTTGCGCATACAAAAAACCCGTGGGACATCACGAGGGTACCCGGAGGTTCAAGCGGCGGTTCTGCAGCAGCTGTTGCTGCGGACATGTGCATGGCAGCACTCGGATCTGATACAGGAGGTTCGATACGTCAGCCTGCTTCATTCTGCGGGGTGGTGGGCCTGAAGCCGACTTACGGCAGGGTCTCGCGTTACGGACTTGTTGCCTTTGCATCATCACTTGATCAGATAGGCCCGATCACCAAGAATGTGAAGGACGCTGCAATTCTCCTGAATATCATTTCGGGTCATGACCTTTGTGATTCGACCTCCGCAAATATCGCTGTGCCGGATTTCACATCTGTGATAGGAAAGGACATAAAGGGAGCAAAGATTGGAGTGCCGAAGGAATATTTCATGGAAGGCATGGACAGGGAAGTTGAGGAGGCGGTCAAGCAGGCTATCAAGAAACTTGAATCTCTGGGGGCAATACCTGTTCCGATATCCCTTCCACATACCGAATATGCAGTTGCTGCATATTACATCCTTGCCACTTCAGAAGCGTCTTCCAACCTTGCAAGATACGATGGTGTTAAGTACGGCCTGCGGGTTGAAGGCAGAGACCTCCTTGATATGTATATGAACACGCGGGAGGCCGGGTTTGGCGCTGAGGTAAAGAGAAGGATAATCCTCGGGACGTACGCCCTGTCTTCAGGCTACTACGATGCGTATTATAAAAAAGCGCAGCAGGTAAGGACTCTGATAAAACGTGATTTTGAAAAGGCCTTTGAACAGGTTGATGCAATAGTGACCCCGACAGCCCCGAACCCGGCATTTAAGATCGGCGAGAAGGTGGATGATCCGCTCCAGATGTATCTTGCCGATATTTTTACAATCTCTGTAAACCTTGCCGGCGTCCCGGGGATATCTGTACCGTGTGGCTTTACGTCGGAGAACCTGCCGGTAGGACTGCAGATAATCGGGAAGCATTTTGATGAAGAAGCTGTTCTGAAGATTGCGTATGCCTATGAACAGGCGACGGACTGGCACAAGAGAAGGCCGGAATTATAAAAAGTGGGAAGCCGGGAAGCGCGGAAGAGAGTAAGTTAGTAAATAATTATTGGAGTGTTAGATGCAATACGAAGCGGTAATCGGTCTTGAAATACATGCGCAGCTCCTGACGGAATCGAAGATGTTCTGTGGATGCTCGACTGTTTTCGGCTCAGGGCCGAATACTCAGACTTGCCCGGTGTGTATCGGCATGCCCGGGGTCCTGCCTGTTATGAACAGGAAGGCAATAGAATTCGTGATAAAGACAGGGCTTGCAGTGGACTGCAGCATTGCCCCTTACAGCAGGTTTGCGAGAAAGAACTACTTCTATCCTGACCTGCCCAAGGGTTACCAGATCAGCCAGTATGAACTGCCTTTATGCGAACATGGATTTGTTGAGATCACGGTCAAAGGAGAATCAAGGAAAATCAGGCTGACAAGAATACATCTTGAGGAAGACGCAGGCAAGAACATCCATGAAGGTCCCGGAAACCAGAGTACCGTTGATTTAAACAGGGCCGGTACCCCCTTAATGGAGATAGTCTCGGAGCCGGACATACGCAGTCCCCAGGAGGCTGCGGAGTTCGTGAAGAAACTGCGGACGATTGTCCGCTATATCGGGGTCTGTGACGGCAACATGGAGCAGGGTTCTTTGAGGTGCGATGCAAACGTGTCGGTCAGGCCTGTCGGGCAGAAGGAACTAAGCACAAAGACCGAGATCAAGAACATGAACTCTTTCCGCTTTATCGAAAAGGCCCTCGAATATGAAATAAAGCGCCAGATAAAGGTGCTGAATGACGGGGGCAGAATCGTGCAGGAGACCCGGCTCTGGGACCCGGGCAGGGGAGTTACTGAGTCCATGCGATCAAAAGAAGAGGCGCATGACTACCGGTATTTCCCGGACCCCGACCTTATGCCGATAGAAGTTGATAACGCATGGATTGAGCAGATTAAATTGCAGATCGTTGAGCTTCCTGACGCGAGGCGGCAGAGGTTTATCAGTCAGTACGGACTTCCTGAGCATGATGCGGACCTCCTTACAGCCGAGCGGGCGACTGCTGAATGGTTTGAGCAGGCAGTAAAATCCGGGGGCGGGCCTAAAGCCGTGAGCAACTGGATGATGGGCGAGCTGATGAGACTGCTCAATGAAGAGAACAAACAGATCGATGAATGCGGGATGAAGCCGGGACAGCTTGCAGACCTTCTCAAGCTGATGGACAAGGGCACAATCAGCGGCAAGATGGCCAAGACGGTATTTGAAGATATGTTTAAGACCGGAAAA
>QZIL01000011.1 GCA_003599025.1 Nitrospiraceae bacterium | reverse complement strand
ATCATCCGCAATGAAAATGAATTGAACCGTATTCGTGATTATATTGTCACTAACCCGCTGCAGTGGCTTAATGACAGACATAATCCGGTTAATTGTAATAATACTAAACAGTTATCAATTATTTATTAATCTCTCTTAAATCATTGACAAGCAGGGAGTATCTCTTATTGCATTGTTAGTAATAACAACCGCAACATCAATCATTACCATTTGAAATCTTCTAATAAGACAAGAATCGATATCGTTACTTTGGTTAGGTATCGACGAAAAAACTTATGATCACCCCTTCTTCTCTTTCCCGTCCGCAAGCTTCTTCTTCATCTCAAAGAGCTTGTTAAGGGCCTCGATGGGGGTCATGCTGAGGACGTCAAGGCCGAGAAGTTCCTTCATTACAGGGTCGGCCTGTGTGGCAAAAAGATCGAGCTGACCGGCTCCGGCTGTCAGGGAAATACCGGCATCGGACGCATATGCAAGCTTGGGCGCGCCGAGTTCATTGAGCTCCGACTTTTCGAGATTTGCCAGGATTTCCCTCGCCCGTGTTATCGTCTCATCAGGAAGCCCCGCGAGCCTCGCGACCTGGATGCCGTAGCTTTTATCAGCCCCGCCCTCTTCTATCCTCCTGAGAAAAATAATCTCATCCCCCCATTCCTTCACGGCAACGTTCAGGTTCTTAATACCGTCAAGGACAAGGGAGAGTTCAGTGAGCTCATGATAGTGAGTGGCAAACAGGGTCCTTGCCTTCACCTCTTTTGCGATGTATTCAACGACCGCCCAGGCAATGCTTATGCCGTCAAAGGTGCTCGTGCCCCTGCCAACTTCGTCAAGCAAAATAAGACTCCTGTCCGTCGCGTTATTTAATATATTGGCGGTCTCGATCATCTCGACCATAAACGTGCTCTGGCCTTTTGTAATAATGTCAGAGGCCCCTATCCTGGTAAATATCCGGTCCACGACCCCTATCCTCGCCTCTCCGGCCGGGACAAAACTGCCGGTCTGGGCCATCAGGACGATCAGCGCCACCTGCCTCATGTATGTGGATTTGCCCGCCATGTTCGGGCCTGTGATTATTAATATCCTGTTCGCCCCGGCATCCGTCAGGCAGTCATTGGCGATGAATTTTTCGGACCCGGACAACCTTTCAACTACAGGGTGCCTGCCCTCAGAGATATGTATCACGTCTCCGCTGTCAACAAGCGGGCGCTCATAATTATATTTTTTTGCAATATAGGCAAAACTGTGCAGAGCATCCAGTTCTGCAACAGCAGCAGAAGTCTGCCTGAGCTTTTCAGTATCAGCGGCAATATCATTTCTTACTTTGATAAAAACATCATATTCAAGATTGTTGAGCCTCTCCTCCGCGCCAAGGACCTTTGCCTCATACTCCTTGAGCTCAGGGGTTATGAACCTCTCGCAATTGACAAGGGTCTGCTTCCGGATATATTCTTCAGGCACCTGCGGGAGGTTGGCCTTTGTGACCTCGATATAGTATCCGAAGACCCTGTTGTAACCGACCTTGAGCGACGAGATGCCGGACCTCTCCCTTTCCCTGGCCTGAAGGGACGCTATGAAATCCTTGCCGCTGCTGCTTATCTCCCTGAGTTCATCAATCTCCGCGTTAAAGCCCTTCTTTATCAATCCGCCTTCCTTGACTGTCATGGGCGGATCATCAGCAATTGCTTCTTCTATAAGTGTCTTTATACCGGACATGATGTCAATCCTGTCCGAGAGTGATCTGATGGTTTTGTCCTCGTATTCTTTAAGGATCGCCTTGAGGTCAGGCAGGATATCAAGTGAATTTTTGAGCGCCAGAAGGTCCCTCGCATTGGCGGCCCCGCTGCTTATCCGTGATGCGAGGCGTTCAATATCATAAATGCTCTTTAACCCGCCCTGCACCTTTGACAGTCTGCCGGAATCACTCATGAGCGAGGCCACAGCGTCCTGCCTCTGTCTGATTTCTTCTGCGTTCAGCAGAGGGTTTATAAGCCAGTTCCTTATAAGTCTGCCGCCCATGGGCGTATGTGTTTCGTCCATAATCCAGAGCAGGCTTCCCTCGATCTCATTACTCCGCATGTTCCTTGAAACTTCGAGGTTTCTCAGTGTAGCGGCATCAAGAAGCATCTTTGATTCTCGCCTGATGACGGTTATCTTCCTGAACGTAAGCGTGTCCTTCTGCGTCTCTTCAAGATAGTTGAGAAGTGCACCGGCTGCTGAAACCGCCACTATCATGCCCTCGCAGCCATACCCGTCAAGGGAGGCGACCCTGAAATGCTTAATGAGCTTGCGGTAGGCCTCGATATAATCGAAATACCAGTCATCATATGCGGTAAGGTAATAGTCACTCAGACCATCAACAAGCGATGAACTGCTTTTAAAGCTCTGGGGATAGAGTATTTCTTTAGGCTGGAACCTGTTTACCTCATCAGCAAGACTGTTATGGGTTTCATAGATAAGGAACTCGCCTGTTGTAATGTCTGCGGCCGCGATCCCGAATATGTTTTCTTTCTGAAAGAACCCGAGGATAAAATTATTCTCCTTGGGGTTGTCAGGATGAAAAGTACCGGGAGTGACCACCCTGACGACTTCCCGCTTTACGATCCCCTTTGCGTCTTTAGGGTCTTCAACCTGCTCACAGATGGCGACTTTATGGCCTGCCTTGACAAGCTTCGCGACATAATTTTCAGAGGTAAAATGCGGGATGCCACACATTGGAAGCGGTTCCGCCTTGCCCTTGTCCCTGGATGTAAGTGTAATCTGCAGGATCTTTGAGGCGGTCACCGCATCAGGGCCGAACATTTCATAGAAGTCCCCGAGGCGAAAGAATAGTATGGCATCAGGATAATTATGCTTGATTTCCTGATACTGTTTCATCAAAGGGGTCAGTTCAGACATATGGAATACCTTATTATAAGCTAATAGCTATTATTGACCTTCGCATAAATAATATCCTGTCTACTGATTGTTATCATTCCGGGCTTGACCCTGAATCCAGAGATAAAAGACTGGATTCCCGCCCCGGAACGGAGTCCGGGGCGGGGATGACCCCGCTTAGGACTTTTATTATGCGGCATTCAATAGCTATAAGCTAAAAGCCAGGAGCAATTAAAATTACCGGTCATTGATCAGTACCGGGATACAGTGTTAATTAAATGAATTATGTTTGTTTGCTGACAGCTGATTGCTGAAAGCTTTTTAGGAACGTTCAACTATAACATAATAAGCAGCCGTTCATCTATAAAAGCGTGAGGATGTAGCAACCTTAAACAATACTGATAAACAGGGGGGTATCGCAGGGATTCTTTGGCTGAGAGCTGACAGCTGAAGGCTGAAGGCTTTTCCTAATAGGATACCTGCCGCGTTGACTTGCGTGTGCCTACAAAATCGATATACGGTTGGGGTGCATCCAGCAATTCAACCCCTATGCCGCAGTCTGTTCTGGAATTGTATCCGCTCTCTCTTTTGATTGTGCGCCTGACTTTTATGGGGATCTTTACGGTGCGGTTATTCAGCAGGACTACCATCATAAATTCGGTATTGACAGGGAACCTGATATTGGTGTTGACGAACATACCTTTTTTAGAGATATTCGTAACTTTTCCTGAATAGATCATATTGCCAAAAAAAAGCCTTGCCTGCAGACTTGCCGGATATCGTTCATAGGCCCTTCTGTCCACCTGCACATCCAGTTGTTCGACATTCCTTAATTCATCAATTGTCTTGTATGCAGATATAGCCATGATTAATACCTCCTGCTTTTATTGGCTGGATTATCGCCTTTGATATTTATATCGACCAATAAGTAGGAAACTTTAGCGCTGTACGGTTAAAGGACTGTAGGAGGCTCCTGGAACCAACATGAGGGAAAGAAGGTTTGATTTGAATGGACCAAGTTTCAGAGTATGCAAATGTCAGGCATCAGCCCTGGTCCTGCTCACAAAATCCAGATACTCTCTTGAAGGGTCCAGAAGCTTGACCCCTATACCGCATTCCTCAGCACGGGATGAATGATCAGTCGCCCTCACTGCCCTTTTGATTTTGATGGGGACAGATATAGGATGCGTGTCCAGGAGAATGACTGCAATAAAAACATAGTCAGCAGGGAAAGTCATCTTTGTGGATATGAACATTCCACTTTCGGAGAGATTGGTTACGATACCTGTGTATACCATATTACCGTAAAACAATCTTGACTGCAGATTAACAGGCAACCTCTGGAATGCTCTTTTTTCCATATAGTAGTTTCCGGGTGAAGATCCAGCACTGTTTAACGCCTGCAAAAAAACATTCACGAATTTTTTATCATATGTGCTTAAAAAAGTCAATGTCGAAGATAGTTACATGGGCGTAAGAAATATTTGCAATTCTGCAGAGTTATGACATTTTCACTGTTCGAATTACAGTAAAAAAGGAATGGAGTTCAACACGCATCACTCTGATAATACACAACTGTCAATCTGCGTTAATACGCGGATATGTATTCATCTGAGGGAAAAAAATATATCAGATGTAGGTGAGCCAGGATTTATAAGCCTGAGACTCTCCTTTAACGATCTTGAAGAACTGTGCCTGCAGCTTTTGAGTTACAGGTCCGGGTTTGCCTTTCCCGATTGTCCTGCCATCCACTTCACGTATGGGAGTGACTTCAGCTGCCGTTCCCGTAAAAAAGGCCTCATCCGCTATATACACTTCATCGCGGGTGATGTTGGTCTCATAAACCTTTATCTTCTCTTTCTGCGCCATCTCCATGATGCTCTTTCTCGTTATGCCTTCGAGAACAGACGGCAGCGGAGGTGTTATCAGCACACCGTTTCTGACAATAAAAATGTTCTGGCCTGTCCCTTCAGACACATAGCCGTTAGTATCAAGTATTATCGCCTCATCATAACCGCAGGCCAGTGCCTCGCTCTTTGCAAGAGTTGAATTAACGTAGTCACCGCAGGTCTTGCTCTTTGTCATGGTCACATTCACATGCAGTCTTGTAAAAGAAGATACCTTCACCCTTATACCGTTTTTGAGACCCTCTTCACCAAGATAAGCACCCCACGGCCATACAGCTATCGCTACCCTTATCGGGTTGTCCTTCGGATACAGCCCCATGGCCCCGTAGCCGATGTAAACGAGCGGACGTATATAACATTCCTTCATGCTGTTTATTTTAATCGTGCCTATAATTGCCTTCCCGATCTCTTCTGCGGAAAAAGGGCATTTCATGTTCAGGATATGGCAAGAATCAATCAGCCTGTCTACATGCTCCTGCAATCTGAACACCGCTGATCCCTTCTTCGCCTTATAGCACCTGATGCCTTCAAATGCACCAGTCCCATAATGCAGTGTGTGGGTCAGAATATGAACATTAGCATCAGCCCAGTCAACAAATTTCCCATCCATCCATATCTTCTTTGATTCACTAAGCATTTTCCCTCCAGAGAGTTACATTATCCACAGATTACACAGATCCACTCAGATTTGTAAACTATATATTGTGTATTAATTACGGCCAGTCCGCAGAAATACCGGACACTCTAAAATATCTGTACAGTATCAAATAAAAACATAAAGATAATTTCATTGTCAATAAATTTCTGTGGCGGTCCAACCGTCTTTCCCGATAAGCGGAACAAATACGCAACCTGTAGATACGTGTCTTTCTATTCCCTGCAAAGTCTTTCTTATCAGGTACAGCACCTGGGAATATCTGCTTCCCACTGGTATTACAAGTCTTCCGTTTATTTTCAGTTGCTCCACATATTGAGAGGGCACCTCCGGTGCCCCCGCAGTCACTATAATGCCGTCATAAGGCGCATGCTCCGGCAGACCGACTGTACCGTCAGAAATTACTACCGTTACGTTCCCGTACATTTGATCAACAAGCAGCTTCTGTGCCTTTACAGCAAGAGAATCTATTCTTTCAACGCTGTAGACGTCTGATGCAAGCAGGGAAAGTACTGCGGCCTGATACCCTGAACCAGTACCTATTTCGAGCACCTTCTCATCACCCTTCAATTCAAGGAGTTCGGTCATCAGGGCCACCATATAAGGCTGGGAAATCGTCTGCCCTTCACCTATCGGCAGGGCACAGTCATCATATGCCCTGTCCTCCATGTCAGGACCGGCAAAGAGGTGTCTCGGGACTGTCTCCATGGCGCCAAGGACCCGTTCGTCTTTTATACCACGGCCCCTTAACTGGGACTCAACCATCATGTGGCGCTCTTTTTCGTAAGACATAATCAAGCATTAAGTCATCAGCCGTCAGTTCAAATAATTCGCGGCTGGAAACTGACACCCATCACAATTTCACTCCTCATGATGCTGATCCTTCCGTCTTTATGTAAAATAACAACATTGACGGACGTCACTTCTGACTTCTCACTTCTGACTTCTCACTTCGTTTTATAATTTCCCTTGCTGCAATTATACCGGATGCAGAGGCCTGGATAAGCCCTCTGCTGACCCCGGCCCCGTCACCTATGGCAAAGAGGTTCTGAATCTCTGTTTCGAGGCTGCTGCCGAGCTTGAGCTGCCTCGAATAGAATTTCACCTCGATCCCATAAAGCAGAGTATGGGGACTGTTTACCCCGGGCGCTATTTTATCCATTGCCTTGAGCATATCAAGTATGTCTGTAATATAACGATGAGGCAGGGCAAAGCTCAGGTCACCCGGGACCGCATCCGCAAGCGAGGGCCTGACCCTCCCCCTCTTTATTCTTGAAGGGTTTGATCTGCGGCCGGCCTGAAGGTCACCGAGCCTTTGAAGGATCACGCCCTTTCCAAGGAGATTGGCAAGCCGGGCCACATACCGTCCGTATAAATGAGGCTCGTCAAAGGGTTCAGTAAAGTGAGTGCTGACAAGGAGTGCAAAATTTGTGTTTACTGTCTTTTTATTCGAATAGCTGTGGCCGTTGACAATCCATACACCTTTTACGTATTCCTTGACTACCTCGCCATAGGGGTTCACGCAAAAGGTCCTGATCCTGTCATTGAACTTCTTTGTATGATAGATCAGCTTGGGTTCATAAATGACCCGGGTAAGAGGTTCAAGGACCTCTGCAGGCAGTTCAACCCTGACCCCGATGTCAACCGGATTTTTCAATAATGAAAGGCCCATCATCTTAGCCTGCCTTTCAAGCCATAAGGCACCCTCGCGGCCAGGGGCCACCACTACAAAATCTGAATAAAAGACATCACCATTTCCTGCATCCACACCGACAGCCCTGCTGTTTTCAACAATGATCTTTCTCACATTTTTTGAAAACAGGATATCAACCTTCGTATCCAGTTCCGCCTGCATCCTTTTCAGCACCTCAGGACAACGGTCTGTTCCAATATGCCTTATTTTTGAAGGAATCAGTGTCAGACCGTTTTTCTCGGCAGTACCCTTCAGGGCATTGACCTTGTCAGTGTCTCCGCCATAGACTGCAGAGGGCGCGCCATATTTTATGTACAGACCGTCCGTGTAGTCAATAAGTGCCTGAAGTTCGTCCTGACCTGTATATCGCGAGAGATTACCGCCTATTTCCCTGGAAAGACTGAGCTTGCCGTCGCTGAACGCTCCTGCTCCACCCCACCCGCATAACAGTCCGCACTCCGGACATGCTGTGCAAGCTCCTTTTTGCACTGCAGACGGACAGATCCTGTCCTCAATATCCAGGCCTTTTTCGATCATCAGCACCCTGATGTCTTTTCCGGAAGATACAATCTCAAGCGCGGCAAAAATACCAGCCGGCCCGGCCCCTATTATGATTACATCGTAGTGTTTCATAATCCTTCACATACCCCAGTTCTCTTCCAGATATTTAATTGCTTCATGGTTTGTGAGGTCAAGATGCACGGGAGTTACCGATATGAATCCCCCTTTAACAGCCTCAAAGTCAGTTTTTTCTCCCGGCTCCCACGACGGTACTCCTCCGCCTATCCAGTAGTACTCATTCCCCCTCGGATCACGGAGTTCCTGAATAGAACCGTCGTAAAAAAGTTTGCCCTGTTTTGTAATTTTCACTCCATTAATCCGGGCAATGTTCGGGACATTGACGTTCAGCAGTGTATTGTCAGGAAGGCCCTTATCAAGGACTTTCAGCGCAAGTTCCCCTGCAAAATCAGCTGCGGCCTTAAATTTAGAGATACTCTTAACAGGTCCCCCATTGGCCACGTAATCTTTTACAAGAGAGACGGCGATTGAGGGCACGCCAAGCAGCGTCCCCTCAATTGCAGCAGCTACTGTTCCTGAATAACTTATGTCATCACCCATGTTTGCCCCATTATTGATTCCTGAAACAATGATGTCCGGCTGGCACGGGAGTATTTTATTAATGGCTATGATGACACAGTCAGTCGGAGTACCGTTTACATAGTATGTGTTGCTGCCTGTTCTTTCAGACCTTAAGGGCCTGTGCAGGGTAAGGGCATGGGCCACGGCGCTCTGCTCTGTTTCAGGTGCGACAACATAAACATCCCCGATAGACTTTAATGCCCTCGAGAGGGCCTTTATACCGGGAGATGATATTCCGTCATCATTTGTTACAAGGACAGTCGGCATCGGAGTATTTTAACAGAACCTTTCAGTTTAAACATTCATCAATCAAATTTATAACGCTATAACTAAAAAAAAATTCCATTGATTTTATGAAATCAGTGGATTACAATAATTCACCCGTTTCAAAATAAAACAGTTCCGATTCAAATTGAAGCAGTTTGATTTTATATCATTCTACAAATAATTTATATAAAGGAAGGGATAATAATGTTACAGAAGAAATTTACATCCGTACATTTACTGATTTCATTATTTGTATTATTTTCAATAGCGCTAATATCGACCAGCGCGCTGGCCTCTCCAGAGGCAGCCGCAGGTACTGCTGAAGCTGTCGAACAGCACGCCTGGTGGTTCTGGCCTCTCGTCCTTCTGATTCTATCTTTTGTACTTGGGATTTTTGCAGTGCTTGGAGGGGTTGGGGGCGGAGTTCTTTATGTCCCGATTGTAAGCGGGTTTCTGCCATTCCACCTTGATTTTGTCAGAGGGGCCGGGTTGATAGTAGCACTTGCCGGTGCCCTTGCTGCAGGACCCGGCCTTCTTCGAAAGGGAATGGCTGACCTTCGTCTGGCAATACCCATGGCCCTGATCGCTTCAGCATGTGCAATAGGCGGGGCCATGATAGGTCTTGCACTCCCGACCAATGTCATACAGACCCTGCTCGGGGCAACGATCCTGGGCATTGTCGTCATTATGTTGCTTGCAAAAAAATCTGAATTCCCCGAGGTCCCGAAACCTGATGCCTTGTCCCAGTCATTGAGGATAATGGGGATTTATCATGAACCTACCCTGGGCAAGGACGTTAACTGGCAGATACACAGAACACCGGTAGGCCTCGGATTGTTTGTCATCATTGGCGTAATGGCCGGCATGTTCGGACTTGGCGCAGGATGGGCCAATGTCCCGGTATTAAACCTTGTAATGGGAGCTCCCATAAAAATATCCGTCGCAACAAGTAAATTCCTGCTATCAATAACAGACACATCAGCAGCATGGATTTATATCAATAACGGCGCTGTGCTGCCCCTGATGGTGGTACCTTCGGTTGTCGGGATCATGCTCGGCTCTTTCATCGGGGTCAAAGTCCTTGCAGTAACCAAACCTGCTGTAATAAGAATTCTGGTAATCACTGTTCTCAGCATCTCAGGACTTAAGGCACTCCTTAAAGGATTGGGAATCGGGTAATTACAAAAGTCAGTCGACAGGTACAGGAGTTAAATAAAAATATTCATTAATTCAATATAAATCAGCTGGAGGTTAATATGGCACTAAAGGCAACTGAAGAACAGGTTTTATATGCAAATATATTAAACAAAGGAATGCTGATCGGTCTTGTCGGGCTGGTCGTTACTTTTATACTATACGGTACTGGCATTTTAAAGCCGCTGATACCTCTGGACCAGATACAGAACTACTGGGTAATGTCTGTACATGATTATCTTGGTGCCAGCGGTATTCATACCGGATGGGCATGGCTTAGCCACCTTGGAAAAGGTGATATGCTCAACCTGCTCCCCATCGCGTTTCTGTCCCTGCTGACTATCATCTGTTATCTGGCGATTCTGCCCGGATTGATCAGAAAGAAAGACACTGCCTATGTCGTGCTCGCAGTCCTTGAAGTGCTTGTGCTGGTCCTTGCTGCCAGCGGGGTCCTCAAGTCAGGCGGCCATTAGAAGTTTTACATCAGTACAAACAGGTTCAATATTCAGTTCCCCGTCCGGCCATGCAGGGCGGGGAATTTCTTTTGTTTCTTCGCTCATATCATGCCTTGGTCTCAGCC
>QZIL01000079.1 GCA_003599025.1 Nitrospiraceae bacterium | reverse complement strand
GCTGACCTGCGCCTTTGCGGTTTCATAATTAGTCTCCGCGGTATCGAGTTCGCTCCTGGCGATAAGATTTTTTAAGAGCAGCTCCCTGTTCCTGTCCATAGTCCGCTTTGCGTCAAAAAGTGCAGCTTCTGATTTATCGAGATTTGCCTTTGCTGAAAGAAGATTGGCCCTTGCCTGAGAAAGCTGGGCTTCCAATGTGGCAGGGTCTATAAGTGCTATCACCTGCCCTTTCCTGACAGGGGAATTAAAATCAGCGTAGATGTTTTTTATTGTGCCGGAAACCTGCGTTCCTACAAGTACGGTTGTCACGGCATTGACCGTGCCTGTTGCAGTTACGGTGGCTACAATGTCCCCCCTGAGGGCCTTTTCGGTCCTGTATTTGATTTCTTTCTCTTTATTTCCCAGAATAAAAAAAGCTGCGGCGCCTATCACTGCCGCGATCAGTATGAAGATCAAGGTTTTTTTCATCTTACCCCCATCGCCTTCTCAAGGCTTGCATGTGCGATTTTATAATCATAGAGCGCCTGTATGTGTGATGTCCTCGCGCTGCTCAGGCTTACCTGCGCATCAGTAACCTCTACAGGATTTCCGACCCCTGCTGCGTACCTGCCGTTGGCAAGCTCAAGGTTTTCCTCTGACTGCCTCACAATTAGCTCTGCTGCCGGTATGCTTTCCGCTGCCTCGCTGAGTCCCAGATAGGCCTGCTGGACTTCAAGGAAAACAGCCTGCCTTAACAGTTCTTCATTTGCGCTTTGGACTTTAAGCTCTGCCTTTGACCCTTTCACCTGGTGCGTTGTCAGGAATCCGCTGAATATAGGCACAGACAGTGTCACCCCTGCATTCCATCCTTCGTTAAGTGGAAAATCCTCCCCTGTCCAGTTGTAAGACGCGCTTCCGTTTAATGCAGGATAGTGGCCCTTTTCAGCAAGAACTACTGAGCGTTCAGCGGCCTGCTTCTTTAATACAGCGGACTCAAGGTCCGGCCTGTTTTTATAAGCCAGCATGAGGGCTTCTTCAAAAGTAATGACGTAGGCATCTGCATAGAGGCTGTCCTCAAGGGTGTATTCAGGAGCTTCCGGCAGTCCCATGGCATTGTTAAGTGCAGCGACTGCGAGTCTGAGGGCATTGGTCGCCTTTATCAGGTTCAGTTTAGAGCTGCTCAGGTCAACCTCCGCCTTTGTAACATCAAACCTAGGTTTTGTTCCGGCCTCATAAAAGCCCTTTGCACGGGCCAGATGCTGCTCGAACTGTTTGACCGCTTCTTCGGCAACGTCCCTGTCCTTTGCGGCTTTAAGCACTCCGAAATAAGCCTTCCTTACACTCAGGACTACCTGAGCAGAAATGTTTTTCAAATCAGAACGTGAGGCATCAAGATTCAGGGTCTGCACCTGCACCTGTGCTGCTGTTTTACCGAAGTCATAAATGTTTTGCTTCATGACGATACTGCCTGTATACTGATCATAAGAATTTGCGGAGTCAACTGAGATGGAGCTGCCTGTGTCTGAGGCAGGAGAAATTTTACTGTATCCGGACGAGCCGCTGATATGCGGATAGAAGTCCGCCTTTGCTTCACCGACCCTGCTCTTATTTACATTTACTGTATTTGCGGAGGCGGTAATACCCGGATGCATCCGGAGGGCTATTTCTATGCACCTTTCGATGTCGAGCTGGTCACCCTGTCTAATAATATCTTCTGCGTGTGAAATGACAGGGATGATCAACAGGGAAATGATGTATATAATTATCTTCATGTTGTTTGCTTTAATCAGAATCTGTACTGTGCGGCTACAAGTCGTCATTGATCCGAAGATACCTTAAAGGCTGTCATCCCGGCAATCTTTAAGCCGGGATCCAGTTCCCTTGGAAAGACTCTGGATGCCCGCTTATCCCGATGTATCGGGACGGGCATGACACCATAATGCTCCTGATTAATTGATTATTAGTTTGCCGACTCTTCACTTTCTTTTTTTCGTCCTGAAAACAATCTGAGTGCCCCCAGCTGAAACCTGTCCATATAGTAATAGACTACAGGCGTTATGTACAGCGTAAGGAGCTGGGAAACGACAAGGCCGCCGACTACTGCAAGGCCTAAAGAACGGCGCGACTCGCCGCTTGCGCCAATGCCGATTGCAATGGGCAGGGTGCCCATGAGGGCAGCCATTGTGGTCATCATGATCGGTCTGAAACGCACAATCGCCCCTTCAAAGATTGCGTCAATCGGGCTCTTCTGCCTTTCGCGCTGGGCCACAAGAGCGAAGTCTATCATCATGATCGCGTTTTTTTTCACTATACCGACGAGCATAATAATCCCGACAAATGAGTACAGGTTCAGGTCTTTGCCGAATATGAGAAGTGTAATGAGCGCGCCGAAACCAGCTGCAGGCAGTCCTGAAAGGATGGTCAACGGGTGTATATAGCTTTCGTACAGAATACCCAGCACTATATAAATTACGACTATGGCGAGTATCAGTAATACTGCCAGACCTTTAGTGGATGCCTGATATACCTGGGCAGTGCCCTGAAACCCTGTAGTGACTGAAGCGGGCAGCATCTTTGCCTCATTTTCTATGGCTGTGACCGCGTCACCGAGCGGGACCCCGGGTTTAAGATTAAAGGAAATGGTAACAGCTGTAATCTGACCGAGGTGATTAACGGACAGCAGACCGAGTCCTTTTGTGATTTTGGTCAGTGATGAGAGAGGCACCATCTGACCGGTGTTTGAGCGGACGTAGAGAAGCCCGAGTGCTGACGGGTCAGTCTGGTACTGCGGTTCAAGCTCCATCACGACCTTGTACTGGTTTGTCGGGGAATAAATGGTTGACACCTGACGCGTGCCGTAGGCTGAATATAATGTGTCCTCTATCTGCTGCGCTGTCACTCCGAGTGAAGCAGCACGGTCGCGGTCGATTTCAAGATTCACCTGAGGGTTTCTGATCTGGAGGTCGCTGGTAACGTCCTGCAGCATGGGCAGGCCGCGCAGCTTCGTTTCAAAGGCAGAGGCATTAGTATAAAGTTCCTCTGTGTCCGGGCTCTGCAGGACAAACTGGTACTGTGCCTTCGAGATGGTAGCCTCCAGACGGATGGGCGGGGGGTTTTGCATGAACATGAAAATACCGGGGACTCCCATGACCTTCGGCCTCAGGTTCTGGATGATCTGGTCAGCGTTCATGCTGCGCTCTTCACGGGGCTTGAGTTTGAGAAACATAAAGCCGCCATTTGAAGCGACCCTTGAGCCCCCGGCGCCGACTGCCGACATGAAGGCCTCTATGTTCGGGTCCTGAAATACGATATCAACCAGCTTCATCTGGTTTCTTTTCATCTCCTCAAATGAAGCCCCCTGCGCCCCTTCGGTTATGCCGAAGATGCCCCCGATGTCATCTGAGGGGAGCAGACCTGTCGGCATGAAGGTAAAGAGCCAGACAGTGGCCGCTGTCATCAGTACAGTTACCGCGATTGTGGTCCGGCGGTAGCTGATCACCACTTTAAGGGTCTTCTCATAAAGGTTGCGCATGCCGTCAAAGAAGCTCTCCATCATGTTGTACAGCCGGCCATGTTTGATCTCAGCATGCGGTTTGAGAAAGCGGCTGCTGAGCATTGGAGTCAGTGTCAGGGAAACAACGCCTGAAATAAGGATTGCGAAGGATATGGTCACTGCAAACTCATGCAGCATCCTACCCAGCATCCCTCCCATAAAAAGTACGGGGATAAAGACAGCCACAAGAGATATGGTCATGGATATGATGGTGAACCCTATCTCCTTTGATCCCCTGAATGCCGCATCCATGGGCTTTTCCCCCATTTCCATGTGACGGACAATATTTTCGAGCATTACTATTGCATCATCAACAACAAAGCCCACCGAAAGGGTCAGGGCCATCAACGTTATGTTATTTACCGAAAACCCGAGTCCGTACATTATTGCAAACGTGCCTATAATGGAAAGCGGCAGGGCCAGGCTCGGGATGACCGTTGCAGACAGATTACGGAGAAACAGAAAGATGACAAGAACAACAAGGGCGATCGTGAGCAGCAGGGTGAACTTCACGTCAGTAACAGACTCCCGGATCGAAACCGAGCGGTCAAACAGAGTATTCAAATGGACAGTTGCAGGAAGCTGGCTGCGAAAGGCAGGGAGCTGCTTCTTTATGCTGTCAACAACTTCTATGGTGTTGGTGCCGGGCTGCCTCTGAATCGCGAGGACTACTGCGCGCTGGGACTTCCCGTTTGTATTGTACCAGGCAGCTATCTTGTCATTCTCAACGCTGTCTGTGACTTTTCCTATGTCCTGCAGACGGACCGGCAGACCGTCGCGGTAAGCCACGATCATAGGCATGAACGCCCCGGCATTATAGAGCTGTCCGGTGGCCTGTATGGTAAAGGCCTGCCTGTCACCCTGCAGTCCTCCTGTCGGCAGGTTAACGTTCCATCTCGCCAGGGCAGAGGCCACTTCGTCAATGCCGATCTTGCGTATTGCAAGCGCCTGCGGGTCAAGCTGTACCCTTACAGCATATTTCTGCGCACCGTAAACCAGCACCTGCGCTACACCCTTGATCATGGAGATACGCGGTGAAATTATGGTGTCAGCATATTCATTGACCTGTGAAAGTGGCAGGGTCGGTGAACTGAGTGCAAGGTAAAGGACCGGCGAGTCTGCAGGATTGACCTTCTGATATGAAGGTGGATTCGGCATGTCCTGCGGCAGCTGCCGTGCTGCCTTGGAAATGGCTGCCTGCACGTCCTGTGCCGCGGCATCGATGCTGCGGTCAAGAGTAAACTTGAGCGTTATTATCGATACCCCCTGCCCATTGGTAGAGGTCATGGAATCGACACCTGCAATAGTTGAGAACTGGCGCTCCAGAGGTGTTGCTACTGCGCTGGCCATTGTCTCAGGACTTGCCCCCGGCAGGTTGGAGGTCACCTGGATCGTGGGGAAATCAATATTCGGAAGGTCGTTTACCGGCAGTATCCGGTACGCAAAGACCCCGAAGATCATGACCGCTATCATGACAAGACTCGTCATGATAGGGCGTTTTATGAAGATGTCTGAGATGTTCATATTGCTAAATTGATTAATCCGCAGATTACTCAGATTATCACAGATTCTTTATATCTGTGCAGTCTGCGAAATCTGCGGAAGGACATCCGTTATTTTCATGCCTCATTTTTTAATTTCAACCTTTGCTCCCGGCATCAGGCGTATCTGTCCGTCAGTCACCACCTGCTCCCCTGGTTCCAGTCCCTGTTCAATGACCGTCACATCTCCGTATACGATGCCTGTCCTTACAGGACGGAGATCGGCTGAATTGTCTTTTATCACGAACACGAACTGCCCCTGCTGTCCGGTCTGCACTGCCTGGGAAGGGACAACGACGGCATCTGAGCGTTCTGCGAGCGTCAGGACTATGTTCACAAACTGACCCGGCCAGAGGCTCTTATCTTTATTGGCAAAGGTGGCCTTGAGTTTTATCGCGCCGGTTGAGGTGTCTACTGTATTGTCAATAAAGGCAAGAGTTCCTGTTGCAGGTGTCCCGGCATCATTTGACAGGCTTGCCTCAACCTTAAGCTTTCCGGCGGCCATATGTTTTTTTATCTCAGGCAGATTCTGCTCAGGGACAGAGAAGGCCGTATAAACGGGCTGGACCTGGTTTATGACAACCAGCGGCGTTTCATTAGCCTTGATAATATTGCCCTGGTCAACCAGAAGGACACCGGTGCGTCCGGGCACAGGGGCAAAAATGGAACAGTAATCCAGCTGAAGCCTCGCGATTTCAACAGCGGCCCTGTCAGCTTCCACTGCTGCATTGAGCGCCTGGGCATTTGCCAGGGCGCCTTCATAATCGTCCCTGCTGACAAGCTGCTGCTGAAAAAGACCTGAATAGCGGACGACATCATTGTCTGCTTTTCTGGACATGGCCGTGACCTTTGCCAGGTTGGCCTGTGCTGAATCGAGGGCGGTTTTGTAGGGCTGGGGATCAATTGAAAAAAGAAGGTCCCCCTTATTGACAAACTGGCCTTCGCTGAAATATACACGCATCAGTTCGCCGCTTACCCGTGCCTTTATAGAGACAGTTGAATAGGATTCGACATTGCCTATGGCCTTAACCTGTACAGGCACGGTTTTTCTGGTAACAGGTGCGACTGTCACCGGGACAGCCATGTTTTTTACGGGCTGCTGAGGTTTTTCATTTGTGCATGAAGACACCAGCAGCAGGCATAAGACTGAAAAGAGGAAAGCTGAACAACTTGAAAAAGGTTTTATTCGCATTTGAATGCTCCCGTATATATATCATTAATGAGGGCGTCTGTTGACACTGCTCAGTGTCCGGACTTCAGGATTAAGGCGTCTGCTCCTTCTGCTGAGCAACAACTGTCCGGAGCAGTGTCCCTGTTGCGCGCTTTAATTTTAGTATCGCCAGCTCATAATCATATCTGGCATTTGCAAGTTCCCTTTCTGAAGTGACGAGCAGGGTGTTAGCGTCAATGACATCTATGCTGTCAGCCAGGCCGTACTGAAACTGTTTGGTGATGGAATTATAATTATCTGCAGCGTACTCTGATTCTGCCTGTAGTTTGTCTATGACCGATGACATGGTCAGGAGGTTCAGATAGGCGTCTTCAACTTCCACTCCAACTGAATTCTTCAGGTCTGTCAGTCCGAGGTCTGCCTGCCTTGCCCTTGCCCTTGCCTGACCAACTTCAGCAACCCTCAGGCCGCCCTCAAAGAAAGGGAAGTTGAGCTTGAGTGCACCGTACATCCTTTCATTCAGACCCGTGGCAGTAGACGGGGTGTTCTCCTGTCTCAGGTATACACCTTCTACTGAAAGGTCAGGCCAGTATGAGCCTTTTGTATATTTAACTTCATCTTCAGCAATCTGCTTCTGAATGGTCACTGTTTTGATCTCCGCTCTTTCTGAAAATGCCTTCTGCTTAAGGCATTCAGTAGTTGAAAGCCTGCAGTCTACAGTTAAAATGTCCATTAATTCCTGCTCCCGTGTCACAAGGTCTTTGTCGGGCTGATGCTCTTTAATTTCTACCGGACCGGGAATGCCTACAGTTCTTGCCAGTACTGCCTTTGCCAGCCGCAGCCCGTTATCAGCCCTTATTAATTCGGACTGTGCGCCAGCCAGCTCTGCTTCTGCCCTGAGGAGAACTGTTTTTGTGACTTCCCCCACCTTCAGCCGGATCTCGGAGGCATTTCTGTGCCTGGTAAGTCTTTCGACATTTGCATCGGCTATGTCCCGGGCCTTTCTGGACTTGAGAAGTGTGTAATATGAAGAAGCTACAGTCAGAAGGTAGTCCTCCCTGACAGCTTCGAGGTCATGCATGCTTTTTTCTATTCCTTCTTTTGCTATACGGAATGCTGTCAGCTCTTTTCCGCTTAATGAAACAGACTGGTCCAGCCTCACTCCCCAGTCATTCGTGTAATCAGGCTGCAGGACCGTAGTATTGCTATGTATTTCCCTGCTGTATCTTGTATGACCTCCAAAGGCCGTGAGCTTGGGCATCAGGACTGCCATAGCCCTGTCTTTCTGACGCTCTGATATGTAAAGGTCTTCCAGCGATATCTTTACTGTTTCACTGCGTTCAAGGGCAATCCTGTAAAGGTCCTCAAGTGAATATTCAGCGCCAAATCCCATACATGGGACTATAGTCAGAGAAAATAATAAAATAATAATTGCCTTTTTCATTGTGCTTCCTTTCCTATTCCATGAGTGACCAGATCAAAAAGTGAATCACCCATTTTTTTAATATCTCCGATTCCGAATATGATTTTTAATAAGACAGCGCCCCTTATACTTGCAAAAATTATGGACGCCGTTTCCTTGATGTCCAGGGGCCTGAAGACGCTTTTTTTGATTCCTGAAGTAAGTATATCAGCTATGATCCTGTGCTGCTCGCTGAAAAACTGTTTCCGCAGGGGGTGAAGAAAAGGAAGATTATGTTCTTTGAAAAACAGGGAGAGCAGCTGTCTTTTCTGAAGTGAACACTCAAGATTCAGTGCGATATACTTATCGAGGGCTTTCCCCGGATCATCCTGCGGCAGATTGCGGACTTTTTCATTGAAGTCAGTTGTCTGGTCTTTAATAAGCGCAAGGCAGAGATCTTCCTTGTTCTTGAACCTGAGGTAAAGGGCCCCTACGCTCAAACCCGCACCTCCTGCGATCTCGACCATTTTTGTCTCGGAATATCCCTTGGAGGAGAACAGATTAAGAGCTGTGTTCAGGATATTTGTTGTCGGGACTTTTTTAAATGAACGATGATTCATATGAATGATCGTTCATATTATCATCGCTCTGCTGAATTGTCAAGCAGTGAAGCTGACAATAGCAGTTATAGCCACAGACCCGCCTGCCAGACGGGCAGGTTTCACAGATAAAGACACAGATATGAATCTGTGATAATCAGCGTTAATCTGCGGATAAATGTTTCTTTACAGGTTAATGCGGGGTTACGGAAATATATCGGGGGAATAATATTGTCTCACGTAGCAGGGCATTGCATGGTTATCCGAAAAGAGCGTTGACAAATTCATCGGGGTCAAAGTCCTGAAGGTCTTCTACAGCTTCACCAACGCCTATTAACTTGACCGGAATACCGAGCTCTTTATTTATTGCCAGAATTATTCCGCCCTTTGCAGTGCCATCAAGTTTTGTGAGTGCAATGCCTGTTATGCCGACTGCTTCATTGAAAATCTTTGCCTGGTTTATAGCGTTCTGTCCGGATGTAGCGTCTACGACGAGCAGCACTTCGTGAGGTGCGGAGGCGAGTTCTTTGCTGATGACCCGCTTTATCTTCTTCAACTCCTCCATCAGGTTGGTCTTTGTGTGAAGCCTTCCGGCGGTATCGATTATTACAACATCAATATTCTTGGACTTTGCGGATGCGACTGCATCAAAGGCGACTGCAGCAGGGTCTGCCCCGCTTCTGTGTTTTACAATCTGCGCCCCGGCCCTGTCCGCCCAGATCTCAAGCTGTTCAATGGCTGCTGCCCTGAATGTATCACCTGCAGCAAGTGTGACCGTGAAGCCGTGATCAGTGAAGTGCCTTGCAAGTTTACCTATTGTTGTGGTCTTTCCAACACCGTTAACGCCTACAGTGAGGACGACATATGGTTTTTCACCGGCGCACATGACCTTATGGCCCGATATCAGGATCTTTTTCACTTCTTCCTTGAAGGCCTCCTTCAGGTCCTTTTCATTCCTGATCTTCTGTTCTCTTACCTTTGCCTTCAGGGACCTGGTGATGGTCTCTGCGGCCTGCGGCCCGACATCAGCCATAATAAGAAGTTCCTCGAATTCATCCAGGAGACTGTCGTCAACGATCCGTCCCCTGGCAAGGCTTTCAATATTTTCAACAAGGGATTTTTTTGTCTTGAACAATCCCTCTTTAAGTCTGTCAAATAAACCCACTGTGTTCTCCTTTTAAAGTGAGAAGTCAAAGAAACATTTACTTTTTATTCTCTGCATCTCGCTTCATACTAGACCCTATCTCAAAATCAAAATAATGAGCTTAACCAATATCACGTCATTCCGGCCCCACTTTTTGGGGATCCCGATATATCGGGGCTTGTCCGGAATCTAACTTTGTTTTCAAGCAGATTCCCGACGCGCGGAGCCTGTCCCGGCCCGTCCGGGGCTTGCGGGAATGACACCATTGACTGGAAACCTATTTTGAGATAGGTCCTACTCACTTTTTATGCCATTCCCTGCGAAATATAGCAAAGAAATTTTAACAGTTTCATATGTAAAATGGAAATTAACCAAAATCATTTATCCACAGAGTAACGCTGATTATCACAGATTCATTAAAAGATTAACTGCCTTTCACTTGTCCTCTTTGGGGCGAATATTATAAATATGTGCCTGTCTTATTTACATCTGTGGCTATAACTGCCGTTTTCAGGATTGTCCGGGTCGGTAATAAAAAAAGGAAGGCAGGATATTACCCGCCTTCCTAATGTTTTTCTGCTATCGACTGCTGATTAGAAGCCGAATGGTTTTGCAAAGAGGATAATCAGTGCAACAACCAGTGCGTAAATACAGAGGGACTCAATCATCGCAAGACCGATGATCAGTGTTGTGGTGATCTTTCCCGATGCGCCGGGGTTCCTTGCAACACCTTCTGCTGCCTTGGCGAGTCCTATGCCCTGTCCAATGCCCGTTCCTAAAGCAGCAAGGCCGATACCCAATCCGCATGCCAGCGCTGCCATACTGAAGTAACCCATTTGAGCATTGGCTGCTCCTTCAGCAGCGCCTTCAGTTGCAAACGCAACAGGCGCCAAGAGGCATACCAAGGTGAGCGACAGTAAAATTGCAGTTACTATTCTTCTCATTTTTCCTCCTTTCATAGAGTACTATAGGTGT
>QZIL01000069.1 GCA_003599025.1 Nitrospiraceae bacterium | reverse complement strand
ATATTTGATGCAAACGGGATAGAGAAGGCACGTTTCAAGGTGATGGGTACCAGGTACGGGGTCAATGTTGCGGTCGGTAAGCTGGGTCTGTAGGGGAAAATATAACGGGAATGCATGATACAGACTTATATTGAGTGAGGGAGAAATTATACTAAGAACTACATTAACAATGCCATAGTTTTAGTCATTCCCGCGAAAGCGGGAATCCAGAAATGTCTTTAAAAAACGCTGGATTCCGGGTCACGCCCGGAATGACGGCCATGAGGCTTTGTTAAGTTATGTCTTAGTAAATAATGAAATGTCATATTTTTTTCGCGTAGTATAAAAGAGAACTATCTTTATTAACCATATTTACCCTTCTCAATTCGTATCAGGACAATACTGTTGTACAACGCTTGCAAAAACTCTAAATATCTATTCATTAATAAGCAGAAGACAGATTAATAACAGATTTTCTGAGGGGAGGATCTGGAGATGAAAAGAGATATATTTTTAAAGGTCGTTTTATTTACTGTTCTCGGCACATTAGCGGCAACATTTGCACGTGCAATTGATTATCCACATAACTGGATTAATAATATCGGCTGTGATTCCTGTCATTTTGTTTATGGGTCACAACCATCTTTAATGCCCCCCTGGACTGAACATTCACCACAGGACATAGATGACACGCAGTTCAATGCACTTTGCTGGAGCTGCCATAATGACATAGATGCTCCCTATAAGAGGACCCATTCCAGCCTTCAGATTGATAACAGTTACGGTAACTGGTCTGTGGAATGCAGGACATGCCACAATCCCCATTCTCAGCGGCAATTCTGGACATACCCCGGAAGTGCATTGTATTCCTCTGTATCAACGGGTATCCAGACAGACCAGCCGGTTACCGGCAGGAGCCAGTTTGTAAAGACTGATGCAGGCTGGACAGTCGATGCTTACAAAGGGCTGGTGCTCATTCCGAACATTCTGAAGAAAGATTACGGATATAAAATAATCGGCAATACAAGTGATACTCTTACAGTACAGGGGAAAATTGACTTATCAAAGGTGTCCCCTGGTGTTGATTCATTCGCCATAATTTACGGAAAACTTTTAAAGGAAACGGTAAAGCTCGATGATATAATCACCCGCCTTGGTGTACTGACGGCTGTCCCTGATGCTAATACTCTTGTAGAATCAGGGGCGGGGTGGACAGCTAATGCGTATCAGGGTTTTAAAGTAATGCCGAATACATCGGAGACGTCCTTCGTGTATACAATTCTCAGCAATACTGCTGACACACTGACCGTACAGGGGCCGATGGATTTAAACAGAGTTGCCGCAGGAGATGCCTTTAAGATCATATCCATTAAAACCGGAAATAAGACAGTAAGATTTTTCAGGGCAGCTGGCGCAAATTCCTTTGCTGATGGAGTTGGAGCATATGATGGAGTATGTGAAGTCTGCCACACGAAGACATCTCACTTCAGAAATAATGGAACCGGGCCGGACCAGTTGCATCAGAATATGGGGACCCCTGCAGGGACGAACTGTACTGAGTGTCACAAGCACATAAACGGGTTTCAGGGGATGGGCGGAGGTGCGCATCCTACACATGTCCTTGATAAAAACGGCCCTGAAATCGGATGCTATGACTGTCATCAGATTGGGAATATACCTTTCTTCAAATCAGGCACTGACACTAATGGCGACGGCAAATATGAGCTGTCAGAGACTGACGTTTGCACTAACTGTCACTCATCCAATGGAATTGCTGCTGCAAAGACATACTGGATAGATGATCCCGGCACCTGGACTACAACAGGTGGAGAGGCCGGTTTTTGCGGAAGTTGTCATGATATTACCCCCGGGAATACGAAGGGAGATGGCACGGGGGATACAGCGGCTGACATTGTCGGCGATAATTCAACATACGGTTTTTATGTAAACGGCCATGGGAAGTCAACCGGGTATTATGCGAGACTGTCATATCAGGACATAGCAGCAAAAGGAAACCCTGCAGCAAATCTCCAGAGGTGCGGTCAGTGTCACGGTGTCCCGCCGGTTGATGAAAACGGTTGGCCCAATCCTCCTTTCCCGCCAACAACGAGTGTAACACCCTGCAGTTTCTGTCATGATCTGACAAGTCAGCACTTTAATAATCCGGGCAAGCGCCTGCAGGCCGGTTTTGAAAACGACCAAAACAATACCAACTGTAAAAGATGTCATTCATACAATGCGTCAGAAGGGACAGCAGCAGTTTCTGAACCCCACTTTTATACAACTTCTGCGGAATATGAAAATTCAGCCCATAAAGACAAGCTCTGTACTGACTGTCATGATGTTCATGGGGCAGCAGGTAACCATCCAGCCATGACAAAGGCCAACCAGGAGTCGCTATGCTTCCAGTGTCATAAAGACCCGGCGAGCGGTGGAATATCAAATATCGCGATATCCGGAGCATCTCTGGCAGATGATATACAGCAGGCTTTCAGTTTTCCGGACAACAGCAGGCACAGCCTCGGCACTGACTATACTATAAGTCCCAAAAAATACCAACTTGAGTGTGTATCATGCCACAATGTACATATAGTGACAGGCAAATACTGGGAGGCTGACCAGAACAAGACCCCTGTAACAAGGATCAGTACTCCTTCAAACCCGCAGGGGAACCTTGAATTGTGGGGGGATGAGGCCGGGGAAAAAATGGATGATTACGGTAGCACATACAGGCCGCCTAACGGTGAAACTTTCACAGGTGCACAGCTTCCCAACTATACCGGTTTCTGTAACGAATGTCATCAGCCCATGCCAGATCCGCGTGACGAGGCCGGAGCGCATGGACAGCTTAATTTTGACAGTGATCCTCATGGACTGAATTCTGCCAATCAGCCTAACGGATATGGGACATGCCCAAACTGGTTTGCGTGCGGTAAAGCGACAGGTTGGGATGGAGATGATTGTATAGGTACCGAATCAGAATGCTGGCCTGTAATGACAAGGGGCAAAGGAGATCAGCTTTTCAGCAGGTCGCCATATAATCATGAGGAAAGAATAGCCGGAGCAAATTTTGCGCTGTCATGTACAAATTGTCATGAAGCACATGGCTCCAGCACCGGAGCTATGCTCAGGAGCAATCCTAACAACGGCACTGGTACGATAATCTGGAACACTATGTGCAACAACTGCCATTACTATTATAGTGACTGGCACGCGGGCATGTCCTGCGGTAATGCAAGTTGCCATGTGTCTGATGGCTCTGACCGCATGTATTATACAGGGACAAACACGCTGCACCGTATGGGTAACAGGTATGGCAGCAGCGGGACGAGGACTTTTAATCCCGACCTTGTCCTGGATTACCGGTTTGAAAACAACCTGAAGGACTCCGGCACATGGCAGATGGACGGGAAATGGATGGACGATGTTGGAGGGTCGTTTACGACAGGTAAATCAGGCCAAGCTGTTGTCCTGGACGGAGGGAAGAACATACAGGTAGGAACGGAAAACGACCGCTGGTCAACAGATGAAGGATATCACGGCACATGGAAATACACAGAAATGAAATACAATACGACCCTTGAAGCATGGGTCTATCCGACTGACAATGCTGCAAATGAATACCTTATCTTTTCCAAACATACCGGGTACAATGATGGAGGATACCAGTTTGCCCTGAGGAAAATAAATAATTCGCTGAGGGCGTCATTTAATATGATGGCAGACAGCAACGGATTTGCCCAGGGCGGAAAAAGCAGCGCAAGAGGCGCATACAGTTCCATCACGATACCGCTAAATACCTGGACCCATGTTGCCGCCACATTTAACAAGAACGGGCCTGATAGAAATCCATCTGATCCATCGGTCGGGAGGATTAGAATTTATGTAAACGGCGAAGACGTGACGACAAGTAAATCGTCAGGTTCTGATTCCCAGCCGGGTGCAGGTGAGACGTCAATTTATGCCTACTCGGAAAACAGCCCATGGAACCAATCTGTATGTTATAGCGGGACCTGGTGTGCTTCGGAGTTCTCAATTGGTGGATTCTATGGATGGCAAAATGAATTCATAGGACGGATCGATGAGGCAAAGGTCTGGAATGTAACCAAAGACGCGGCTTATTTTGCTGCATATGATGCTATGGGATATCCATACATAAGTTCAGTTGAAGGTGTAATTGGAAGCAACCTGCTAATAGTGACATTCTCTGAAGGTGTTTATACGAACATGGGCCCTTCAGGTGCGCTGACACCTGGAGACTTTGTCCTTATCGATGCTGATAACGGGCGTTCAATAATCAGCGTGACGCACACGGCAGGCAGTTCAACAGCGGTACTGACGCTCAGTGCGCCTCTTGATGATACAAACGACATTAATGTTGATACACTGGCGGCAGCGAGCAACGCGATATTTGATGATTACAACAAGACGGCCGGAACAAACAACGTTATCATTACAACAACATCTCTATGTCCCTCAGGTACTGTTACATTCAACCTGAATGAGGCTTCGGGCAGTGCGTATGTCCTTGACACTCAGGGCATTCTGTCGGGCAAGGTGACAGGCGGTGCGGCAGCGTTTACGGGAAGCGCATTTTCTGGTGACGGAAGCAGCAGATACATTGACTTTGAAAATAATGACACATGCCTGCAGGTTACTACCGCCATGACGCTTGAGGTGCGCATAAAACCGACCGGCATACCTTCTGACGGCACTAATTACATCCGGCGCATACTGGCAAGAGACGGCGGGGGAAACTATCAGATGTCGGTCTGGAGAAATAATGGTACTACTGAGGAGGACCCGCCAAATGATGTAGTTATGATAGCCTTATGGGTAAAGCCGGAGGATACGCATGGCGGCAACGCATGGAAAGTAGCACTGACAGATTATACCGCGTGTCCGATAGTCAATGACAAGTGGTATAAGATCAAGGCTGTCTGGAATTCAGGTTTGGTCGGCAGAATTCCTGTGAGCATTTATGTTGATGACCAGGGTGCTAATGGTGATGATGTCGATCAAAGTTGGGCAGGTTATATCAATTGTACGGATTCAGATCAGTCCCAGATACCGGCAGTCAGTGAGATATGGGAGGGCGATATTATAAGTCCGTCTGATGGCGATTTCCTTATCGGAGCCAATGTCAATAATCACGCCAATAATGTATTCTGGGGACTGATCGACTGGATAACGTGGAAGGCGACTGCAGATTAGTATCTGGCTTAATACGGAGCGGATATATTACGCAATATGAGAGTAAGGTATCTGATTATGTGGTCAGATTTATACTGGAGAGGAGTGGTATTGGGAAATATTTAAAGCACCAATCCCTTAGATTAATTCAGGAATATCCCTATTGAGTCAAAAAGCAGAATGGCCGTATAGAAAGATAGTAGTATCTCTATATATGGGTACCGGGGCTTGATAGGAGCGATAGTGAAGAGAGGGGAAAAAATATATGCTCTTGTAATTGCAATTGCATTTTGCCTGTTGGCAACACGTGCATATTCTGCTAATGACTACCCTCACTTCGGAATAAATAATCTCGGCTGTGATTCCTGCCATTTTGTGTATGGGAGTCAACCTTCTCTGCTTCCTCCATGGACTGAACATGTTCCCCAGGATATTGATGACACTCAATTTAATACCCTGTGCTGGAGCTGTCATAATGATATTGATGCTCCATATGTAAAGACACATTCAAGCTTGCAGATCGACAATAGTTACGGAGACTGGACTGTGGAATGCAGGGTCTGCCATAATCCGCACTTTCAGAAACAGTTCAGGACCTTTGGGACTTCCAGTTATCTGTATTCCGGGGTATCGACCGGGATAACAGCAACTGCTCTCACGAAGACGGGAGCTGGCTGGACAGTGGATACTTATCAGGGACATGTATTGTATCCGAACATCTTACAGAAAAATTACAATTATCAAATACTCAACAATACGTCTGATACCATTACCGTACAGGGGCCGATGAACCTTGCAAAGGCCGGGGTTGGAAATACATTTGCGATAGTCCATGGGAACCCTGTGAATGACACTATTAATTTGAGCAGGATAACGATCATCCCGTCAAAGAGCGGAAGCAGGACAGTAAGATTTTTCGGGCAGACAGGAAGTAAATCATTTGCAGACGGGGACGCGACATATGACGGAATTTGTGAAGTCTGTCATACGCAGACGATCCATTTCAGGAATGACGGATCAGGATCAGACCAGCTGCATACAAACATGGGCTCGATTCCCGGTACGAATTGCACTGACTGTCATAAACATGTAAATGGATTTCAGGGAATGGGAGGCGGTGCACATACTACTCATGTTCTGAAAGGATACGGGCCGCAGTTGGCTTGCACAGCTTGCCATGGTTCAATCCCTGTGCTTGCCGATGGACAGCCACTCGCTACTACTATCGTTTGCAACAACTGTCATTCCGCCTCAGGGGCAGTGACTGCCAAGTCCTATTGGGATACGGCCGGTTCATCTGAAGGGGAGGCGGGAAGTTGGGCAGCAGTGACAAGTGAAATAATCTATTGCGGGAGCTGTCATGACTCGACTCCCGGGAATACGAAGAAGGACGGCACAGGCGATACCGCTCCGAACGTTATGGGCAACGGGACTACTTTTGGGTATTCAATAACCGGTCATGGGAAGGTCTCGGGTAATTATCTGCGTCTTTCGTGGCAGGCGACCTCAGACACAGGCAATCCTGCAGCAAACAGGCAATGCAGCGCATGTCATGATCTTTCAACAACGCATTTTAACAATGCAGCGGACCGATTGAAAACAGGATATGCGAATGACGCCAGCAACGGCAACTGCAAACAGTGCCATAACCCGGGGACTGTTGCTACTGCAAACCCGCAATGGTATACAACTTATACCGATTATCAGGACTCAGCGCATTATGCGACAGGCAATCTTAAATGCACCGCCTGTCATGACGTACACGGTGCATCAGGGACAAATATCGGAATGACAAAATTAAACCAGGAAGCTTTATGCAATCAGGGAAACTGTCATTCAGGGATAGGAGGCCATCCAGGAGTCGGCTCAACATCATTTACTGTAAATAGTAAAAATTACACTCTTGAATGTATATCATGCCATAACGTGCATCTTGTGACCGGAACATACGCGCAGGCGGCTTCAAACAAGAGCCCTGTGACGATGTTCACAAACAACACTTCTGTATGGGGCGATGACTGGAACGAGAAGATGGACTTTTATGCAGGTGGCGGTACATACAGAACCCCGACTGGAGAATCATTTACCGGAGCGCAGCTTCCTGATTATGCTTCATTCTGCACCGACTGCCATGGACAGGGTGGGGCAACAAATGTGCCTTTCGGTATTAACTGGGGGAGTGACCCTCACGGCAAAGGTTCAGCAAATGAACCTAACGGAGGGGGCACATGCCCCAACTGGTATGCATGCGGACTGGCGACGGGATGGAGCGGTGATGACTGCACAGGGACAGACTCACAATGCTGGCCTGTGATTACAAGGGGAAAGGGAGACCAGCTTTTCTCAAGGACGCCCTATAATCATGAAGAGAGGATCGCTGGCTCAAACTTTGTCCTGTCATGCACTGACTGCCACACGGGACATGGCTCCGGTAATCTCGGAAGGTCGAATGTCAATGGCGGTTCTTTCAGCGGGACATGGAATTCAATGTGCAACAACTGCCATTATTATTACAGTGACTGGCATGCAGGAATGTCATGTGGAAATGCAAGCTGTCACGTATCAGCAAGAATGAGCGCTCCGGGTGTCGGTGCTGCAAGCACGCCTCACCAAATGGCAAATGCTTCAGGAGCAGGGGGGACGCGGACATTTGATCAGGACCTTGTGCTTAACATGAGGTTCGAGAATAACCTGAATGATTCCGGCAGCTGGAGATTGCATAGTAAGTGGATGGATGACATTGCGGGCTCATATGCAGCCGGCAAATCAGGACAGGCTGTTGTGTTAAGCTCCGGCAAGAACATCCAGTTGGGCACGACAAACGCCTATTGGGCAAACGATGATGGGAAGCACGGCACCTGGAAATATTTCCAGATGAAATACAATACCACTATTGAGGCATGGGTGTATCCTACTGACAACGCGCAGAACGAATACAGCGTATTTACCCAGCATGTGGGATATGGCAGCGGTGGATATAACTTTGCACTGAGGAAATTCAATAGTACCTTAAGGTGCGTTTTTAATATTTATGCCGACAACAATGGGTTCTCACAGGACGGCAGGGCTGGTACAAGGGGAGCGTACAGCTCGGTTGCCATTCCTCTAAACACATGGACTCACGTTGCCGCTACATTTGATGCCAGCGGGCCGGACAAAAACCCGTCCGATTTATCAATAGGCAGGATCAGGATCTATGTGAACGGCGAAGACGTGACGACAAGCAAATTAGTTGGGACGGACTCCCAGCCCGGAGCAGGCGAAACTTCCATATTTAACTACTCTGAGAACAGTCCATGGAACCAGTCGATATGCTATAACGGTACATGGTGTGCCACTGATTATTCTATTGGCGGTTTCTATGGCTGGCAGGATGAATTTATAGGAAGAATGGATGAATTCAAAGTCTGGAATATTACAAAGAACGCAGCGTACTTTTCTTCATATGATTCTCTGGCAGGCCCGTATATCAGCTTTGTAGAAGGGACTATAGGCAGCGACCAGCTTACTGTTACATTCTCAGAAGGGGTGTATACAAATACAGGTTCTTCTGGTGCCCTTGTTGCTGGAGATTTTACTTTTACTGATGCGGACAATGGACGCACAATTACAAATGTTATTCATACTGCTGGAAGTTCGACTGCAGTACTTACGCTCAGTTCTGCGCTCGATGATACAAACGATCTGGGAGTTGACACCCTTGCAGCGACAAGCAACCAGATATTCGACGATTACAATAATGCAGCTCCTGCAACAACGGTGACTACCGCGATGACCTCTTCCTGTCCAACCGGGCTCGTTACATTAAATTTGAACGAAGCCTCCGGCAGTGCATATGTGCTTGATTCACAGACGCTTCTGTCAGGGAAGGTAAACGGCGGTGCGGCTGCATTGACCGGCAGTGCGTATTCCGGAGATGGAAGCAGCAGATATATTGACTTTGAGAATAACGATACGTGCCTGCAGGCAACTACTGCGATGACATTTGAGGCACGCATTAAACCGGCAGGTATTCCGGGTGATGGCACTAATTATATCAGGCGTGTACTTGCAAGAGACGGCGGAGGTAATTACCAGATATCTCTGTGGTGCAATAATGGAACAACAGAAGAGGACCCGCCGAATAATGTTGTAATGGTGGCCTTCTGGGTGAAGCCGGTAAACACCAATGGCGGAAACGCCTGGAAAGTAGCGTTGACTGATTTTGCTGCCTGTCCAATAGTCAATGATAAGTGGTACAAGATTAAGGCTGTATGGAATTCCGGCGTGATCGGCGGAATGCCTGCAAGCATATATGTTGACGACCAGGGTGTAAATGGTGATGATGTCGGTCAAAGCTGGGCAGGTTATATCAATTGTACTGATTCAGACCAGTCCCAGATGCCGGCAGTCAGTGAGATATGGGAGGGCGATGTAATAAGTCCTATGGACGGAGACTTTGTAATTGGAGCCAATGTCAGCAACCATGCAAACAATCTGTTTAATGGCCTGATCGACTGGATAACATGGAAAGATGCAGTTGAATAGGCGAAAGATGACGGCCTGCATGATCATCTGATCTTTCTTCAATGTATAAACTGTGTGAAAATTCACAGAGGTGAGTTGTTACTAACTATTTTCATGAATAGGATTATCCTTAGGGGAAATAACCTTGTTTTTTTAAAGTGTTAGCTTGTTATGGTTGAAAATGTTGCGGCATGAAACTTGCGAACATATTATATTGCATATAATTTGGAATGGCATGTGTCAATGATGGATTGTGGTAATGCAAATATCAAAATGGGATGTAACATAACAGAAAATAAGCATCGTGATATAAAAATCAGGAAAAACCTTATTTAGATAAATACAATAATATCCGAGAGGAATTATAAATGCAGGCACTCATAATCGGGAAAAAACAGCAGGACAACTTAAATATGCATAGCAGATTAAGATGGGCATCAGTTTTATTTATTAAATTAGTAATCATAGCAGGTTTATTGCTTTCATTCTCAGATAAGGCATATACGATTGATTATCCTCATTTCGAGATCAACAATATCGGCTGCGACTCCTGCCATTTTATATACGGGACTGAACCTTCTCTGCTTCCTCCATGGACAGCACACACACCTCAGAATATTGATGATACGCAGTACAACACCCTCTGCTGGAGCTGCCACAATGATAGTGATGCGCCATACGTAAGGACGCATTCAAGCCTTCAGACGGACAACAGTTAT
>QZIL01000016.1 GCA_003599025.1 Nitrospiraceae bacterium | reverse complement strand
AGGAGAGACACAATCTCCTCCCCTTTTTCTTATAATAACCCCTCAGACAACCTGTTTATTTGAACTGCCCTCAAATACCCGCAACTCTCCAGATAAACCTGACTTCAGCAATTCAAGAATTGTTCTTTTTCTGCCGAAGTAAGAAGTGATTAAACTACCAGAGGTCCACTTATGATATGGATAGCGCTTACGCTCGTTGTTTCGAGCCTTATTGTCACTGCAGTGATCAACCGCAGGACGAAATGTGCCGCAAAAATACCTGCACAGAATACTGAAGATAAAGTCTGCCCCATTATCGGGTTGTCAGTCATGCTTATCGGAGTAACATTGATGGTGGGATATATTATCGTGTCATCACTTGGTACACTGGGAACACATCTCGTGGAAGCCATCAGGGTCTGGATGGGATAGCATCCGCTGCTGTCCTGAAAAATACAGAGTAAGAATGGCCGGCATAGTCTTATGCCCGTCTTCTGTCCTTCACCAGATAATATACTATGACAACTATGGAAAAGATATTCATAATATAGTTAAACATCATCCAGTCCACCCACCCGAATTTCATCAGGACGCTTGCTACGTAACAGACCTCTCCGATCATCCATAATCCTACAAATACTGGGCTGATCCCTTTAGCGCTCTTGTTCCTGAAGCACTCCCATGCCTGCGGGATACCGCATATGGCAAATGCTATGGATCCTATCCAGCCGATTATATCTGCCAAAGTTTTTATCTCCTTATGCTTAGTCCGCAGTATTCATAAATTATTGTATCAGTGCAGGCACCCGATATAACTGGAAAAGACTGGATTCCCGCTTTCGCAGGAATGACGACAAAGGGGCCAAGTCTGATTTTGAGATACGTCATAGCTATGATTACGGGCACAGGCCTTTCCTTATAATACTGCTATTGTAACCGCCTCCCCGCCCTCTTCCTCATTGCCTTTCCTGAAACTCTCAACCAGTGGATGGTCCTTCAGAAATTCCCGTACAGCCCTTGCAAGGATCCCTGTCCCTAATCCGTGTATGATCTTTACCTGCACGGCTCCTGCCATTGAGGCCTCATTCAGGTAGCGTTCTATTTTAGAGAGTGCCGGGTCCACGCGCTGGCCGATCAGGTTTAATTCATTAGGGAAGTGATGTGCCTCTTCTTTAAAAACAACCGGTCTTTTGTCCCCGTGGTATTCACCCGGCTTTTCCTTAACACCAAGGTCAGGAGATATTTCCGACAGTCCGGTAAAGGGCATAGCGATTTCTTTGCCTTCAACAAGGACCTGGCATCTCATGGCCTTTTCGTTAACAGTCAGGACCACACCTGTTTTGCCAAGAGTATTAACAAAAACGCGCTGCCCTTCCCTGACTTCCCTGAGCCCGGTCCTTTCAGGAATAAATTTCCTGCGTTCAGTCACAACCTCATCTATCTTTTTCTCAAGGCCTTTTACAATACCAACTGTCGCCGCAAGGTTTGCCCGTTTAATTGCATCGATAATTTCCCGCGATTCTCTCTTTGTCTTCCTTAATAAATCTTCAGCTTCTTTCAATGCCTTAGAGAGGGTTTCATTTTCCATCGCCTTAAGTCTTGAGAGTTTTAATTCCATATTCAGCCTCAGATTCTCAGCCTCAGCCTTTGCCTTTTCTGTCTCTTTCAGCCTCCTGTCCAGTTCTCCAGTTTTCTGTTTCAATTCTGAAATGAGCGACCCGACAGCAGCGTCTTCATCTTTTATGAAGTCTCTCGCCTCTTTTATAATGTCCTCAGGCAGACCGAGTGACCCGGCAATATCAAAGGCATGTGACGTTCCGGGTTCACCGAGCACCAGTTTATAAGTGGGCCTGTGCGTTGCAATACCGTTGACCGTGATCTCTTCCATCTCCATTGCGCTGTTTATCATCCCTTCTTCAGAGTGGGCAAAGGCCTTCAGCATGCCCAGATGTGTGGATACTGCCGATATAGCTCCAAGCAGCCTGATCTTCCTCAAAATAGCACACGACAGTGCCCCTCCCTCTTCAGGAGATGTCCCTGTACCCAGCTCATCAATGATGATCATCGAATCACTTCCGCTCTGTCTCACAATATCTGATATGCGCCTGATGTGTGCAGAGAAGGTCGACAGGTTCTGCTCGATGGACTGGTCGTCTCCGATATCGGCATAGATGCGCATAAGAAAGGGGAACGTTGTTCCGGAGTCCGAAGGAGTATGCATACCGGATAATGCCATGAGACTCAGCACTCCTATGGATTTGAGGGTGACTGTTTTCCCTCCGGCGTTTGATCCGGTAATAACCATGCAGGAATGCCCCTTTCCCAGCTCCAGGTCAAGCGGCACAAGGTCTCTGCCTCTGTTTTCCTTCTGCAGTGTTTTCCATAGGAGCGGATGCCGTCCGTTGATGATACGCAAATATCCCTTTTCATTTATTTCAGGGGCCGACATGTCCATCTGATCAGAAAAAGCAGCGACTGCCTGAAGAGAGTCAATTTCAGCTACAATACCGTAATCTGCTTCTATTTCGGGCAGGCTCTCCCTCAATTGTGAGCAAAGCTTCCTGAGCACCCTGTATTCTTCAAGCTTTTCTTCGGCCCTGCGGGATTCGAGCTCATTTCCGAGGGGCTGGATTGCATATGGCTCAACATAGACTGTCTCTCCTGTATTTGAAATGTCATGTACAACACCTGGTACGCTGCCCTTGGAGTCTATCTTTACAGGAACGACCCATCTGTTGTTCCGTTCAGCCAGATAAAAATCCTGCAGGTGCTGCTGCAGGTCCTTCTGTTTCAATATCCCGTCAAGGGCCGACTTGATCTTCTTCTCGCATGACTTGATGCTCTGCCGTATATAAGCCAGTTCAGGTGAGGCACTGTCACTGATCAGTCCTTCCCTGTCAACAGAGTGCTCAATAGCCTTTTTTATGTCCGGATGGGATGTCAGACGGGATGCAATCGTTCCTATGCCGGGGCATGCAGCGTCACTGCTCAGTATGCCGAGACTAAAGGAGGAATAAAAAAGCGGCAGGAATGCCCTCAATTCAACAGGGCTGAGCAATGAATCAGCCGGTCTTAATCTCTGAAAAAGCGGAGAAAGATCATCAAAATGTTCAATCCCGAACGGCCTTCCTTCAGACATGAACCTTCTGCACTCTGAAATAAGGTCTATCCTACTCCTTATCTCCCCGGCAGTCTTAAGAGGCCGGGTTTTCCGGACAAGCTCAGCACCCGGTGTAGTTACTGCAAACGCAGCAGCCATAAGGAGTATCTTGTCAAATTCGAGAACGCGGAATGATTGTTCGTCCATGATTCATGAGTATACCGAAAACCGTCTGAAGATTTCTCCTGTCGTCTTCTTCATTCTTCTTGGGTGTCTCAAGGATAATTGGTATGTTTGAAATGCGTTTATCGGAGAGCATGGTATTGAACCCTTTTATCCCTATGAACCCCTTTCCGATATGCTCATGTCTGTCGACCCCGGAGCCCAGGGCTTTTTTGGAATCATTCAGGTGTATGAGCTTTAATTTATCAAGACCTATGTATTTACTAACTTCACTAAAAAGCTTATCTACACCTTCAGGGGACCTCAGATCATATCCTGAAGAAAAGGCATGACAGGTATCAATGCATATTCCTGAGACCCGGTCACTTTTACACGCATCAATTATTTCTGCCAGCGCTTTTATTGACGATGTAATGTCCCCTCTTTCTCCGGCGGTATTTTCGAGCAGGACAGAGGCCCTGTGCTCACGAGTACCGATTGCCTTTAACAAGGCATCAGCCGCTCCAATCCTTGCTTTGTGTTCGTCCTGTCCCCCTGCACTTCCGGTATGAAGGACGATGTATTCAGCATCCACTGCATCTGCATTGTCGAGTTCATAAGCAAGGAGGTCGATAGATTTTTTCAGTATCTCAGATGAAAGTGATGCGAGATTAATGAGATAAGAAACATGGACAAAGACAGGTGAGATATCGAATTTCTTCCTGAGAAGCCTGAAACGATTGACTTCTTCCGGGCTGATACTGCTTTTACGCCACTGTCTGGGGTTATGGGAGAATATCTGCAGGGTCCTGCAGTTCAGTGATGCGGCCCGGTCAAGGGCCTTTGATATTCCCCCGGCAATTGATGTATGTACTCCTACCCTGAGGTCCCCTGTGCTGCTCCTGACCGGCTGTCTTACACGCATTACGTTCCTGTCAATCAGGTATAAGCCCCTTTTCAGTCATTTCCTTAAGCATATGAGCGAACTCATCCGGATAGGTACGCCAGAGTAAAACCATTGCGTCATACGGTGCCATGTCGCCTTCGGGGTCAACTCGCAGCAGGTACCTGTTAAAGAACAGATAAAACAGCTTCCTCTGCTCTTTGTCCTGAAACGAGTCTTCAAAGGCAAAATCAATTTTCTGCGCAATGCGTGCAGCTTCTTCATACTCTTCGATATTCATAACTTATTCTCCTTGCGCTACCAAGCATGCAGTACTTCATTCTGTACTCTCATAAAAACAGGCTGATCTGCCCATTAAACAACTGGTTAAGATTAACCGGTAATCAGGGGTTTGTCAAGGAAACAAAGCGCCGGGGTGTCCGCTCAGAATATTGCTTCTGTATAATCTTCTCCGCTGATCTCAGCTTCAAAGGCGTTGATGTCAGCTTCTGTAATATTCAGAATATCAAGGCATGAATAATCAAAGGGATAGTCAGGGTCTTTTTCTGTAGGACTGAGCATCCTTTTGGTTGTAATGTAATCAGCAATATGTACAACAGCTGCCCTTTTTGAATTCCTTTTCGCGAGTGAAGGTGTATGATGATAGAGAGTTGTGTCCTGAACAGTTTTGGGAAGGTTCCACTTCTCGGAAAGCCAGTGGCCAATGTCTGCATGAGTGAATTCCAGCACTTTTTGTTCCGCCTCTAACAGGGCCCCTTCTTTTTCAAAGACGGACAGCACGTCCATATACATATCAGGAAAGAATCTGTTCATAATTAAATAACCCAGGTCATGAAGCATTCCGCTTATCATGATCTCCTCGGAGAAATCCTGTTTAAGTTTCCTTGAGATGAGCCTTGCCACAAATCCGACGGAAACTGAATGATTGTATATCCTGTTATAATCAACTACCTTTCCGCTTTTCCCTTCCTGAAGGACTGTCATAAGAGATATACCGAGGGCTATGCTTTTTAAATTATCAAAGCCTATGCGCATAATGGCATTATCAAGAGTTTTTGTCTGCGTTTTTACACCAAAGAAAACGGAATTGGCCACGCTCAGTATCTTTGCGGATATGGCGGGGTCGTTTTCAACCACCTGCTCTATCCGTCCAACTGACGTTGCACCACTATTGACAAGCTTTAAAACTTCCTGTGCGATAACAGGCAATGTAGGCAGTTTCTTGATCTTTTGTACGTAGAGCTTTAGTGATTCGTTCATAATGAGATTATACTTTATGACCAGACGCTTTACAATATATATATGCCTGGAGGAAGGTTCCTGAAAAAGAGTGACCGGTTGCCCTATTTGACTTCTTTAATTTCCTTTAATGAACTGAAGTCTTTCTCGGTTATCCCGCTGGCAGAAAGTTTATCATATACATTCATAAATCCGATCCCCACGATACTGAGAAGGAGCAGCACAACAAACACCTTGGGCTTCTTGATCAGCAGGTAAAGCAGGATCACTCCTGCTGCGATTGAACCCGCCTGATTGGCCTGTATGTACATGGTTATGTCATTTATTATCTTATCGACTCCCATATTACCTCCCTGCCTCGAACATTCATTTCATTTATACATTCAGATAGCTGATAGTTTTTCGAAGCTACTTTAGTATCGGATTTTGGTAAAAAACCTTTATATATATCAGCACATTGCTGTCCAAAATAATATAGGAGGGAGAAGCTGAATACCGAATAAACACAATGCCGACACCTTACAAAAGAGAAATAAATGCAAATATCAAACCCGTTCAGCAATATGAACCAATTTGATTTAATTTGCTATATCAGGTATCGCCCTCTCGCTAATCTGTCGATTCATTGTGTTTACGAGGTTTTCAGCTTCTTAAATAACTCTATCTTGGACAGATATGATATCGGTATATATATCAGGACAAAAGCAGCTGCTTTCCACCGGGTCTTGATTCTCCAATGTTAGTCACGTAAATGGCAGGCCGGCTTTTTACAGGGCATTTGGCTTCGCATATGCCGCAGCCTATGCAAAGATCAAGATCGACCCTTGGCTGCTTGAGGATATGTTCCCTCCCGCCCCTGTCCTTGACCACAGCTTCTTCAAACCATATGGCCTTTCTGGGAGTCGGACATACTTCTTCACAGACTATGCATGGAGTGGAATGGGCATAGGGCAGGCACCTGCCCTTGTCTATCATTGCAAGTCCGATTTTTACCCTGATCTTGTCCTCAAGCGACAGCCTTTGAATGGCACCTGTCGGGCAGACCTGGCCGCAAAGCGTGCACCTGAATTCACAATACCCGATTATCGGGACCAGTACAGGAGACCAGAGACCTTCAAGTCCGGATTCAAGAAACGCGGGTTGAAGCCCGTTTGTGATGCAAACCTTCATGCACTCACCGCACTTCACGCACCGCCTTAGAAATTTACCCTCTTCCAGTGAGCCGGGGGGCCTGATCAGTTCAGGACTTAATGAGACAGAACTGGCAAGCGGAGATACCCTGATCAGTGGGACGGTAATAATTCCTCCCAGCGCCGAGGCGACTATGCGTCTTCTGCCCAAATCGATTCCTACCCCTCTGACACCCCCGCCGAAACCGAAACTCACCGCATTCTGCGGGCAGATATCATCGCAGTTCCAGCAGTACAGGCACTCGGCATTTTTCCAGCCTTCCTTCTTATCTGGGTTTGCGTTGCCCTGACACACGGATGCGCACGCCCCGCATTCATTGCAGCCTTCACTGACAGATCTCTTCAGCAATGAATATTTCGACAGAACGCCGAGCAGGGCGCCAAGGGGACATAAATTCCTGCACCAGAACCTCTTTTGCACAAGGTTAAGGCCGATTATGACAAGAAATAAAACACCTATAAAGGCCGACTGGTTAAAGGATGGCTGCTGAAATGACAGGACACCCTGCTTCAGGACAGAATAGACAGGTTCCGAAATACGGTCTGCGGCAGCGGGATGAAAGGCATATATCGCATCAAAAAGGCCCCTGACAGAGTACTCAAATAAAGGACATATACTTATTGCAAATGAACGGATCAGCAATGATATCGGATCGATAATTCCCGCAAGCTGGAGAGTGAAAAGCGAGGACGCAACAAGGAAAATCAGCATATAGTATTTGACCCTGTTCCATGAAATGCTGATTACGGCTGGCCTCCTTTTTCTTATGGCCCCTGCCATGTTATTAAGGGTCCCCAGCGGACAGGCCCAGCCGCAGAAGACCCTTCCCAGTGCCAGGGTAGCAATAATTATTACAAGAGAAAAGTAAAAAGCCTTTTGCACCGAATGTGATGAAAGAAGGGTGGTAACGAATATCAGTGGATCAAAATCAAGGAATATCTTTACCGGATAACCGAGTTCGTCTGCGCCCTTTGATTGCGTTTGCACAAAGAGGAAGAGGAACAGGAGCAGAAATATACCCTGGGATATCCGGCGAACGGTTTGCATGAATTACATTTTATCAAAAAAAGGATTTATCCGCAGATACCACAGATAAAGACCCAGATATAAGTGAGATCAGTCCCTATTAAATATTCACTCATAATGTGAAAGGTAAAAGTGAGTTAAGTTTCTAATCTCTCTTTGATAAATCTGCGTTAATCCGTGAAATCTGTGGATATAAATGCCGTTTTCAGATTCAGACATCTATTTTTATTATGTTTACTTTTGAGAGGTCCATTGTGCCTAACCCTGCCTCTGCAGCAATTCTGACATAACCAAGGTCGCTGCCCTTCATGCCAAAAAGCGTGGCGCCGTAAGCATCCACTGCGACCTGATCAGTCCCGACGATGACAGTATTGAGTTTCCTTACATCCGCAAGACTGCCGCCCTGTGGGCCGTTTGCCGTCAGTATACGGACCGCATCAAGGACAGTAATGGTCGGTTTGATCACCAGAGACAGGTCTACGAGGCTCCGGTCCAGCTTTTGATGGATCCTGCTGCGGTCTCCGCCCATGACCCCCATCCAGTTTTTCATGGACATTGTAATCTTAGCAAGGCCGTGGTGTTTTGCGATGGGGACATTTATAACTTTGTCTGCTTCAATTATCTCCTGATAAAGCGGCCACTCCCTGATCGCCTCTCCGCCTATTTTCATGTCTTTGAATTTCCGGTCGTCCATATAAGATACCGCTGCTCCAGCTGACCGTACGGCCTCTGCTATACCGCTCTGAGCGTAGCATCTCCTTGCATCGTTTACAGTCCGGTCGAATACCTTGACCTTTTTCGCACCTGCCTCATAACAGAGACGGACAATGGCAGCAACCACTTCCGGGTTGGTATTCGCTGCCTGCTCAGGAAGCCTGTCCCACGCCATGTTTGGTTTGACAACTACGATATCATCTCTGGAGATGAATTTCCGGATACCACCGAAGGCATTTATTGCGGCCTTTGTAATTTCTGATGGAGAGCTGCCGGTCGCAACTGCAAGTTTCGTTTCAGAAGATACTGCTCCTCCTGCAGGGACCGGGCTGATCTCAAAAGGTATGGACAGCCCGATCCCGGTAATTCCTGCCAGCTTCAGAAACTCCCTGCGGTTCATTAAACCTCCCTGACGCCGAATTTCAGTCAGTAATTCACGTCATGCGATTTATCAAATAAAAATTTGATTACTACTCCGTCGGCAATGCCTGACAGAAGGCCAGTACATCAAGCTGTTCCTTTAAATCAAGAAATACAAGTGAGATCATGGATGACGCAGGATGCCCCCATCGGATCTTATGGAATATCTCCCAGGGGTTTTTGCTGGCCACAGTCCCTACATATTCAGGATTTTTCGAATCCTTGAAATTAATGTCCTTTCCGTCATAACCGTGGCACTTGGTACATGTAGATAAGTATATCCTGCCGCCATTGGACAGATCTCCGATCGATTTCCTGGTCTTGCGGTCTATATACAGGTCAACATCAACCTGGCCAAACGCTACAAAGAGGGCCAGTGAATCCAGGTCTGTCTCTGAAAGCATGGTGTCAAAAGCATGGGTTTCATTTTTCAGAATATTAACAATCGCAGTAGTGTCCTGGTTGGCATAATCACGGATCCCTTTAATGCCGGTGTAATGACTTCCTTCAGAATATGCGCCTGCCTTGCCCTTATAGTCCCATCCATGGCATTCCTTGCAGCGCCAGGTGACCGATCCCTTCTGCTTGCCTTCAGCAGGGTAAGACGGATGAGTTTTGTCAATTTTTACTCCTTTTTCGTCCAGCCAGTTATCGTAGAGAACTCCGCCTCTTGCGAGCATTGCATACCTCATACCGGTCAACTGCTTAATATCCTCCGCGTATGTCACTGAGATAACCGCTGTCAGAGCAATCACTGTTGAACACATAAGACCCGCTACTGCTTTCCGTACTCTTCTCATTTCCTGTCCTCCGGTTTAGTATTTTACAGCTGAATCAGCTGTATACTGTTAACTCCAGTTAACAGTTTATATTTTTTTTGGCATGCAAAGCTCGGTCTGTTTTGCTGCTGTACGACCGCAGGAGTCACAATAGTACGCCATTTTCAGGGCCTTGGGTTTACATACGTGCCGGGGATTGCCGACAACCATTCCGCAGTAATCACATTTGGAGGCCTTGTCCATTATTACAGGGGTGCACAGATGCCCTTTTGAAGTTGTCACTGCACCGCAGGTCGAGCATACATACTTTTTCCCTTTAGCAGTTTTCTTTGCCGGGGATTTTTTTGCAGATGTTTTCTTTTTTGTTGCCATACTGTCTTCCTCCCTGATAAAGGTTAATAAAATTCATTTAATGCAGCCTCGACTCCTGATACTTTAAAAGCATGTCTCACAAGAGGCGCTTCCCTGATCTGGGGCAGTCTTTCCTCCATGAGGGGACGGCTGTTTTTATAAATGATCCCGAGAGGGATACGGTCGCCCCACTCAAGCGCCCTGGTAAATGCCTGTATTCTGTCTTCAGGGTTGTGCTCAGGTCCAATATGATAAGCCCTGTCTTTATACCATTGATACGTATTGATCCTGTTAAAAGACACGCACGGCTGCAGGATGTCCACAAGTGAAAAACCTTTGTGGTTGTATGCTGCCTTTATCATTTCCGTTAAATGAGACATGTCCCCGGAGAAGGCCCTTGCTACAAAGCTGCAGTCAAGTGCAACTGCCATGGCGATGGGGTTCATCTGTTCTGAAAAGACACCGAACGGCTGGTTTTTCGTCTTTATGCCTTCCATGCTCGTAGGAGATGCCTGCCCCTTTGTAAGACCGTATATCTGATTATCATGCACAAAGACCTTTATGTTCAGGTTCCGTCTGATATTATGCAGAAGATGGTTTCCCCCCTCACCATAGCAGTCACCATCACCGGTAAACACCATGACAGGAAGTTTGTGGTTGGCCAGCCTCATGCCGGCTGCAACAGGCAGCGCCCTGCCGTGAAGACCGTTAAAGGTATTGCATCTAACATAGTGGGGAAATTTGGCTGCCTGGCCTATGCCGGAGACGATCGCAAACTGATGCGGCGCAATGTTCATGTCGATCATGGCATCTTTAAAGGACTTGAGAATGCTGTAATTG
>QZIL01000099.1 GCA_003599025.1 Nitrospiraceae bacterium | reverse complement strand
GGGCAGCCGGCCCTGCAGACTGAGCTGACTGACTTTCTGTTTGATCCCGTATGCAGAACCATCCGGACTGTTGAGGTAGTCCCTGAAGGTAAGCACGGATGCAGAATCCATTATTTTCATCTTGTCTTTATATTGAGGAAACACCCTTGTAATTCGGCTTATAATTTCATTGACCCTGCTTTCTTTATAATCCTGATAGGATCGAGGCCTCCTGCCAGTCTTTGAATCCGACCACTCTTTTACATGCTCAGGGAAGGATATTTCAAAGGCATTGATTGTTTTATATGTTTTGTCTCTTGTATGTTCCACAGACTTAATAAGGACCATGGCAGGCTCGCCTCTGTAGGCCGGGTCCAGAAGCTCGTTTATGTTACAGTGAGGGAAAATCGATAAGATGGTTGAGTCAAAATCCGGCTCTTCATAATCTGAATCAAGGACTGCAAATACTGAAAAAAAACCTGCCGAAGACTCAAAATCATTGATCCTGTCAGCAAAGGCCCTGCTTACATACTTTCGCGGCATGAGCTTCAGTACCTCTCCCGGGTGTATCGTAAAAATGCAGTTGCCGGCCAAGACCTCCTCCCCTGTATTCAGCACAAACCGGCCCACCTTTTTATTTTCTATATCGGCCAGTTCCGCAACATACCTGTTGCAGCAGATGTCCACGTCATAGTCTTTGAGTTTTTTCTTATATGCCTGCACAAGGGCATTCCCCCCGTTTTCAATGCGCGCGACAGAATGGTAAAGTCCCATGCACATGCGGCTGTGGTTGGCAAAGGATATCTCCGCGGGTTTCACCCCGTAGCACATGGCAAGTGCGGACATCAGCGCCTTAAGCACACGGTTCTGCGTTAATTTATCCAGGACATCCTGCAAAGAGACGAAGTCCTCGTCGATTACCATATGCTCAGAAAATATTGTGCGCAGGTCCATGGACGGGGTAATGTCGCAGACCTTCTGCACCATGCTGAAATAACTGTCAATGGCAGTCGACTCTTCGGGAAAGTATTCCTTAAACCTCTTCTTGATATTATCAATACCATACGGGACCTCATACTGTCTGCCCTCTGACTCAATGAAAAAGCAGTTGGCGCGGTCCTCTGACAGAAATATCGGCCTGATCAGATCACGGATCTCAAGGACGGACAGGATATCATACAGGATACCGTCCTTCTGAAGTCCTCCGGTAAAATGGAACCCTGTATCAAAGGGGACCCCGTTTTTATAAAACCTCGCTACAGAGCCTCCGATTGACGGGCTTTTCTCCAGCAAAAGCACCTTGCAGCCGTTCATACCGAGAATAAGCGCCATGGTCAGTCCGCTGATGCCGCTTCCGACTACAATGTCATCGTATTTTTTCATATGTTTAATTACCGTGAATAAATATTCACCACGACTGAATAATCATATCGTGCACTTGACTGTCACTCCCGCTTGTCGGGAGTCTTGCACAATAGATTCCGGTCAAGCCGGAATGACAAATTTACAGTTTTTAATCACAAAGCATAACCAATAATCATATAGCACCTGCCTGCCGGCAGGCAGGTTTGTAAAGGTTATGTGGTAAGTCCACCTGCCGGTTTAAACAACTTTAAGTAATAACCATGCAGGATTACTGACACTACATCGCAAGTCCGCCATTGACACCGATGACCTGTCCGTGGATGTACATGTTCTGTTCAGTACAGAGAAAATTCACAACCGACGCCACATCCTCAGCAGTCCCGAGGCGGTTTACGGGGATTAAAGGCAGCACCTTTTCACTGGGGAGATTTTCCGTCATTTCGGTCTCTATAAAACCGGGGGCGACTACATTTACGAATATGTTTTTCTTGCCGACTTCACGGGCAAGCGCCTTGGCAGCGCCTATAAGGCCCGCCTTTGAGGCGGAATAATTTACCTGTCCTGCATGCCCTATCTGGCCGGACAGGGAAGAGACTATGACAATACGGCCGGTCTTTGCCCTCAGCATCGGGAACAATACCGCGTGTGTCACATTATAAAAGCCGTCAAGGTTTGTGGAAAGGACCGAGTCCCATTCCTCCCTTGTCATCCACACCATCAGATTGTCACGTGTAATGCCTGAATTGTAGACCAGCACATCAGGGGCCGCGTCTTCCATCCGGGGGGCCAGGGCAGCATCTGTCGCCTCATAATCTGAAACATCAAAAGGGATTAAATCGCATGCGGAGCCAAGCTTTTCTATCTCTGCTTTAACAGCCTCCGCAGCTGCGTGATTGCTCTTGTAGGTGAGCCATATATTGAAACCCGACTCTGCCAGTCTGAGGGCTATGGTGCGTCCTATGCCGCGGCTTCCGCCGATTATTAAAGCAGTTTTTCGCATCGTGATTATTAATTGGTAGTAATACAAACGCATTAATTATATTGAAATAAATCCTTAGTGCTGTCATTCCCGCGCAGGCGGGAATCCAGGTTTTTTTATAAGAAACTGGATTCCGGCTTAAAGATCGCCGGAATGACACCATTGAACCGGAGTATTTTCAGGCCAATGACTTCGAATGTACCATTTACAAATGCGTTTGTATTAGTAGCCGTTTATTATATTAACAAGCAATGACTTATTTCAATCAGTCAGAGGAGGGAACTTCACATACCTCTCCCAGAACTCAAACAGCTCCTTTGTCGCATATAAATCACCGACACAGTATCTGGCTATTGTGAGGTACTGCTGCTGTTTAAATAGTTCAGGCACCTGATGGCCTGTGACCCCCTCTTCCTTCGGACTCTTTATGCCAAAGGCCTTGCACCACATATGCAGGCTGAACTTCCTGCGCACAGACCCGTAAAAGGTGAGCACATCGATCAGGTCGCAGTGTGACAGATTGAAACGGTTCGGCATGATGTCTTTGGTAGGAGGTATCCTGTGTATTGCTGAGCGGAGCAGAAGAAACGGCGCGTCAAAGCCCCTGCCGTTAAATGTGATCAGTTGATCATAATGCCGCACCGTTTCCCAGAACCTCCTGAGTATCCCTGCTTCCGTGTCAGCGACATATTCTATCCCATCCTCTTCAAGAGTCTCCTGCGGGGCATCAGGCGACTGATAATAGACCGCGCCCCGGTTCGTGTCCGGATTGAGCATCCCGATTGCGACCACCTCACCGGTCAGGGGTGAAAACCCGAGTCCCTCTTTGGCAGCCTTGATATCATCTTCGGATTCAGCGTATTTAAGGAGGTATTCCTGCGTACTCTCATCAAAAGAGTCGAAATCCTTCCCTATGGTCTCGATATCAATTACGATTTTTTTGGGCATAGAAGGTTTTAACACGTACAGATAAAAAGATGCAAGATTTTTTATCAGATTTTTTCAGCTCTCTCCAAAAAGCCGCAAGCCCCGTTCTTTCCTTGAAAGAAAGATTTGACTTTGATATCATTCGTGAAGGTCACGGGTGTCTGTACGTGGCATGTTGCCAGGCCCGGACACTGATTAACGATCTGAAGGGTCAAAAAAAGAATATGGGCAAAAGGGCAGCTTCCCGCAAAAAGAAACAGGCTGTGGACCCTCCACTCACGGACAGTTCAGCGGAACATGTCCCTTCATACTCTGACAGGCTGGCCTCCTCAAAGTGGGCCTTACCCGTAATTCTGCTTGTATTGTGTGGCGCTCTTTATGCCGGTTCACTCACTTTCGGTCTCGTGGATTTTGACGATGATGTGTATATATTCGAAGACACCCGCCTGGAACACCTCTCCATTGATAACCTCAGAAGAATTTTTACAAAGTCGTTTTTCGCCAATTACCATCCGGTGACCACTCTCACTTATGCAATGGACCGCGCAGTATGGAAAGACTGGGTTCCGGGGTTACGGACTGACAGCATCCGTAATTGTGATTATCTATTCGGTCCTGACGATAAACCGCATAGACGTCTGGCGCGGACCGGTTGAACTGTGGAGCGACGCAGTAAGAAAGCATAGCGGACTCTCCGGGCCGGGGCCGCTTGCTTCAGGAGACCTTACAGGTCAGAGACCCCTGCAGATCAGCGGACGGCTGGTCACAGCACTTGCCCAGGCCTACGCTCGCACCGGTAATATAGGGGAGGCAAAGGCGCTTATGTCAATTATCCAGAAGACTGATAAGGAGACTGAAACAGGAAGCGAACTGACTTTTGCACGTATCGCGATTGATGAAGGCCGTCTTGAAGATGGGCTCAGACTGGCCCGTAAAGCCGCTGAAGGCGGTACATGGCTCTCAGCAGACGGATGGGGTCTCATTGGAATGATATATGCAAAGCAGGGATCATACGATGCTGCGAGGGAGGCATTTAATAAATCGCTCGAAATATATAAGAAGAGCGGCCGGTCAGGGGCCAGGATCATGCAGGACCTCGGTCTTGTTGAACTGCTGGCGGGGAAACCGGAAGAGGCAGCTGACTGGTACAGCCGCTCCCGGAAGGAGGCCCCGAAAGAAGCCGGCCCTGTAATGGGTCTTGCGATGGCTTATGAAAAAACAGGACTCCTGAAGGAGTCCCTGGCCCTTTATCAGGAGGTACTGCGCCTTGAACCGGACCATCCGCAGAAAATGGCCATAGCCGGCTCAATTGCACTCCTTGAAAAGCAGATAGAGGGAGCAGAACGCAGATGACCCTTATATTTTGTCACACCATCAGTCAACTTAATGAACTGAAATACCGATAATACAAATGCAACAACTAATTATAAGAGTTACCAATGTTAAGCAACCGGTTTATAAAATATTTTTTTATCATATCCTGCCTGCTGTCGATATCCTTTCCACTGATAAATATCTACTTTGTTTTTCCTTCGTTCAGTGCATTACTGGCCAGAAATACTGAAGAAGAGTCAGTACGTATGGCAAATCATTTCTCCTCAATGATCATGGGGAGAAACGGTGAATTAATGGAAGCTGATGGTATTGCAGGGACTATCAGCAAATTCAAGAAGGACTTTTACCTCGAAAAAATCAGGGTGTTTTCTGTAACTGGAGAGATTATCTACTCGACAGACCCCAAAGAAATCGGGACTATAAATGATAAAAGCTATTTTCATGAGATCGTAGCAGCCGGCCATCCCTACTCAAAAACAGTGAAAAAGGAAACGGCATCTCTTGAGGGCAGGCTGCTGAAAGTTGATGTAGTAGAGACATACGTGCCCATTATGAGAGACGGCAGGTTTCTGGGCGCCTTTGAGGTTTACTATGACATAACCGGCAGAAACGCAATGCTGCATAAGACTGTATTTCATTCTGCACTGATTTCCTTTGCAGTCATGTTTGCCCTGTTTCTGACAATGGTAGTATTCCTGTTAAAAGCGGACAGACAGGGGCCTGGCATTCAGCAGGACAGTCCGTTCTTTAATCACGATTCGCCTGCATATCTCCTGTTTGTAACGATGATTTCATTATTCATTGCTGAGACCATCATCATGTTCATCATATCCTTTTTCCCGCCAGTTTCAAGGCTGAGTGAATCATTGATCGATTCGGCGCTCCTGATCATGATGGTGTCCCCGTCCCTGTACTTCTTCCTGTTCCGCCCTTTAAGTATAAAAATCGATGGCCTGAAACAGGCACATGAAGAACTGCAGAAAAGCCATATTAAAATTACTGAGTCAAACAATAAACTGTATGCTGAAATTGAAGAACGCAAAAATACGGAGAAACTGCTGGTAAAGTCACAGCAGGAATGGGAAGATACCTTCAATGTAATTACAGACATGATAACAGTTCATGACAGGGACTTTAATATCATCAGGGCCAACAGGGCTGCTGAAAAAATACTTGACCTGCCTTTTATAAAAGATACGAATTTAAAATGCTTTAAGTTTTATCATGGGACCGACACCCCCCCTCAGGGGTGCCCGAGTTGCAACTGCCTGACTTCAGGAAAACCGGCAGTTTTTGAAGTATTTGAGCCCCACCTGCAAAGGCACATAGAAATAAGGGCGCTGCCGAGGTTCGACACAAATAATCAGATCGAAGGACTGATCCACGTTGTCAGGGACATCACAGAACGCAAGGATATGGAAGACAAGCTGAAATCCATGTCATTAACGGATGAACTAACGGGTCTTTATAACCGCCGTGGTTTTTTCTCTCTTCTGGAACAACAGATAAAAGAAATCAGGCGGCAGAAGGTAAAGGCCTATCTGCTTTATGCAGACATAGACAATTTCAAGGTAATAAATGATTCATTCGGTCACTGCACAGGCGATTTAATACTGATTGAAACCGCAAATATCCTCAGGACCACTTACCGGGAGTCTGATTTAATTGCCCGTCTGGGTGGAGATGAGTTTGTGGTTTTCCCGGTTGGTCACGAGGAATCCCAAATTGGTCCGATCATCGGGCGTCTGCAAAAAAACATTGATGCCTTCAATGAACTGGAGGAGCGGGGATATAAGCTTTCCATAAGTATGGGGGTCGCGCCCTATGACCCGACGGAATCGACTGCTATTGACGATCTCCTGGCTGAAGCAGACCGACGGATGTATGAAATTAAAAGGCAAAAACAGGAAGTATAGACCACAGCCCGTCATTATTAACAAAAGCTATTATTACAAGCGATTATTATTTATCTCCTTCAAAGAACTCATCCATACTTTTTATCCTGTCAATGCGGCTTTCAGAAGTTATGTCTTCCCCGGGCATAAGCGCCATTGCCTGGTCAAACTGCGTCCTGAACATGCCGTAGTGGTCTGCGACCCACTGCATTGATGCCTCAGTACATGACATTGCTGTCTGGATGCTCCTTTGGGCCTCATATTCATTTCCTATCTGTGCATAAGCTGTGCCGCGGGCGAAGAAGGCCGCCCCGTAGTCAGACTTGATTTTTATGGTATTGTCAAAATCCTTTATCGCCTTTTCATATTCTTTTTCTGACATATAAGATATTCCACGATAAAAATATGCCCGGAAATTGCCGCTGTTGATGTCAATTACATTGTTGAAATCCTGCACTGCCTTATCAAACTGCTCCATCCTGAAATATGCGACCCCTCTGCTTAAAAAGGCCATCTCCGATTTTTCGCCGGCCTCAATCGCCTTTGAAAAGGATTCAACGCTCTCCCCATACCTGCCTTCAACGAAGAAAGCCTGTCCTTCCCTGAATAATTCTTTTGCGTCCATACTGTTCACCTCTTTTTTATTCGTAGTATGAAGAACAATGTTTTTCATGTCAAGGACTGAATGTCGGTATTGAACGTCTGTCATTACCCGACTACTCCGGGACAATGCTATTTTCCATGATATACTTCTTAATATAGACTCATTTGGATGAATATCACGGCCCTTATCGCAGTTTTTCTGATGGTAGCAGGACAGCCATTAATTAAACTAATCTGGATATGTCTCATTGATTCTCAGTCCATTATACAAAGGAGACGATAAAATGAAAATATTCCGCATACCATCTGTCCTTCTTATTTTCCTGCTCCTGGCGCATATAGTCCCAGCAGCTACAACTGTACCTACTGACGTACAGCAGCCGGGAACACAGCCCGGAGAAATCGGCAATCTTGAAACTCCGGACAAGTGCGATAACTGCCACGGAGGATATAGTCCCTCAACAGAGCCTGCTCACAACTGGCGCGGAAGCATGATGGCAAATGCGGGACGGGACCCCATCTTCTGGGCGACCCTTGCAGTTGCTGAGCAGGATTTTGACGGGGCCGGGGACCTCTGCATCCGCTGCCACAGCACTGCAGGATGGTTAGCAGGACGGTCAACCCCTACAGACGGCTCAGGACTGAGGGCAGGAGATGCTGATGGAGTGGAATGTGACTTCTGTCATAAAATGACTGATCCGGACAATTCAGAACATACCGGAATTCAGAGCCCCCCATTTATCGCAAATGACGGAGGGAATCCAGCCACCGGCTATTACGGAAGCGGTATGGCGTCCATATGGGGAGGCAACCAGAAACTGGGGCCTTACAGTGATGCCACAGCAAAACATCAGTTCCTCAAGTCAAAATTTCACCGTTCAGTGGACTTCTGCGGGACCTGCCATGATGTATCCAATCCTGTTGTGGGAGACCTTGCACACAACAACGGCACACATGAAACTGCTGACCCTGTAATTTCAAGCGGGATACCGGGTGCTCCGGTCACGGTCAAGGCCGCTTTTAATAATTTCCCGTATCAGTATGGCATAGTTGAAAGGACCTTCAGCGAATACAAATCATCGGGTCTGGTCAGGACCAGGGTCCGGGATTACCTGACGCTCCCCGCTGATCTGCAGGGAGGGGCTATCAGGGATGCTTATAACTATGCAGTTGTCGCCGGAACAGGCGGAGACTATGAAGACGGAACTCCCCGATATTTCAGCTGCCAGTCATGCCATTTACGTCCGGTAACAGGACAGGGGTGCAATAAGAACCCGGCCATCAGAAAAGACCTTCCTCTGCATGACATGACAGGCGGAAATTACTGGATGCCTGATGCCATCCAGTATCTTGACGGCAAAGGACTGCTGCGTCTCGGCGGCGCAATGTCAGCTGTTCAGAAGGCTGCAATTAATGATGGAAAGGTCCGTGCAATGGCTCAGCTGAGCAGCGCAGTCTCTCTCTCTGTAAACGGGAATGTCCTTAAAATCATTAATCAGACAGGGCACAAACTAATTAGCGGATACCCTGAAGGCCGAAGGATGTGGCTGAATATCAAATGGTATGACACAAACAGCAATCTCCTCAGGGAGGACGGGGCATACGGGCCGCTCTATGATGAAAACAGTCAGCCGGTTACTGTAATAAACCCGGCAGATGGCATTCCTGTTCAGGTCAGTTCAATTCTTGACCTTTCAGGTCCCAATGTAAGGATTTATGAGGCGCACTACGGTATGACCCGGGAATGGGCAAACCAGCTTCTCTCCCTCGGCTATTCTTCAGGCCTTCCTCTGAGCTATGACAGGTACACAGGGGCAACAGCCCTGACCCTTGGCCAGCTCGCCGCACAGGGGCCTGACACTGAACATGAAACCTTCCACTTTGTCCTCAATAACAAGGTAATCAAGGACAATCGCATCCCCCCATACAGGATGAGTTACGATGATGCACGTGTGAGAAATGCTCTGCCAGTTCCTGCCACTCAGTACGGCAATCCTGCAGCCGGCGGATTTTACAATTACTGGGACGAAATCCCCCTGAACCCTCCTGCAGGCGCTGATTCAGCATATATAGACATGCTCTATCAGCCGACCAGCTGGGAATATATTCAGTTCCTCTATCTTGCCAATAATCGCGGGAATGCTTTTTTGGCAAATGAAGGGGTGAACATGCTTGATGCATGGTTGAATACCGGTATGGCAGCACCCTATATCATGGCATCTGCAGGCTGGGTAAATACATCCGCCTGCGCATATCCTCCCGTGCGAATTGCCGGGACAACCCCTGTTTATTATCCTGCGTTGCAGTCCGCCTACGATTCAGCATCAGGCGGTGATACCATTCAGAGTCATGATATTGTTTTCAACGGGGACCTGTTTATAGACCTGGATAAAACAATTGTTCTTGAAAATGGATACAATTGTGACTATGCAACCGGTAACGGAGTTACGTCAATAATCGGTAATATTATAGTCAGCGCCGGAAAGACAACTATCCTCAGCGGGATTTTGAATATTATGTAGAAAAACAGAATCTCCGGGTTAAAGAGCTGACCGGCGCAACGATATATGCTTTGTGTCGGGGAAGAACCTTCGCTATCAGCAGCCTGTCGGGGACACAACCCCTTTTTCAGCGTAAAACACTACCATCATTTACAGCTTTTCTGTTTCAGAGCCATGATTTTTATGTTCCAATTCTGCAGGCAAATGGTCCATAATAAATTCGCAGCATTGCATCGCGTGTTTCAATCTGTCCTTTTTTGCGGGGAACAAAAGCACTTTAACTGTCAAAACGCATAATAATGAAGAATATCTCAATAAAGAAAATTCTGACTTCAAAGGTCATTTCAGTCGCTCCTGATACGCCTCTTGCAGATGCTATTTCCCTGATGGAAAAAAATAAGATCAGCTGTCTGGTTGTTGCCAGAAACAAGAAACCTGTCGGGATTCTGACAGAAAGGGACCTTGTTGTTTCTCTTCATCTGCAGACCCGCCTCGAAGGGCTAAGCGTAAAAGACCTCATAACCGGAAGGCTCATTACAGCAAATATAAACATCGACATCTTTGAGGCGATGGACATCCTGAAGACCCACGGCATACGGCACCTGATAATCACTGATTCAAGGGGCAACCTCGCGGGAGTGATTACTCAATCCGATATCAGGAACAATCTCGGGTTCGAGTATTTTGTGGAGATCAGGCAGATATCAAAAATAATGACCAAAAATATAGTGACCGTTGAGAGGGGAGCCTCCCTTAAGGACGTCATATCAAGGATGGCTGATTATGCAATAAGCTGTATCGTAGTGGAGGAGAACAGGTCCCCGGTCGGAATGCTGACCGAGAGGGACATTGTGGGCCTCTTGATTAACGGGAAGGACATAACTACTTACAGGATCGATGAAGTGATGAACGCTCCTGTTCTCACCATTCACCTGGATGCCCCTGTGCATGAGGCATCCAGGATCATGAACCAGCATAATATCCGCAGACTGGTCGTTGTTGATGACAACGGCAGGTGTTCGGGTCTCATAACTCAGTCCGATATTGTCAGGCGCTTCGAAAAGCGATATATAGAAATTTTAAAAGACATCATTCAGGAAAAAGAGGCGGCCCTTCAGAAAACCAGAAAGCAGCTGAATGACAAGATAATCCTTGACAACATCCTGCATTCCTCCATTGATATGGCCATTGTCGCCTCAGACCT
>QZIL01000082.1 GCA_003599025.1 Nitrospiraceae bacterium | reverse complement strand
GCTTACCTTCAGGGACTACCTCAACAGTCCGGATGGTTCTGCATACGGGATCAAACAGAAAGTCAGTCAGCTCAGTCTGCAGGGCCGGCTGCCCCTGCGGAATTTATACGCGGCCGGGCAGAGTTCCCTGCTCCCGGGTATCGTAGGCGCGATGATGTCGTCGTTTATTGTAGGAAAGTCAATACTGGATGAGAACAAATTCAGGGAATTCATATTCAGGAACCTGAGCACATGAAAAGGGTCGTTATAACAGGAGCCGGGGTCATTTCCCCGTTGGGAAGCGGCGTTGCTTCATTAATGCAAGGCATAGCGTCCGGGAAAAGCGCGGTGCGCTACATGGAGGAATGGGCCGGCTACTGCGGGATGCAGAGCCATGTAGCAGCTCCCGCGGAACTGAAAGACGAGAAAAAGATACCCAGGCAGAGCCGACGCTCCATGGGCAGGATGAGCATATTCGCAGCACAGGCAGCTGAACAGGCGCTCGCTGATTCAGGGATTACGATGTCCCTGGTCAAGCCTGAGCGTATGGGCTGTATTATAGGCTCAACCACAGGAAGCGCAATCAGCATCAGCAGGGCCTTTGAGATCATGCTGTTTCAGAAGGACCTGAGCCAGATGCCTTCATCCCTGTTCTTTCAGTGCATGTCCCACTCAGCAGCGATGAATGTGGCACAGCACCTCGGGCTTACCGGATATGTTATGGCCACATCAGCCGCCTGTGCATCATCTCTTCAGGCCATTGGAACGGGATATGAGATCATCAGTTCCGGCAGACAGGACATACTGCTGTGCGGCGGTGCAGAGGAGCTTCACCCTTCGGTGACAGGTTCTTTTGATGTTGTTTTCGCGACCTCCTCTAAATACAATCAGTCTCCTCAAAAAACACCGCGCCCCTTTGATAAGGACCGGGACGGACTGGTCTGCGGTGAGGGAAGCGGGATAGTGGTGCTGGAGGAATATGAACATGCGCTTCGGAGAAACGCAAATATATACGCGGAAATTACGGGCTACAACACATGCGGCAGCGGTTCACATATAAGCCAGTCTGAAGATACGTCCATAGTCCAGTGCATGAGCGAGACATTAAAGAGCGCTCAGGCAAGTCCTGAAGAAATTGACTATATAAATGCTCATGCAACCGGCACAATCCAGGGAGACAAGGAGGAGGCGGCTGCAATAAGCAGGATTTTCGGCAGTGCTGTACCAGTAAGCTGCCTGAAGGGGCATATAGGCCATACCCTGGGCGCTTCCGGCGCCATAGAACTGATCGCTTCATTAATAATGATGGAAAAGGGCATTATTTACCCGACCTTCAATCTGGAGGAGGTCGCGCCTGACTGTGAAGGGATAAACCATGTCATGAAACCGCTCGAAAGGGAGATCAATATAATTCTTAAAAACTGTTTTGCGTTTGGAGGTATTAACGCGTCACTGGTTTGCAGGAAGCTGAATACATAGATTCCCTGAAAATAGAGATAGAAAATTGTCATTTCGAACGAAGTGAGAAATCTTGCCGTTTTACATAAAGATTCCTCTCACCCTGTCGGGTGTTCGGAATGACAGATACATAACAGGTTCAGATATCTATCTCTATTACTGGGAGATTGATCAAGCATGCCTCTTGCCGGTGTTTTGTATTATAATAATGTCCTCAATGGAATTTCGGACAAGCGGATGAATGGAAAATACTTATAAAATCAGGAGACTATATGAACGAGCAGGAAATTATTGATATTACCAACAGGGTATTTGAAGAGTCTTTTGAGATAGAAAAAGAAAGATTGAAACCTGAAGCGCACATTTTTACTGACCTGGGTCTGGACAGCCTTGACATAGTAGACCTTGTAGCAGCGCTCCAGAAGAGCTTCGGGGTCAATATCCGCAGTGAGGAAAAGGTGAGAAATATCCGTACGTTGCAGGATATATACAATTTTATATCTGCAATTAAGAAAGAGGGACGGTAATTTTTTCCCAGGTAATGCAGATGTTGGAAAATAACCTTTTAAGCCGGCAAGAATTAAAACCCGTCATTCCCGCTTGTCGGGAATCGGATGGGTTACCATAGAGAATACAAAAAGATTCCGGACGGGCTCGCATCGAGTCGAACCGACCGGAATGACACAACAATAAAGGTAAGACGGTGAATTAACTATTCCGGTATGGATTATCTCAAGATATATTCTCTGAATTTATATTCCTATATTCTTTTCGCAGGTTACTCGGCTGTTTGTATACCGGCGCTGACTCTGTTTGTCGCCTTTATGTCACTGATCGTAGGTCACCGGAGGGCCATGAGGCTTTTTCGCAGGGCCATTGCATGGTGGAGCAGGGGTATTCTGCTTGTCCCTTTTCCCTTTATCAAGGTCTGTTACGAGAACGATTCAGGGGACACTACCGGAGAACCTTATATCTTTGTGTGCAATCACCGCAGCTTTTCGGACGGTTTTCTTATGGCAGTACTGCCGGTTGAAGGAGTACAGGTGGTAAATATATGGCCGTTCAAAATCCCTGTCATCGGTTTTTTTGCCCGGTATGCAGGATATTTAAATATTAGGATGATGCAGTCTGAGGAATTTTTTGACAGGGCCGTCCAATTACTTGGGGATAATGTCTCGATTATCTTTTTCCCTGAAGGGACCAGGTCAGGTAACAGAAAAATGGGGAATTTCCATAGCGCGGCCTTTCGTCTTGCCCTGAAATCAAAGGCGCCTATCGTCCCGCTCTGCATCTCCGGGAGTGAAAACATCCCTCCAAAAGGCTCGCTCCTTTTAAGACCCGGGACAATCAGGGTACGCAGGCTGCGCGCGATTACATGGAGTGAATATAAGGAATGGAGCGTGTTTACTCTGAAAAACAGGGTGAGGGAGCTTATCGGTACTGAACTGTCGCTTATGGAGAACAGGGTATGACCGACTTCCTTAAATACAGGGGCCTTGAATTTTCAGCACCGGACGAAATAAGGAACGTCCAGGAACAGCTCTTTAAAACACATATCAATTATATTGTAAAGAGTTCTCCCTATTACCGCCGGGTGCTTGGCGGAGTGGATACAGAAAAGATATCTCTGAATGATCTGGCCTCCATGCCGCTTACTGATAAGTCTGCCTTTGAGAAATCCAATGAAGAACTGCTTGCAGTACCCATGCAGGAAATCCGTGATATAGTCCTTTCATCAGGAACAACCGGCAAACCCACAAGGATCATGTATACTGAAAATGATCTGAAACGTCTTGCATACAATGAAGAGATTTCTTTTGCCGGATGCGGTCTTTCTCAGAATGATATAGTCCTGCTGACATGCACAATGGACAGATGTTTTGTGGCAGGCCTTGCTTATTTTCTCGGTATAAGGGCACTGGGTGCTGCTGCCATCAGGAACGGGCTTAGCAGTTTTGCGAGCCATCTCGAAATTATTCAGAGAATGGACCCCACGGTCATTGTCGGGGTACCGTCATTTCTGCACAAACTGGGACAGTTTCTTTTAGAACAGGGTATTGACCCTGGAAAAACCGCTGTTAATAAGCTGATATGTATCGGAGAACCTATCAGGGACAGGAACCTTTCCCTGCTTATAATGGGACAGTACCTGGAAGAGGAGTGGGGCGCAAAAGTATATTCCACATACGCCTCGTCAGAGACGATCACGACTTTTTGTGAATGCACTGCCCAGAAGGGTGGACATCTTCACCCTGAACTCGCTATTGTAGAGATTGTCGATGAAGAGGGCAGGTCTCAGTTGCCGGGCGAGACAGGAGAAGTTGTAGTTACGACCCTCTCGGTGGAAGGCATGCCGCTGCTCCGGTTCAGGACCGGGGATGTGAGCTTTCTGGAAAACGGGCCGTGTGAGTGCGGAAGATATTCTCCCCGCCTCGGGCCCATACTTGGAAGAAAGAAACAGATGATAAAATACCGCGGGACAACGTTGTATCCCCAGTCGGTTTATGCGGTGCTGGATGAGATACCTGAGGTGAGTGAATACTTTGTCGCAGTGCGGAGTGATTTCGACCTCTCTGATATCCTTAGTGTACACGTTTCACTGTCAAACGGTACGTGTTCACCAGCCGGTATCATTGACAGGCTTCAGGCAAGACTGCGTGTAAGGCCTGAGGTCGTAATTTCTACTGAAGAGGAGATAAAAAAGCAGATGTTGACCGGCCAGTCCCGGAAGATAAACCGCTTTATTGATAGGAGGAAGAATTAAGCCATGATATGTCAGAAGCGCATATTCGGAGCGGAGTTCTCCAAGAAAGAGATCCAGGAGACGGCCGGCAGTCACGGACTTCTGTCTATGGAAATTGAATTCAACCGCAACTGTAATTTTAACTGCATCTACTGCTACGTACAGGATGACTCTCACAACAGGAAGGAACTGTCCAGAGAAGAGGCCAGGGACGTGATTGTCCAGGCGAGAGAACTGGGGGCCCAAAAGCTGATTGTCCTCGGAGGGGAACCGATGCTTTATCCTCACATAATGGAAATGGTCGGGTTTGTGAGGGAGCAGGGTATGGAGATAGAGCTTTTCACGAACGGCGCCAATATTTCAGAGGAGGTTGCAAAGAAACTGTGTGACAATGGCGTTGTTGTTGTCCTGAAGATGAATACGGCTGATGAAAAACTGCAGGACATGCTTTCAGGAAGAAAAGGGGCGTATAAAAACATTCATAATGCCCTTGAAAACCTGAAGAAGGCGGGGTATCCTGAAAAAACCCAGATGGGGATAAGTACAATTATATGCAGCCAGAACTTTGATGAACTTATCGATATGTGGGTGTGGCTCAGGGACCAGAAGATCAATCCCTATTTCGAAATGATCACCCCTCAGGGCAATGCCAGGGAAAACGGCATGCTGGAAATTGACTCCCTCAGGGTGAAGGAGCTGTTTGAGCAAATCTCACAAATTGACAGTGAAAAATATGGATACAACTGGAAACCGCAGCCTCCGCTGGTTGGAGGACAGTGCCTAAGGCACCAGTTTTCCTGTGCGGTCAATGCATACGGCGATGTCCTGCCCTGCATCGGAGTTACAATACCTGTTGGGAATATCAGAGAAGCAAAGCTCGCTAACATTCTGAAAGACAGTGAGGTAATCGAGGGGCTGCGCAATTATAAAAAGACCATAAAGGGGCCCTGCAGTAAATGTGAGAGCCGGGATGAGTGCTACGGGTGCCGTGGTGCAGCGTATCAGATGACAGGTGATTATCTCTCCTCTGACCCGACCTGCTGGAAAAATGCGGACAGACAAAACGAGATCGTTTCACTCCCTGTGAAAACAGACAGGCTCGTCCCTCACGGAGAGCCGATGCGTGTTGTAGACAGGCTGATCGAGGTGAAGGAAAGGCAGTCTCTTTCAGAGGTCGAAATTTCAGATGACTCAATATTTATCGGTGAAGACGGAAAACTGAATGAGGTGTCGTACCCTGAGATATTTTCACAGGCCATTGCAGCCCAGGATGGCTTTAAAAACCTCGGCAACGGGGGCCCCGGAATTGAGGGGCTTTTGCTCGGTATCAAAAACCTCGAGATACTGGGCAGTGCAGGAGTAGGAGACAAGCTGCATGTATCTGTTTACAAGACCGCCAGGTTAGGGGGCTTTGGTATCATCCAGGGAGAGATTTTCAAAGGAGAAGACCTGATTGCCAGAGGAGAGATAAAAGTCTGGCATAAAGATAAAGACACTGGAGCTGCTGCCGGAATCACTGAAAAGATATTGCAGTAATCTTGATGTTGAATATCCGTCATGCGGCCCCGGCCTGAAACCTTTACAAAGCGATATGATTTTGAAATATATGTTCCTCAGCAGGAGTCCGTACTCAGAGGCCGCAATTCTGCCATAAAATAGAAAGTGCTTTGTCCACTGAAGATATCACAGGTAAAGCTTTTCCCCGGCAGATGTAATTTGTCTCTTCGATTCCCTGGCGACAGAAGTACAAAAGAAATATTATTATGAGACACTCTAAGACATTTATCATTTCCATTTTTATTATATTGTCCCTTTTTATTGCTCAGGCATCTTATTCTGCCGGTGAAGGACCAAAGGGCGGGACAGCACCAACCGGAGAAGCGAAGCAGGACAACGACATGCGTGACCTCCTGCTTCAGCTGGAAAAGCAGGTCTCTGATTTTCAGAGCCTGAAGACAGATTTTACCCAGACAAAAAACCTTGCTGTTTTCCGGAACAGGATAATCATGAAAGGACGGATCTACCTCCAGAAGCCCGGCACTGTTGCGTGGCATGTAGATGAGCCGCTCAAATATTCTGTGCTTATCACGGACAAACTCATACGGCAGTGGGACGAGGACGCAGACCAGGTGCAGGAGATACCGTTGTCAAAGAACCCCATGTTCCGTGTAGTGATAGACCAGCTTACTGCGTGGTTTTCCGGGAGGTATGTGCAGCTTCTTGATGAATATACAGTGTCTGCGAAAAAGACACAGCCTCTTCAGATAGAATTCATCCCCCGTGATTCGAGCAGCGTTAAGAAAGTCATCAAGGCGATCACCATTACATTCCGTGAAGACCGGAAGTACCTGCAGAAGGTCCAGTTCGATGAGGTGAGCGGAGACAGCACATCCATTATTTTTAATAACACTGAATTTAACGCCCCGCTTAAGAACTCTGATTTTGAGGTAAAGCGGCGTGTTTGACAGGTTGGCAGGCCGTTTATATGACTGGATGGCAGAAAAAAGAAGGCCTGTCATGGTCATTCTCATTTTAGTGATTGCTGCGAGCATCGCCTTTCTTTTTTCTGTTGAATACGAAAGCAGCATGGATGAGATCCTGCCGCAGAATGAAGTGGTGAGCAGAAGCATGGCATTTTTCCGGGACTCCAATATTGCCGGAAAGGTCGCCATATCCCTTGGACTGAAGTACGGAGACGGAGATATAAATGACGTTATAAGGGAGGCAGACCTTCTGGCTGCTTCCCTCGACAGGAATCTGTTCCCTGAGGTCACGTCCGTCATATCCGAGGCCCGGTTTGGTAAAGACATTGACGTCATGCTGGACAACCTTCCGGAAATGGTCTCTGCAGAAGAGCTTTCCGTTGTCGACACATGGATAAACAGGGAATACGTATCTGAAAAGCTCCATGACTCATACCTTCAGCTGCTTAAACCCCAGGGTCTTTTCCTGAACTCCATGCTCCGTTCCGACCCTCTGGGTATACGGATGTTTGTACTCAATAAGCTGAAGGCCCTCTCGACTTCCACAGGGTATGATGTAGACATCAGGAACGGTCATCTGGTCAGCAGGGACGGCAGGCATGTCCTCCTGATTGCCAGGGCCGCTGTGCCGGTAACAGATGCTGTCGGTTCCGCAAAACTCCTGGGGTCCCTTAATGAGAGCCTCCGGGCGCTGCCGGACTACATATCAGCTGATGTCATCTGCGGACATACACATTCCGTAAGCAACGAGAAGCTCATAAAGAGAGACATCATGTTTATCAGCATCTTTGTGTCAGTGCTCCTTATAGTACTGTTTGGATTTGTCATTAGAGACTTCAGCGCCGTGCTTATATTTATCATACCGGTTGCCGCAATACTGTTTGCGGTCGACCTGTCCTATCTTCTCCTTGGGAAACTTTCATACTGGGTAATCGGTCTCGGGTCCACAGTTGCGGGCATAACTATTGATTACGGGACACATGTATATTTTGCTGCAAGGGGGAGGAGCGATTCCGGCCCTTTTGTTAAACATGTTATAAAGCCTGTCAGTTTCGGCGCCCTTACTACCATCGCCATTTTCATAGCCTTTTTCTTTTCAGGAATAAAGGGATACAACCAGCTTGCTGTTTTGACGATCATTACCGTCATCCTGTCAACAATGATTTCATTGTTTGTCCTTCCGCATCTTATCTCGAAGACGGACTCCAGATCAGCATTTACAGAGCATTTTGCAGAGAAAGTGGAGAAGTCTGACCTGTCAAGCGGGTTATGGGTCCTTACCTGGATTTTCCTGACTGTTCTGCTTACTTTTTTTTCTTTTTACGTGAAGATCGAGAAAGACATCAGGAAAATAGACGGCACTGAAAAAAGTATCATAGCCGCTGAGGAACGGTTCCGTGAGATATGGGGGGGAGAGAAGACCCCGGCCGTGCTCGTTGTAGATGATGACAACTATGAAAACGCGCTTGAGATAAATGAAGAGATATACAGGGACGCGGTGCAGGCAGTCGGGGCTGAAAATATTTCGAGCATGGCAGCCCTGTGGCCGTCTGCAAAGACCAGGATGGAAAACAGCGCGCGCTGGCAGAAGTTCTGGACACAGGAGCGGAAAGAGAAACTAAGAGGGCTTCTCTCTGAAGAGGGAAGAAACTATAATTTTTCTGAAAACGCATTTGAACCTTTTTTTGATAATCTTAAGGCTGCAGATAAAGAAAAGCATATGTCACCCCCCCATTCCCCCCTTAGTAAAGGGGGGCAAAGGGGGGCTAATAGCGCGCCATCAGAAATCAGTCTGTTTGAACGCTATTTTCAAAAGACGGATGGAGGATACCGCCTGGTCTCTTATTTCCCTGATACCGAAGAGAATGTGAGGTCGATGAACAAGGTAAGTTCAAAGTATCCGGGCACATATCTTGTCTCGGCAGCTGTCCTGTCCGACACTATCTCCGAGGTCGTCTCTGTTGATTTGAAACTTATGACATGGATAGCCGCAATCAGCATGATAGTGCTGACATATCTCTGTTTCTTTAATATCAGGGAGACGCTGATAGCCCTTGTGCCGCCGCTGACCGGGGTCATATGGCTTTTCGGTATTATGGCGATGATCGGGCTTACAGTTAATGTGGCGAACATGGTTGCAGGGGTGCTGGCAATCGGGCTTACTTCTGATTACGGGATATTTATGACGTACAGAAGCCGCGGAGAGGTAAAGGCCGGAACAGTCCTGGCTATCACTCTCTGCACTGTGACTACCCTGATTGGGGCGGGGGTACTTATTTTTGCATCGCATCCCGCATTGTCTTCAGTGGGAATAACAATGGTGATCGGTGTAGGGTCAGGTTTCCTTTCATCGATCCTCGTAGTGCCGAAGCTCTGTGATGTCACAGCAACGATTACGGGGGCTAACTAGTTATGGAAAATGGTTGTTTCGGAATGACCATCGAGAAGGACTCCGGATACCCAAACATCGGGCACAGGCAAGCCGGAATGACGATAATTATGCTTTTCAGAAAAAAGCTGAAAGAACCTGGAACATATTAGGACACGGGAAAACATGACAACACGATGGCAGTCAGTATTTATTTTAATTATTTGTCTGTATGGCTGCAGCAGCGTGCCGTTTCAGAAAACGGCATATGTCCCCCTTCAGACAGAAGACCCGTGGAAGCTCGTAGAGCATTTCAGTGAATCTTCTCCTGCGGATTTTCAGGTCATGAATACGATAGTCTTTGAATATAACTGGAATAAATTTTCAGCGATAGGTTATATATATGTCGATACAGTGGAGAAGACGTTCAGGGTTGTCTGTATGAATCCTATGGGTGTAAAGCTCTTTGAACTGTCTGGTGATAAAGACCGGATCGTACCGCACTTTGTGCTTGAACAGTTCTCCAGAAAAGGGAATTTTGCGGTCACGGTTGGAGAGGACATAAAAAGGATTTACTTTGATCTCATCCCCTCAGCTGATGCGCGTGTCAGCAGCAGAAGACATAAGGTGACATTCAGTGAGCCGGCCGGGGCAGGGACCATGGAGTATATTTATGCCGGTGCCGGAGGATATCTGGTCGAGAAGAACTATTACGAAGATAGCGCGATGAACTGGGGGATATCCTATTACGAATATATGGAGAAGAACGGCAGGATATATCCCGGGGGTATTATACTCAATAACTATAAATACAGTTACAGTCTCACGGTAAGACTGAAGGAAGTGCAGACTTGATAAACATTAAAAAGGCGGTTGAACAGTGCATGTCCGGCTTTGAGGCAAAAGAGAGCGGTGAGCTGACAGCCGGTTTTATGTTCCCCGATGACTTTATCGGATTTCAGGGACATTTTCCCGGCAGCAAGATACTTCCCGGTATCTGTCAGATCCAGTGTGCACTCTGCATGCTTGAAAAATTGCATGGGAAAAAGGTTGTACTAAGGGAAATAATTTCGGCAAAATATTTCCAGCCTGTACTTCCTTCTGAGGAACTGATATGCAGGGCCGGCAGCACCCGGGAAGCCAGCGGGGATGTTGTGCTGAAAGCGTCCTTCAGCATGGACAATAAAAAGGTGTCCGAAATGAAATTGAGGGTCTGCGTCATGCAGGACAAGGGAGGGACTGGTAAATAACCTGTTTAAAATCAACCATGAAATACTTAAGAAATTGATTATAAAATCCCTCCTGGCCTCCCTTTGCCAAAGGGAGGAATAATTCCCCTCTTTGGGAAAGAGGGTTAAGGGGAGATTTTCTTAATAATGTCTGTATTAATTATGCAAACGACAGGAAAAAGATGAAGAGAAGGAAGGAACATTATTTCGAACGTATCGAGGGAGCACCGGAACCTTTAGTCATTGAGATGAGGAGGCGGGTGCACTTCAGTGAGGTCGATCCTCTCGCCATTGTATGGCACGGCAGATACCCTTCCTTTTTTGAGGAAGGATCAGAGGAACTGGGAAGGCTTTGCGGCATGTCATATGAAGATTTCTATAAGGCCGGGCTGCGCGCCCCGATTGTCAAGCTTCATATTGATTATTTCAGACCGCTCAGGCTTGCTGAGGAATTTACCATCAGGACAGCACTTATATGGGACACTGCTTCACGGTTGAATACCGAGTACTATCTGGTGAAGGATGACGGGACTGTGACGACAAGCGGATATACAGTACAGGTATTTACATATGCAACCTCAGGCGAGGTATGCATGGTGTCTCCGGGGATTCTTGTGAAGTG
>QZIL01000037.1 GCA_003599025.1 Nitrospiraceae bacterium | reverse complement strand
TCGATTACCTGATATTTATTTTGGTTTTTTGGCGCCGTATTTTGACCGACCTCTTCTGCGGTCTGCTACGCCGAGTGTGTCGAGGACACCCCTGACAATATGGTACCTGACACCTGGAAGGTCTTTGACCCTGCCGCCTCTTATAAGGACGATAGAATGTTCCTGGAGGTTATGACCAACGCCCGGGATATATGCGGTAACTTCCATTTTATTTGTCAATCTCAATCTCGCCACTTTTCTTAATGCAGAATTCGGTTTCTTCGGAGTAGTTGTATAGACCCTTGTGCAAACCCCGCGCCTCTGGGGGCACTTTGAAAGGGCAGGACTCTTGGTCTTGTTTGTTGCCTGCTTCCTTCCTTTTTTTACCAGCTGGGTTAATGTCGGCACGACTCCTCCGTATTCAAACTGATTTTAGTAATTTATAAGAGTACTTCCCTTCCATCGGGAAAACCTAAAAAGTTTATCAGGGATAAAAATATTTGTCAATAGCTGATAAAATTATTTTTTAAGTGCTTAATTTTAAAGAAATACTTCTATTATATAGAGTTCGCCGCCAGTTAAAAAACACATATTGGCCGACGCATTATTGTATTGAGAATTGTGTTAATTCACAAATACGTGAGGAAAGTATATCATAATCAGGAATTAATTCAATATATGAAGGGATAATCAGTCATTTTTTATTATGATGTTTCAGACGCGCATGTATTTTCCCATACAATTTCTTTCTGTGATCGCATAGACACAACCTGTTCAGCTGGAATATTAAAATGCGCTGCGAGCTGCTCTGTTGTGACAGGGGAGGAACTCTTGCGTCTGGACCGTTTTCCAAACCTTTTGTAATTATAGAGCCCCCATAAACGCAATATCAGAAAAACAACGAGTATAATCCATCCCATTTTGCCTATGAGATCCAGCATCTCCGCGTATCCCAGCTCCTCAACTACCGATCTCTCGATAATCCGCAGGCCCACTATCCACATAATAATATTCACGAGTGGCAGCAGCAGATATGCCCATATTCCCCAGACAAAACCGGTGAATGTTAATTCAGTTATATTTCTGAAAAAGCTCCTGAGTTTCGGATTATCTCTGATTTCTATTTCAGGCATGATTTATTTTCCCTCCGAAGCAGCTATTTTTTCCAACCCTCTGTCAGGGCTCACCCAAACAGCCCGCGTCCCTTTCTTCTTCAGAAGGGCCTTGGGCACTGCAATCACCACTGCAAATGCATTGATCATCCAGTAAATAAACGGATACCAGATGACCCAGAACAGGTATCTGAATATCCTTTTGTCATAATGACTGTCAATGAAAAGACTCAGGGCAAACTGCATCAGACATACCAGTGCAAGGATAGACCCCGTCCACAGAGGAGGTATTGGCGGCAGCAGGCGTACAGGCATATAGACCCCCAGGAATGTCTGCTCGGCCCACATTATTATGAGGGTCCAGAAGGCCAGCACCCATAGTACGCTGCAGGTATATTCCAGATATACCGGCCACAGCCTGCGCTGTCTCCAGTCCTGCCAGATATCATTATGCTTTTTAAGCACCTCTACACCGCCCTGTGCCCAGCGTACGCGCTGCTTCCAGAGCCCGCGTATGGTCTCAGGTACAAATATCCAGCATATGGCCCTTGGTTCATAGCGCACGTCCCAGAATTTTTTCTCAAGCTTCCATGTAATGTCGATGTCTTCAGTCACCATATCCGAATCCCAGAAACCGACAGATGCGAGCGCCTCTTTGCGAAAGGCAGCCACAACACCCGACACAGTCAAAACCTTTCCAAGGATCCTCTGCGACCTCTTTATAAATCCTATGATTGTCGAATACTCGCCGGTCTGTATCTTGCCAAGGAGAGTTGTGCGGTTGATGACCCTGGGGTTACCGGTAATGGCGCCCACTCTTGGAAATTTTACAAATTGCCATGCCATCCATTTAAGACAGTTTTTATCGAGTAATGCATCGGCATCAACCGATAGAATCAGGTCGTCCCTGGACACTAGACAGCCCGCATTCAGTGCTGAAGCCTTCCCCTGGTTCTGCTTCAGATAGACGCCTCTCACCTTTTCATATTTTTTACAAAATTCATGTATCTTCCCGGCAGTATCATCCGTACTTCCATCATCAATCAGAATGATTTCATAATCAGGATAATCCAGTGTCATGAGATGCTCAACAGTTTCCCCGAGCTGGTCTTTCTCGTTATGGCATGGAACGAGCACCGAGAAGAAGGGATACTGGTCAATTTCCGGCGGGACCTTCCTGTTCCGCTCCAGCCTGAAGTAAAAAATAAGGGCACCTATCATCCACACAAAACTCATGAGGAGAGGATAGAGATAGACAAAATCACACAATGCCTGAATAACTGATAACAGTGTCACGTTCATGGTATAAATGGATATGTTTTTGTAGACATTTCGAGCTTGATCTTATTAAGCACCGGCCTGTCTTTCCGGTAGTTGTCCGGGTAATATGCCAGGTGACGTCCTCCTGCGGACAGGACATCTCTTAACTCCTCAAGCAGCACACCATCCTCTATCCATTCCTCCTTTCTCCAGTCGTATGCCTGAATTTTAAATACAGTCTTTTCGAAACCATCAGGCATCTCCTTCGCAATGCCTGACAACTTCTTAAGCCATTTAGAAGAGTCTGCAACTTCCTCAAGCTGAGTGTATGCCATTACAACGACCTCATCATAATTCTTCAGAAAGAGCCCGTAGTCCTGCGCAAACCACGACTCGGCCTCAGGATTATCCATAACTATGCCGTACAGGTTTCTTGCAAACCGCGCAACTGGCCTGTATTTCCTCACCCTCTGCTTGAGACTCTCTGTAAAATCAATTAAGGCCCCAGTCTTGTATCGCGACCACTCTGATGCAAAAGCAGTGTCCTCTTTCAGGTCAGTGGCAGTTACTTCCCTGCTGAAGCGTTCTTTATATTTTTTTATTGCATCAGGATGAAAATCCTCATAATCTGTCAGGTAAGCATCATCCTGAAAAAGGACTCCATGTATCTGAGAATGAGAGGCAAGGTCCTCATAAAGCCGTCCTGCCAGCTCAGCAGTTTCATTGCTGAAGGGGGTCAGCCTTCGGTACCAGGAAGTGCTGGGGATAATATTACCGTCATTCTTTTCACGGACCTTAAGTTGTTCGTTCAGGACTTGATCGGGAATTTCGATGCTCAGCACCGGCATCCATGCATACACCATAATGCCGCGAATGGCCATCTGATGGACTGAGTGGCTGAAAAAGTCGGCACGCACCGGCAGGACGCTGTTGGCAAAATATACGCTCTCTATATTGCCCGTGCCTTCAGGGTCTGCAAAGGCCTGCAGGAACACGGTGTTGACCTTCATCTCAAAAAGCCGGTCTATCAGTTTCCCGAGGTTCACGTCCATTTGCTCCATGTCCTGATCATAGATAAGATCAAGGTCCACCTGCAAAGCCCTTATCATCGGTTTCTCCCCGAGTGGGTCTTTGAGCATCCTTATGAAATGGTCCATTTTCGTGTTTTCAACCAGATTACGCGGAATGGCATCAAGGGTGGCTATATCGGCAAAACCTTCCTCAAGGGTAAAGGTGGATATCATCCCTGACTTTTTTGCGGCCTCAATACTTATCTGATTAAACCGCCCGTACGGCCATACAATCACACGCGGTGAAATACCGAGCTTTTCCTGAAAGATTTTTTTCTGTGCAATAAAATCCGCGTCCAACCGTGCCCTGTACTGCCCTTCTGTTTCATAGGTCTTTGTCCCGGGATCAAATGCAGTAACACTGGCAGCCGCGGCCTCGTTCCCCTGGGGATTATACTGGATCCCCCTGTGCATATCATACGAATGGGACACTACTTCAACGAGTCTGTGCGTGCTTACTTCCTTTATCTGCTCCCAGGTCATCAAAGGTTCGGGCAGACCGCCGGGAGGAGAATACTCTATGAAATTTCCCACAATCGCGAGCACTGACGGATATCCTAATTTCTCAAGTACCGGCAGGACAAAATCACGATAGGAGATATAGCCGTCGTCAAACGTGAGGAGGACCGCCTTTTCAGGCAGCTCTTTTACGCCCTTATGTGCATTGAGAATATCTCCAAAAGAAACAGGATTGTATCCATGGATCCGAAGGTACTCCATCTGTTCAACAAACTTCTGCTGAGGTATGCTGAAGGAATCCCCCGGTAAAGCTGTCAGAGGCACAGCGTGATAGCAGAGGACTATAAATTCACCGGATTTCATCGCGCCATATACCATAGAATGGGACAATGCTGCGGCAAGGATAATTAAACATACAATGAGACGTTTCAGCATCAGAATAATAACCTCCACTTCAGATATAGACTGTATCCTGTTACGGATTCTCCGTCATAGGCCTGACTGCCCACACTTGCCCCATAGAGAATTGAATGTGCATCGGAAAGCTCGATGTCATGTTCGTACCTGACAGAGCCGGCTGGCTGAATTCCATACCCTGCCTGTTTATATGCCCCCGCAGAAAGATACAGCCTGTACACAAATGCCTTCCGGTATATACGTTTCACAGTATGCTCGGTCATATGCGTGACCGAAATCCCTAGGTCATTATCAGGGTTGAAATACTCAGCTTCATCAAGTGAATTAAACGAAGTATACAGGTCAATGAATACCCTTTCCCTCCAGTCGTTCCTTATCCACAGGCCCTGTTCATATCCCAGCAACCCCTGGTATCTTGTGTTATCATCCGAATATCTCGAGTGTGAAAGAGATAGATGGTAGCCCCGCCATTCATTCTCCCTGTAGGTAATGTCCGCCTCAGCTTTGTCGGCTTCAATATCAAATACACGGGCACGTATCGGGACATCGATTGAGAATGAATCGTAGGAAAGCCCGAAGCTCCAGTAGTCATCAGGTGTAAATATTACGCTGGTAAACGAGCCAAAATCATTTCCGTCATTGTAGTTCACGGAAAACTCCTGTATGACCCTCCAGTCACTGTTGAACATATGTTCTGCTCCAAGCCCTGCCCTGCGGAAATACGTAACAAGGTCATCATCCGTATCATCATCAGCTGAGGAGCGCTGCCAGTGACCAAATCCGTACACATCCGTATAAAGAGAGACTGGCTGCGTCAGCCGTATGCTAGCCGATATCTCCTGAAACCCGTCATCATCACCCGCAAATGTCATATCTGTGACTACTGAGCGCATCTCCTCCAGTTCCAGTTTTCGTGCGAGGGCCTGCACATGCTTGTTCTTGGGATATTTCTTTAGCAGGGCGGCGGAATCCTCTCTGGCCTGCTCCCTGAATGCGAGCTCATCCAGTGCTGCGGCCTTGCCAATTTTGACCTTAACTTCTTTAGGATCGATTGTTTCCGTGATCTCAAACTCTCGCAATGCCTTTCGGGGCCAGCCGCGCCATAAATATGTATGGGACAATCCGGTCCTGTACCCACTGTCCGCAGGCGCTTTTTCATGCATATCCATGAAATACTGCTCCGCTTCCTCCAATCTGTCCTCATGCAATAACAGCCAACCCTTTGCTTGTGCTATTTCCGCCTTGTCCCAGTTTGGCTCGGGGTTCTTTCCCGCCCATAAGGCCGCCGGGGTGTCTCTGTCCAGGCCCGCCAGTGCTTTCTTCGCATTTTCCCAGTCTCTGATTTCCTGAAGAACATAGAATCTGCCGATCCTGCTGTTATAAGATGGGCTTATCGCCAGTGCCCTGTAGTACAGCTCCAGTGCCTTATACGGCTGTTCGATGTATAAATATGCTCCGGCAACATGTTCCATAATCCAGGCAGATACAGGGACTCCCTCATTAACCAGTTCTTCGTAAACACGCACGGCCTCCTGCATATCTTCATTTTCAACACGTGCAACTACATAGTCGTATCTGGCCCGTAAATTGTTCCTGTCTTCTATCTTCGGCTTCAGCATGTCTATAGCTGCGGGGAATTCCTTCCAGTTAATCCGGTCGGCAACCATATCTCCTGCTATGCTTTCATGGAGGTCTTTATCCTCAGGGAGTTCTTTTAGGGCTATCTCAAGAGCCTTAGAACTGGCGCCAAGATCCGAAAGGGCCATGAGCCTTAATCTACCAGCAGTAGGGTTAGCTTTGATTTTCAGTATCCTGTCATATGCATCAATGGCATCCAGGAACATACCTGCCTTCTCATAAACATAGGCCTCACCAAACATGACCTCAAGATTCCCGGGGTCTTTTGAGAGAAGTCTTTTAATAATACTGCCTGCCTCAGCACTCTTTTTTTCTTTTGCAAGGCAGTAGGCAAGACCGAGATAGGCCTGTGTGTTTTCAGGATTGGCAGCAAGGATTTTTTCGTAGAACTGTTTTGCGGTTTCCGAGTTCCCTGTCTGAAAGTATGCCCAGGCGATCCAGGCAAGAATGTAGTCAGGATATTGAACGATGTCCGTTCCCGCATTCTCAATGGCATTTACAACTGCCTTGAAATCTCTGTTAGCTGCAAGCAGGAGTATATAGTCCTGCATTGCTGCACGATCCCCTGCCCCAGAGGCTTTTTTCAGTTCTCCTGCCAGCGATGTACGTCCCTCAACAGTCAACGATGAAATAAAATCATATCGAGACATATAAGTATGTTCAGGGCTTTTGCCTTCCTTTTCGCTAATTGACCGTTGTAATTCCAGTGCTTCCCTGTATCTTCCCCGAGAGGACAGGAGAAGCACTCTCAGGCCCGCCAGCGCTGATGAAGCAGAATTCTTTGATATAAATGAATTGAGAAAGTCAGAGGCCTTCTCTAAATCACCTTTTTGAATAAGGCTCAGGACAATCCCCTTTTGGGACTCTTCATCAGAAGGTGACTGCTCATGCACGGCATTATATAAAAGATAGGCCGCGGCATATTCCTTTTTGTCATAATAGGCCCTGGCAACATTGCGCAACAGGTATCCTGTACGGGGAAATGTCTGGGGTAGAGTTTCATATAAGACAAGGGCTTCATCCTGTCTTCCCTCCCATATGAGAATGGAAATATAATCTGAGACCGCATCGGGATATTTGAGCGGTTCTGAAACAAAGGGAGAAAGCTCAGACAACGCCTCTCTGTACCTGCCTTCATTTATAAGCTGTTTTGACTTGACCAATGCATAAGATGGATTTGCAGGACCAACTCTCCTGTCAATACCCATGTCATTATTACTTGATGAATGTGCAGGGAGGAAGGTCACCGACAGCATCAGCGCAGCGAGAAAAACCAACACAACTCTACTATTCATAAATCTTTTTTACCTCAATTCTCGTATGTAACATTGCTTATCTAATCCTGCCAATGAATAGGATCAACTACCCATCAATCGACCTTAAGCTGGGCCAATTTCCTACGGCATTACATTAAGCATGCTCAATGGTCTCATCGGGATTGTGGATATAAACTTTAATTTATGTTAGCAATGGGGGGGGTCTTATATATGAAGCGGGGCCTGATGCGGATTGATTTATCGCATTTATCTCCAGAATAAACCAACAAGGATTATAAAGATAATTCCTTTTATAAGTTCTGTATAGCCTGTTGTTCTGAGCTTTTCTTCTCTCATTAACAATACAGATATCAGGTTTTCTGTTAACGGCAGAAGTATGAAAACAGAGATGTTCATTATTGAATAAAGGATCACAGCCAGTGCGCAGTAAAGCGCCATTATCCACCTGTACTTCAATGTCTTTCTGGTCCTTACCCTCACTTTAAAGACCCCTGCACCAAAGAATAAAAACACGGCCGCATACAACTTCAATGACAATTCACCGGTTATTGTAAAGTACACAACCGGGGCAGTAAGTGTCAGCAGTGCAAAGCCGTTTAATTCAGCAAAAATATTGTGTTCCCGGCCCTTATACAACAGGATTGCATAGCTTATGACAAGAACAGAAAAAAATGAAAATGGCCCGATCCCTTTAATCAGAAAAGGAATTAACGCCGTAAGGCCCGCTATGCAAAAGAACAAAAACCACAATACATGCTCTTTCTGCTTCCACCTGGTCCTGATTGCGGAGGCAAGAGGATTTTTGGAATTGATAAGCAGGGCAAGGCCCGCAATTGTAGGACCTGATATACCGGTGAAATCCCTCCCCGTTTCCCACTGCGACGTCAGTGATCCCGCAGCAAGTGCTGCCAGCACAGAAGAAATAAATACGGCCCAGGAACCCCACTCTCTGACAACCGGAATTTTCATACCTTTACACTAATTTACCTGAAAGCACGAACAGTATGACATGAGAAGAATCATAATACCCACTCCCCTGTGGCGTCAATCCAGGAGGAATAAAGACTGACATTATTGCTCATAATCTGTTTATTATTTAAGAGTGATAAGATCGTGACAGGCTATTCTTCAAAGCAGATTTCAATAAAAAAACTGCCTGCCTGAGTATTAAATGGGATAACGACAATCGGGGCCTTTGACTTGTGATGAACAACATGGTTCTTGCCGGAAATAACCGACGGGATGGCCATATCAAAGCGGTACCCATGTTCACTTAGTATCCTTTTTGCCCCTCCGGTCACCATGTTTGTAATCTCTCCGACCATGTCGGTCACCGTATCATCGATCCCGGTCAGTTCTTCCCCCAGCATGCGTTTAGTGATCTCGAGGATGACAGGTTCAGTAAAAGTAATGGCCAGAGTACCCTTTGCCTGCAGACTGGCCATGCCCATAAGGCCTGTAACATCGCCCTGTGCTATCTGGCTTGTCTTTATGGCAGGCTTGCCCGGTCTCGCTTCAAGCTTAGCCATGGTGTTAAGAACATTCAGGATCGACTCGAGGAATGGATTTATAAATTCAACTTTCATGGGTTCACCTCAATATTTTAAGAAATATATCAACATGGAAAAAATATGCCTGAACGGGCATCAGTCACACGTATATATCGATTTAGTGATGAATAATCTTTAGTACAATCCGCAAATATCTGTATCATTTTTCTCGTAATATAATATAATCCTGTTACACATTTTATTTGTGTCGCAAAACAAGAATAAACAGGGGCACCCTTCGATAAATGCTCGAAAATATTGCATTGATTGCATGCATAATTAGTGCGCTTTCTGCGATTACAACATCTTTTCGTGCTATTGGTGTATCGAGAGAACTGTCGCACAGCCATTCTGAATCTGTATTGAGGACAAGCTGTCGTATTTCAGAATCAAATGCCAAACAGCATGTCCCTCAGAGGAGCAGTCTCAGACTGCATATTGCAGTAACCATCATCTGGTACGTACTTTCCATTATATTTTCAATCCCCTTTTTTGTTAATAAAATCGAAAGCGACAGAGGCATGTGGATGCTAATATGGATTTCAGCTTATCTGCTGCTGATTGTTCTGGTTTGTTTACTATGGCAGAAGGTATTGCAAAAAAATTAATATCACGGCGTTGCACTATCACATAAAAGTCACCGCCATAACTTTAAATCTGGTCCTTATGTAATTCTTTACTCGAATCCAGCTTGTATCGTATTCTTAACGACTTCAGCCTGAACACAAAGATTGACCCGAAAGTAATAATTGCTACGACCCCAAGTATCAAAGCCAGCCGTATCCACGGCATACCCATTTCCTGACGCATTGATACAAGTCTTGATATGGTAATTAACCACTCAATCGAGCTGATTGCGAGCAGTGCCTGAATTATTCTTACAATCAAGCGATGAGGAACAAAAAGCAGGAAAGGTGCAAACATTATGATAACAACAACAGGTATTAATCCGGCGCGATAAAAGTGAGCTGCCATGAAAAGAAGACTGATAATTACCGGCAACAGTTTAATAAAATTCATAATCACCTCTCAGATAATTATAAATTAATAAAAATGCTGTAATGAAAAAAAGGGCAAATCATCTTACTGCCACCCAAATAAATGCATATTTTATTTACATAATTAAATTAATATTATATTTTTCTTGACACTTGAGGCATGGTAGGTTAAATTAATAACACGAGTTGCGGTTCACCGGGCTGTAAAACCTCAGGATCAAGTAACTCAGTAAGGGAGCAGGAGTCAGAGACTGTTGAGCAAGCCTACATCAGGGAGAGGAAGCCTGATGTCTCTGCCGAAGCACCCATCAAAGACATAAAGCTTCCTGGTTTCCCGGTTCCGGTGAGCGCAACTCATATTTTTTTACCCTGCTCCCCCTTCTAAACAGACATACTAAGAACTAACATAACAAACCTCACTGTCGTCATTCCGGGCTTGACCCGGAATCCAGTATTTTACCGATGTTTCTGGATTCCCGCTTTCGCGGAAATGACAAACAGGGTGGCTTTCAACATGAATGTATTAGTAACTCTATTGCAATAATAGAAAGGGCACGTTTTCACGTGCCCCTGCTAAATCCCTCTAAACCTGATATCGTTTTCCTACTTCTCTTCGATCTTTACCTTCATCTCGATCCGCTCATCAGGATTGTCACGCCTGTCCCGTGGCTGGCTAACAATCTTATCAACCACATCTAATCCTGAAACCACCTCACCAAACACCGTATATTGCCTGTCCAGATGCGGGGCATCAGCCACACAGATGAAAAACTGTGACCCTGCGCTGTCCGGATTGGCAGACCTTGCCATAGACAATATCCCACGCTTGTGTGATTTATCATTAAACTCTGCTTTTAGTTTATATCCGGCATCACCCATTCCATGGCGGGATTTGTCATGGTCTTTAGAATTTGGATCACCACCCTGGATCATGAAGCCGGGTATTACACGATGGAATATCGTTCCGTCATAAAACCCCTTTTTGGCAAGGTCAATAAAATTATTTACATGGTTTGGTGCAACATCCGGGAAAAATTTAAGTTCAATCTTCCCCAGCCTTGTCTCGATGACTGCCCTTGACTCTGACATCTTTTTAATCTCCTCTTTTGTGAATTTTTTGTTTCTAACCTCAGAATATGCTGAAACAGCAGATACCAGCACTAATATGATCATCAAACCGAATTTGATATTCTTCATTAATATCCTCCTTTGCATTAATTTCGAAT
>QZIL01000120.1 GCA_003599025.1 Nitrospiraceae bacterium | reverse complement strand
TTATCGTATTTGCTGACGCCACATCAAGTCCTGAGCCGATGATTGAGGTGGAGACAAGGACATTCGTTTCTTTCTGAAAGAACTTGTGCATGACTATTTCAAGCTCCTTCTCGTTCATCTGTCCGTGGGCCACCCCTATCTTTGCCCCCGGTACAAGGACCCCCAATGAATTTGCCGTCTCATAAATATCAAATATCCGGTTATGAACAAAAAACGCCTGTCCTCCCCTGTCCAACTCATGCTGCAGGGCCTCCTTTATTATTGATGGAGTGTAGCGTGTTACCATGCTCTTGACAGCCAGCCTGTCCTCAGGCGGGGTCTCAATTGTGCTCATCCCCCTTATACCGGAGAGGGCCATGTGAAGGGTCCTTGGTATCGGGGTAGCAGAAAGGGTCAGGACATCCACATTGGCCTTGAGCGCCTTCATCTTCTCCTTATCAGCTACACCGAATTTGTGTTCCTCATCTATGACCAACAGGCCGAGGTTAAAGAAACTGACATCTTTGGCCAGCAGCCTGTGTGTGCCAATTATGATATCTATTTCCCCTGCTGCCAGGGCCGCAAGCACCTGCTTCTGCTCCTGCCTGCTTTTGAAACGGCTCAGGAATTCAATGCGTATCGGAAACGCAGAAAACCGCGTGTTAAAGGTTTCATAATGCTGCTCAGCAAGTATAGTAGTTGGAACAAGTACTGCTGCCTGCCTTGAATCAAACACTGCCTTAAAGCACGCGCGCATCACAACTTCGGTCTTGCCGTAGCCGACGTCCCCGCACAACAGCCTGTCCATCGGCACCGGCTGCTCCATATCGTGCTTTATCTCATTTATGGATGTAAGCTGATCAGGCGTTTCCTCATATGCAAAGAACCCGTCGAATTCCCTGTGAAGCTCTGTGTCTTCTGAAAACGCAATCCCTTCCGCCTTTGTCCTGCCGGCATAAATCTTCAGGAGGTTTTCGGCCATGTCCTTTATCTTTTTACGGACCTTCTGGCGGGTCTTTTCCCAGGTCTTGCCCCCCATCCTGTCAACTTTAGGCCTTACGTTTTCAGGGGCATGATACTTCTGAATGCAGTTGATACGTTCAAGAGGCACAAACAGCTTGTCCCCACCAAGGTATTCTATGGTTATAAAGTCGTCTTCATAGCCGCCGATGCGTTCTTTCCTGATGCCAAGAAAGACCCCTATGCCGTGCTCCTCATGAACAAGATATTCCCCTTCCCTGAAATCTTCTATTGAAGAGATGAGCGCAGATACCTTCGACTGCTTAACAGGTTTAAATGCAGGACGCCGGCCAAAGATGTCTGTGCCGGAAAGCACGATTGCATCGTCAAATGTAAACCCCGCGCTTAATTCTCCTATTGTTGCAAGGGGGCTATATGTTTCATTAAGTATGTTGTTAACAGAAACCGCGATGTCCGAATCCTGCTCGTCAAACAGGTCTTTCAGTCTTTTTGTCTGCCCTTCAGACGAACAGGCCATCACGATGAAATAGGATTTTCTTAACACGTTGATCGTTGACACAAAGTCCTCAATGGTCTTTCTTTCATCCCGCAAAAGACCGAGTCCCGCGATGCTTTTTACATGGCAGTTATGCCCCTCTCCCTCAAGAGGCAGAGCTGTAAATGATACTGTCTTGCGCGCTCCCATCAAATCGTCGAGGTCAGTGAAATGCCTTCTGATATCATCCGGCTCATAAAAAATCACCCTGTGGTCCGGGAGCAGTTCAATAAGATCAGGGCCTTCTTTGGGTTCCACTGCCGGGCATATCCATATCTCTTCAATCTCTTTGACCGACAACTGGGTATCGACATCAAAAAACCTCAGGGACTCTATTTCATCGCCAAAGAACTCCACCCTCACAGGAAACTCGCTGTCAGGAGGGAATATGTCGAGTATGCCTCCCCGGATGCTTATCTCCCCCTGGGTCGAAACAACCGGGACATTGAGATACCCCATGCCGTATAATTCACGGATTACCCCATCCCTGTCAGCGCCTTCATCCTTAGACATGCCAAGCAGGGGAAAGTCCTTGTTCTGCCACAGGGCAGAGCGAGCAGCATCCACAGAGGCGATGATTTTTTTCCTGTGGGCAGTGTATAGATCGGCTATCCCCTTTAACCGTTCAGCACTGCCTTCAGTCTGTATGTAAACAGGCGGTTCAGCTTCAAGGAGTTTTGACCAGAAAAGGGCGTCCTCATATAGTTGTGCAGCAGTTTCTTCTGATGCGCAAAGGAGCAGACAGGATGGCCGTAAAATCGAAAACAACAGAGCAGCTGATGAGCCGGTGAGTGAAGTGAAGAGGGCAGACTTATCATCCTCAAAGGCAAAGGCAGCTTCCTTAAATATGGTGAGATCAAGAGGCATATGATTGAGTATAGCAAAAATGCTGATGGGAACGGTTGCCCTGAAAGTAATTACGCTTTGTAAATCCATTTGGCTTAAGTCATTGTTTTTATATTAAATTTAATTCTAATTGAAATTGCTTTGTGATAATATAGAGCGGGCATTAATTTATCCTTATCATCACTATATTCAGATTATATGCCTGGATATAGAAGGACTATTTTGATTTATGCACCTGACAAGTTATCATGCCAAATATTTTGCTTATGAGCTGACCCACCGGTATTCATCTGACAGCCTGCAGAAGCTTGCTGCTTCATTGTCCGATGCACAGGTTGATCTGAATTCGCAGATAGAAACTAATGAGTTGTTTACTATAAAATGGAGAGTAATTAAAAAAGGGGGGGGACATGAAAGAGAACTCGTTGGCTGTATTTGAGGATTTCAAAATCCGTAGGGTATATGATGAGGAAAAGGAGACCTGGTATTTTTCTGTGGTGGATGTAATTGCAGCGCTGATTCAGCAGCCGGATTATCAGGCGGCACGGAAATATTGGAAAGTCCTGAAAGGGCGATTGGCTAAGGAGGGAAGCGAACTGGTAACAAATTGTTACCAGTTGAAAATGACTGCTGATGACGGCAAGCAACGCCTCACCGATACTGCGACAGCCGAAACTCTGCTGCGCCTCGTCCAAAGCGTTCCAAGCCCCAAGACTGAACCGATCAAACTCTGGCTGGCAAAGGTCGGTTACGAGCGAATTCAAGATATGAGCGATCCAGCCCGCTCCCTTGACCGCGCCCGGGAATACTGGCAGCAGCACGGGAGAAGCGAAAAGTAGAAAGGTTGTCACCGGAGAGAGTTTTCTTCCGCCGTCTTCAAGAAAGGGATTGCCGAAAAAGTAGCGAAGGGGATACATAAAATAAATGAAACGGAAAATGAAACCAAATATGACCGGCCTCGATCAGGTTATTCGTGAATTAGCAGAGGGACGACAGCAGCTTACGCGTAAAGCTGAACAGCAGTATGGGCTTGAAGTTGAAGCCATTTTGCAATCTCAATGCCGTGACCCCAGGCGGATCGAGCGGCTGCTTGACGGTATGCTCGATTTTTGCTTTGATGAGGAGATGTTACGATGGTATAAGAAACTCTGTCGCCATTACTTCGAAATAGACCCCGCCGCGACGGCTTCATATATCTACGCCTACCGTGATATGTGGGATGATGAAGGGAGTTAGTCGAACCGCATGCATAGATTACTTGTGTTTGAAATGGCTGAAAGCTGATTTCTGCCCATACGTAGAATCATCGTGCTATTTAGCCGTTTAATCCATAAACTTACTAAGTAGACCTGCTTTTAAGAAGTTAGGATTAGATAAAGAAGTACGATACCTCTCATATGAAGCAGTGAACGAGATTGACAAATTTTTTGGTAGCTCAAATAGTGGATTGAATGTTGATTTAATAAAAGGTAAATCCGAAGTTGTTCGGTAATCGTCTATGTGACTCACCTGCATCCAGCAACGACTCCGCGAGTTTGCCGAAGACAGAATCTGGGACCAGTTCCACAGCCCCAAGAACCTCTCAATGGCCCTTACTGCCGAGACTGCTGAACTGCTTGAGATTTTCCAGTGGCTGACAGAAGAGCAGTCGAAGGATATTGTAAATTCTGAAGAAGAAATTGCACAGGTAAAAGAAGAGATCGCAGACGTCTTCATTTACCTCATCCGTCTTGCCGATAAATTAAACATTGATATCGAAAAAGAAGTCCTCGCCAAGATCTCCCTGAATGAAACGAAATACCCCATTGAACTCTCCAAAGACAACGCCACGAAATACAACAAGAAATAAACCGGACTAATCTGAATAGTCCCATTCTGGAGGGGAAGGGCGATGTGCTTTCAGGCTTCAGGGATTTTTTATCTTGATTCAACTAGCCTTAATTATCAAACTGTAGCAGAGGCAAAAACCGACAGAATACAAAGGGATTGATCAGTTACTGGTGTTTTCTTCCTCCCACCCGTTGCAAGTTACCTCTATATATCACATCCTCATACTGTTCAGTTATAATACACTTGCCTATCAGTGCAACTATGACAAATAAATCAGAAATGACGAAAATTCATTATGGAAAGCATGGGATGCTTTCGATTTTCCTTCTTTCCCTTCTCATACTTCTCTCCGGATGCACACGAGAAGAAACCCCGAAAAAAGTCAGCCTCTATGACCGGACCAGCGCGGTTTCAAAGGATGCGGACGATCCCAGCCGGGACACCCTCTGGTTTGGATTTGACCCCCGGCTCGGGCCTAAAGAGGAAGTGCTGATTTACACGCCCTTTCTGACATATCTTGAACAGGCGACCGGGAAACGTTTCAGGATTAAATTTAACGAACGTGATGAAGACACAATTAATAACCTCGGAAAGGGTGTTACACAGTTTGCCTCGCTGGGTACGCTTAATTATGTAATAGGTCATAACAAATACGGCATAAGATATCTTGTCAGCGGGGTAAGCAGGGCGGGTGATCCGAAATACCGTTCAGCGATCTTTGTCAGGCCGGAAAGCAGTATACAGGCTCTTCATGATTTAAAAGGCAGATGTTTTGCCTTCGGCTCACATATGTCGACCGAGGGGCACCTTATTCCCAGAAATATGCTCGAAGAATCCGGGGTCACGCTTAAAGACCTTGGGAATTACATCTATACCGGGTCACATATAAACACAGTACGGTCTGTTTTAAACGGAGAATGTGACGCCGGAGGCATTCAGGACCCCCTTGCTGCGCGGCTGGCTGCAGAAGGGAAGATACGCATATTAAAAATGTCTGAACCCTTTCCAGGCAGCGTAATTGCATTCAATAGCGCAGTGGACAGTGAAACGGTCAATGCTGTTAAGGCCGCGCTTCTCGCCTTTGACCCTGCAGGAAGCCATAAGGACATGCTTTTTGGATGGGACAGGACGGAAATGCCGCTGGGCTTTACTGAGATCAATGAACAGGAGCTTGACAAGGTGGCCGGATTCGCAAGAGAGTATGGACTGTTAATGCAATGAGAGTAAGGACCAAGATAACCTGGCTTACAATAACCGTCGCGGTCACTGTAGTATTTTTTGTGATCATCGCTGTCAGGGGGGTTTTTATCGAGGCCTTCCGCGGTGAGCTTGAGAAGAGGGCCGTCTCTATCGCTGGCAACCTTTCGGACAGGGTCGCCGACTATATCCTTCTAAAGGACTACTTTCATATATCAGGCGCCTTCACTGAAGTGCTCGGGAAGGAAAAGGACGTTGAATACATCTTTGCGACTGACCAGGATGGCAGTATCGTGGCCCATACATTCGACAACGGTGTTCCTTCAGGAATATTGGACTGGAACCCTGTTAATGACAGGGCGATGAATATTCAACTGCTTGACACTGAAAAAGGTTTTATCCGGGACGTGGGGGTAACCATATTCGCAGGTACAAAGTCACAGCTGCACCTGGGCATAAGGGAGGACAGTTTAATCCAGACCCTCAACAGGGCGAGATATGTTACGTATCCTTCAATACTGCTTGTAATTTGTATAGGGGTTATAGCATCTTTTGTGTTCAGCCGGTTAATTACCGAACCTCTGAACAAGTGTATAGAGTTTACGAAAGTGCTCGGCAGGGGAGAGTACGGGACAAAAATCGATGTCCGGTCCGGTGATGAGGTCGGGTACCTGGCACACAATTTCAACACCCTGTCCATGCAGCTGAAATCAGCAAAGGAAAAGATGGAAGAGGCATACACGTATACTCACCTCCTGCAGGCTGAAAAGCTTTCCTCCATCGGTCAGATCTCAGCCGGCCTCGCCCATGAGCTGAAAAATCCGATGACCACGCTCAAGATGATGTTTCAGGCCTTCAGGGAACAACCTGACATGACAAAGGAAGATGCCGAGGTCATTAATAACGAGATCGACAAAATCGATAAAATCCTCACTGACTTTATGGGATTTGTGAAGCAGAGGAGTTTCAATTTTTCCGAGGTCAGTCTGAATGAACTTATTGACCGTGTGCTGTCGCTTGCCACCTTTGATATAAAAAATACAGGGATAACAGTCCACAGAGACCTTGTAGACGCCCTTCCGGTTGTGAAGGCGGACAGGGCCCTTCTGGAACAGGTATTTCTAAATCTGGTGCTTAACGCTGTGCAGGCCATGCCCGATGGAGGGGAAATACGAATCTCGGGCAAATCGGATGACAGATTTGCAGAGGTAATGATCTGGGACAGGGGGGGGGGCATTCCGGCCGTTATAAGGTCAAAGATCTTTGATCCCTTTTTTACCACAAAGGACAGCGGGACAGGGTTAGGCCTGTCAATTGCATATAATATTATAAAATCTCACGGCGGCAGCTTGTTCTTTAACAGCAACGAAGGTGTCGGCACGGTATTTACAGTAAGATTGCCAATAGCATCAGAAATTGAAAGAGGTTGACAATGGACAAAATACTCGTTGTTGATGATGAAAAAGGGGTCTGCTACTCATTCAAGAAAATTCTTGGCAGGCTCGGCTATGATGTCATCACAGCAGGCAACGGCCTTGAGGCCATTGAGCGTGCAGGAAAAGACTCCCCTTCGCTGGTTGTAATGGATGTGAGCATGCCGCAGATGGACGGACTCGAAACTCTCCAGAGATTAAAGTCCCTTCATCCAGAGCTCATCGTAATAATGATGACAGCCCACAGCACGTCCGACAGGGCGATAACCGCGATGAAGTTTGGCGCATACGATTACCTCACAAAACCTTTTGATAATGCACAGCTTATTTCAGTTATCGAAAAGGCCCTGATGGATAAAAGGATATCCACCCCCGTGACCTTTGATGATACAGGAGATGAAAAGGGAGACCGGATCATCGGCCGCAGTCCGGCCATGCTCGAGATTTTTAAAAAAATCGGGCAGGTTTCAGAAAGTGACGTAACTGTGCTGATCAGGGGTGAAACAGGCACCGGCAAGGAGCTTTTGGCAAGGGCGATCTATCATCACAGCAAAAGGGTCAATAAACCCTTTCTCCCGGTCAACTGCGCGGCCATCCCTGAAAACCTGCTTGAGAGCGAGCTCTTCGGTCATGAAAAAGGTGCCTTCACAGGAGCTGACAATAAAAAAATCGGCAAGTTTGAACAATGCAGCACCGGGACAATGTTTCTTGATGAAATAGGGGACATGCCTCTCTCCATTCAGGCGAAATGGCTGAGGGTGCTGCAGGACGGATGTTTCCAGCGCCTTGGCGGGAAGGAGACCATAAAAACGGACGTGAGAATAATCGCGGCCACCAATAAAAACCTTGAAGAGCTCAGGGACGAAAAAAAATTCAGGGACGACCTCTACTGGCGCCTGAATGTCGTCAGCATATTTATCCCGCCACTCAGAGAGAGACCGGAAGACCTCGATCTGCTGGTCCGGTATTTTATAAAGCGATTCAATCTGGAATTCTCAAAGGAGGTCAAAGGTCTGTCGCCTGATCTGCTAAAGAAATTTCTTAAATACCCCTGGCCCGGAAATGTCAGGGAACTGCAAAGCGTTATTCAGAGAGGGATGTTATTGTGTCAGAAAGATGTCCTGTCTGCTGATGATTGTGAGTGGCCTCCTAAAGAGACTGTCTCAGACAACAAAACAAAGGACATCGAAAAGATGCTTTCTGATGCAGCTGATGAATTCCTCAAAAGAGGAGGGGCCAATATTTATAAAGAGGCTGTTGCCGTATTTGAACGCCTCCTGGTCAAGCAGGCGATGGAAATGAACAGGAACAATCAGGTACTGACCGCAAAGTTCCTCGGGATTTCAAGAAATACCCTTCGCGAAAAAATTGACGATAAACCGGGCAATAACCTGCCCAAAAAATAAACACGTTGTGCAGATTTTGAACAGTGGTCTTCACATTACTATCCTGTTTCATTTGATAATAAAGAATTCCGGGACTGGCACAGTAGTTGCGAAACATTGTTCCGGTCTTCATAAATATGGATTATTTAAAGTCTGCACTTCATAATAAGGCTTGGTGGAAGCCTTAATTTCAATACCCCAAATGGAAGGAGAAAAAGCATGAAAAGAAGCGCATCAGTTATGTTGTTCGCAGTCCTGCTGCTTATGTCATTTGTTTCCTCTGCTGCGTTAGCAGAAGAAAGCATACTTGACAAGGTAACAAAGGCAGGTGTTGTACGTTTAGGGTCCAATAATGATACCCCTCCAATGAATTTCATCGATGAAAAAGGTGAGTGGGTAGGGTTTGAAATCGACCTCGGAAATGCAGTTGCTGAAAAACTCGGAGTAAAGGTCGAGCGTGTACTGGTCAACAATAAAACGAGGATAGCCTTCCTTGCCAACAAGTCCATTGACATGTGCCTGGCAAATATAAGCCACACCAGAAGCCGTGATGAACAGATGGATTATGCAGAGCCTTCATATTTCTGGACAGGCAAAATATTTTATGCCAAGAAAGGCAAGCTCAAAAGCATAAAAGACCTTGGCGGCAAGAAAATCGGCGTGGACCAGGGTTCAAACGCATTTATCGCAGCTCCCCAGGAGATAGCAAAGCATACCAGCAAGGCGCCTGAGATGCTCTCTTTCCAGAATAGCGCGGAAGGTTTCCTTGCATTAAAACAGGGCAAGATTGACGCATATTCACAGGACGCACAGATTATGGCTGCTGTTGCAGGTAATTTAGCTGAGTCATATGAGGCCGTAGGCGGCATGATCTGGAGCCCCGGCCTATACGGCATCGGTGTTCCGGCTGATGACAGCAAATGGAAGGACAAGATCAGCTTCGTTCTTCAGGACCTGCTCAAGGACGGTACATACGAAAAGATTTATCAGAAGTGGTTCGGCCCCAAGGGGAAATACCCGCTTCCGATAAACGCAAGGCCGCGCTTGCCGCAGGACACATTCGGAGACATGCTCTACATCTGGCCGGATTAATCTGCGCGAGATATATTGTGGGATGAACCTATTGGAGGTGCAGGTGTTACCTGCACCTCCATCTTTGTGTTCCGGATTGCATTAAATACTGCCTACAGGGTAATATTTATATATTTCGTAAAACATCATGCCCTGACTTATTTTATCCTTAATGTTCAGGAATAAAGCACACATAGATAACGCTTCAGAATTCTTATATTTGCATCAGAATGCTGATCAAGAGGCCAGGAAATGGACTTTCTTAATCTGAGATACGACTTTGACTGGGGCATTCCTTTTCGGGAGCCTTTTGTCAGCTGGCTGATTACCGGCGTTGAGCTGACGATTCTCATAGCTTCTGTTACAGCAGTAACGTCTCTCGTCATAGGAACACTTGTTGCCATGTTGAGGTGTTCACGCTTCAAGATATTTAATATACCGGCCAAGATCTATGTTGAGATCGTGCGAAATATCCCCGGTCTGTTCTGGCTGCTGTTTTTTTATTTTGTCTTCCCTGAAATTTTACCATTCGGACTCGGAGACAAACTTCACGGATATGTGAAATACTCAGTGGTCGCCGGCATTCTCGGCCTGACAGTCGATAATTCTGCGTATGTGTCTGATATTGTCAGGACAGGCCTTTTAAGTGTACCAAGGGGGCAGATAGAGGCAGCTGTTTCAACAGGATTAAACAGGTTCCAGCAGTTAAGACATATAATATTGCCTGTGGCCTTCAGGACAATCCTCCCGCCTCTTGGATCAAGGATGATCCACAACTTCAAAAACAGCTCTCTATGCATGGCCATTACAGCACCTGAACTTACATGGGCCATTCAGCAGGTTGAGTCCATTACCTTCAGGGGGCTTGAAGTAACATTTCTTGCAACGATCTTTTATATAGTGCTTTCGCTGATAATGGCCGCATTTATTATCAAGCTTGAGAAACATTTAAAAATCGACCTTACCAGTATTAAGGAGAAGAAGACCGACAATGGACTTTTTTCTTGAACAGCTGGCAAACTGGAAGTTCTATGTTGTAGGGACATACCCTGCGGGCCCGATGACCGGGCTTGCCCTGAATATCCTGCTTGCCATCCTCTCGATAACGATTGGATTTGTCTTTGGTGTGGTCCTTGGACTGGGAAGGGTGTCCTGCAGAAGGTATATTAAATATCCATGTAGTATCTTTATAGATGTTGTGAGGTCTACCCCGCTGCTCCTGATAATATTCTGGGCGTATTTCGTTTTACCGGTGGTTGGATTTCAGTTATCGCTTTTCTGGTGCTCCGTTGTTTCGCTCACAGTATATGCGACTGCCTATCAGGCCGAGATAGTGAGGGCAGGCTTTCTTGCAGTGCCGTTCGGTCAGATGGATGCTGCGTTGTCCACAGGTATGTCCCGGTTTCAGGCGCTTATGTTTGTAATTCTGCCCCAGGCATTCAGAATGATGCTGCCGTCTTTTGTGAGTTTCTTTAATTCAATGTTCAAGAACACGTCCACTGTTTATATCATCGGAGTTGTGGAGCTCACCCGGACAGGAATAATCATAAGTCAGCTCAAGCCAAACAGGATATTCGCTTCTTACATGGTTATGGCGATCGGTTTCTGGGTAGTGTGTTATACCCTCTCGTATGCCTCCGAAGTGCTCGAGAAAAAAATGGGAGTAATCGATTATGAGGTGTACAAGCCCGAGATCTGCAGACAGGACCTGGTTTTATTCCCCCTGCCCAGGGCAGTCAAGAACTTTCTTGTATCAAACAAATGTAAATAAGCAGTGCCGTTTGTTCATATATAAAATAATCCCATGCTCGCCTTTTATTGTCTAATTCGCCATAGTTATAGGCACTGCTTATAATAAAATGTTCCGCGTAAAGATCAAGAATTCTGTATTCAGCCAGGCTTAATTCACAACTTAACCATAATTCTATGAATTACT
>QZIL01000105.1 GCA_003599025.1 Nitrospiraceae bacterium | reverse complement strand
AGCGTTCTGACAGTGACAGTATTCCCTCCGGACAAAGGTGATAAAGTGACTGCGTCAACACCTTCATATTCAGATAAATCGCCATCTATTACCGGAGCAGTCACAGCCTTATTAGCTTTAAATACAGGATAAACCGTTATCGGTTGAGTAACCGTATTATTATCAGTTATTGTGTCGATCATTTCAGATGTAACTGAAGCCGTGCTTCTTATGCTTCCTTCCATATTAGGACGTGCGATAATGCTAATGGTTGCGGTCTCTCCGCTTTCAAGTGTATCAAGATAACATGTTACGATACCATCAAGATACGCGCATGACCCTTGTGATGGTTCCATATTAATGACATTTCCCGCCTGGTTCATATTAAATGTCATAGCCACTCCGTTTGCAGTACCTGGGCCGTTATTAGTAACTGTTATTGTATATATGAGATTACTATTAATGAGCACCTCACTCGGGTTATATGTCATCGAAACGGATAAGTCACCTATCTCAGGAGCCCCGACCACTATGACTTCACTCTGCCCGCCAATATCTCCACTGTCAAGAAAATAGTCCAATATATAGTGACCGGAAAACTTGTACACTCCATTAGACTCCGGCGGTTTGACTGTATACCGATAGTAATGGGTGCCAGGAAGAGTGAAAAGCTCAACCAATTTTATTACCCCTATAGAATTAGCTTCACCTGCCAGTACGGTCCATCCCCGTGACGATGGATACAGGGGTCTATTGTCTTCAATGATATAGTATCTGACTCCCACAGGGAGATCGATAACCAGCAAGACCTCAAGCGCCTCATCATACCGGACAATAGGTTTATTGAAATATCGTCTGACTCTTGCCTCATCCGGCTTGTCCATGATCCTGAATCTGAATATGTAGTCATCAGAAGGAGAGCCTTCGCTCACGCCGTTTATATTCCCATCCAGAAGCTTTCCTGATGTATCTTGAGCAGTTGCAGAAATCCTGACAGTGTACTCTGTTCCAAGAGACAGGGCATTTGATGGTTCATATATAAGAATATTATTTTCCCATCTCAAAGTCCCCTCAACTTCTGGTGTTATCGACCATGCTGACTCAGTCACAGACCTGTTCATTTCTTTATTAAAAATGACGCGGATTTCATCAGGGGGTATAATATTTGTTATATCATTTAATGGAATTGTTCCTAATACACTGGGAGGGATAGTCGTATCAGCCGTTACCACTACAGTATTATCCCCATCAATTATTTGATCATCTCCCTCCCCAAAATTATAAGTTCCTGAAAAGTAGTAAATTCCCGGTATTCCCGGGGCCCTCAGTTGATACGTACATGTTGTATCACTTGCACCTGTGGTAGCAACTAATATTACATGTCCATAAGGGGACTCACTGCAAAATGATTCAATGGCCCATCCCACGGGATATGAGTCATCTACCCCATAAGTAGTGTGCTGGGGGTCAACATCGATTGTCAGAGTGACTTCCAATACCTCCCCCGCTGCCAGAGAAGCTGTGGACAATGTTCTTGTTACACCGGCAGCGATGGAGTCATTACAAGTCATCGCAATTATGATCGCCAGAACTGCGATAACAGATATTCGAGAATATAATTCGCTTTGCTGGGTATATTTCAAAGATGACATAATCCTGCCTTTGATTTCCATCTTAAAATTGCACCTATCAATTCCGTCATGGTTACATCAGAAGAATTAACCAACCATCTATTAACAACAGTAGTTAATTCTGCCTCGCCAATACACCCGTCACAATTAGAATCAAATTCGTAACAGGCACCCGCATGATTAAGCAACCAAACATACTCAATGCCGGATGCTTCATTATCATACTGAGCTCTTCTCGTTAAGTAGTAGGGAAACGATGTATTAATATAGCTAACTTTATTAGTGTCAAGATGTCCTTTCAGAACATCAGAATAAGAGGCAAGATCCTGAGTATTATTCGAATACCATATGCCAATATCACCATATTTGAACGAGGACATCCATATAAACTGTCCAGGGATGCTCCATGGAAAGACGGAATAAGAATTTTTCAGTGTTTCTGTGTTGGTCTCTATTTTGACTTTATATGAATAATAAATTGAGGGATAATAATACGAATAATAATAATGGGCGAGGTAGAAGTGCATATTGAGCATAATTAGGGCGTGATCAATGTCATTATCAGAAAAAGAATTTACCTTCAATGTACTTTGCAAACTCCTTAGAGAAGCCAAACGACTGTCTTCCAAAATAGCCCTCTGGAGGGTGGCGGCAATGCAAGCGCTCTGGGCCCAGTATATGCTTTGGTACAATCTACTGTAATTATCCCACGAAATATAATTAGGCAGAACAACTCTGGCAATATCGTATTTATTATTGCTAAGCATATACTTTTCAATTTTGCTCTCAATAGAGTAAATTGTCAGATCGTTTGCAGTATTATTCTTAAATGTATTCTCTAAAAAAGAAAAATAGTCAGTTCTCATCTCTTGCATTTTGCTCTTTGCCATATTAAACCCACTATAAAATGCTGTATCCAGATTGGTTGATCCATTAACTAACATAGTTAGCGCATTAATTCTGTCTTCAACAACCGCGTATAATGAAATACTCTGCAGAAATATGCATTTCAGGACAGCGGCATCTATCTGTCCCTGATCAGGCCATTTCGTCAACAGGTTTTTTGTCTTAATAAATATATTGGTCCAGGCGGCTTGTCCAAATGACCACCACGCAGGGGGCGCTTGCGAGGAGGCATCATCTAATATATTTATCAAAGCGCTCATCTGATTATATATAGTGACACCCGCCTCTCCCTTATAAATTAATGAGCGCAGATTCTGATCGCTTACATACATGGCGAGCAACTTTCGCAGTATTTCATCTTCAATAGCCTGTGAAGACCCATTGAGTTTATAAAACATGTCGGGCTGAAGCAGGATGTCCAGAATCACATCCCGATACATCAACTTTCTGTGCTCAAGGTCATTAAGCCCTGTCACAGAACTTAGATTATTAATAACAGTGCCATTAAATATGAATTTATCTAACCACTCCGTGCTGGCAGCTGTTGGTACATATAAGTTATATTTGTTTCCACTTTTATCAGTATGCATGGAAAGAGTAATATCCGCATCACGAATCCCCCTGCCAGATCCAGAACTAAAGTCCATTGCTAAAAATTTCTGGGCACTTTGTAATTTAATTACCTGTTCTTCTATTAATGCGGCATCACTAATAGTGTTACCATTCCCATCAACGATATACAATGATTGAATGTTTTGATCGCCATAAGACAATTGACCAGCCGCAATGACCGGGCTGCTATTTACGACTTTGTATATTGTGTATGTCGAGTCACTCGAATCTACAATCCATTGTTTGTTTGAAGAGTAGACTTTCGTCATATAGTTATTATTTAAATTCGTCTGTGTAAATTCTGAAACGCTGATACCGCTGATGATGATCGAATTATAGCCGCTCTTAGTAATTTCAATCCTGTAACTTCCGGGGTTTACACCGAAGTACATAAAGTTCCCGTTTGAATCTGTGTTAGTTAATATCCCTCCGCCAGTATATTCATTTGATTTAAAAAGTCTTACAGTAGCTGATGGGATAGGATTGGATGTTTCAGGATCAATTAACTTGCCTGCTATTTGGGGAATATGGAGATTACTGACCAATGCATAAGACTGAGGTCCCTGCGGTATATGGTATCCCTTTACTCTCACTGTCCACAGTCCGGGTTGAGGGTTATTAACCAAGACCTGTTCAACATTATCTACTCGATTAATTCCAGTAGTAGCCGATTGTGAAGGATCAGTAAGGTCAAGTAGTACCCATGGATAATGAGTCGTCCCATCTGGCCCGATTAACTCAAGATCAATATCGTTTACAAGATTCATTAATGGAACGCTTGTATCCCCGGGAGGATCTGTCCACGCGATAATAACTTTGAATTCAGGAGTGTTACTATCAACTGTTGTAGTGTATTCTTTTATTTCACCATCTGATACTGAAGCTGATTTCAAACATTCTGATCCACAGTCTCTAACAACATCAACAGCCGCCTTTGCATCAAGCAATCCCCAGCCGTATTCAAAATCTGGTCCCTTTTTTATGCATATTTTATCATTAGAACACTCGGAATCGTTCTGGCAGAATATATCAGATCCTGAACATTTTCCGTTAAACGTTGTATTTATTAATATTGCTCTGATCACATCTGGTCGGGGATATGAGGAAAATGTCATTTTATATTGCTGGTTAATTAAAGCAATTACACCGGTAACTACTGGAGCAGACATAGATGTCCCTGATGAATGACAATATCCAATCTCTCCGCTCTGATCACCATCTGGACATACTTCGTTTGCTTTCCATGCAGAATAGAGTCCCCTTCCAAATGCAACTAAATCTGGTTTAATTCTACCGTCATTTGTAGGTCCCCAAGAACTGAACTGAGCCATAGCACCATTACTATCTATTGCTCCAACTGTAATAATGTTTTTAGCAGTTCCTATATCGGGTATTGAATTATAATGGTCATCAGAAGAATGATTGCAACCATTAAAAACTATAATAGGAACCCCTGCATGTTTGTGATCATTCCCATTACCCGGCCCTATATCAGCTCTGTCATTCCCGGCGGATTTAACTATTATTAGGTTTGATGAATATACAGTCTCATCAAATGATTCGGTCTCAGAAGTATAGGCCCCAAAATTAGAATCACCCCACCATTCCCAATCATTACAGTTTGCTGGCTCACCATTTAAACAATTCCACCCAGCCGTGTTTGACCATGAATGGTTTGCAACAATAATTCCATACTGAGATATAGCCGATTTCATTTCAGAACCTTCATCGCCCCAAAAGTTATAGGAATATATAGTTGATGCTGTGGCCATCCCCTCCGCCCAAGCATCACCTTCACCGGTTCCTATCATAGTGGTTGCAACATGTGTTGCGTGACCGGTTGTTAGGCTTAATAAGCCATCTACGATTGTTATTCGACCAGAAAGGTCCCTATGATCGCTCCATGGATTGCCTTTTTCCCATTGCCCAATTCTAATATCCGTACCATTAAGGTTATAAGGAGCAGTTTGTACATCATCAACCTTTGATAAAACTGAAGCAATTAAATTACTATCTTGTGGCAGGCCAGGTTTTTCCTCAATCCAACTCACCTCATCATATTCAGCAAGGCTTAAGATACTTACTTGAGGAATCGTCAGCACCACTCTATGGCCAGAAATAAAGTCGACCTGCTGGGTTTTCCCAGATAATTCCGTTATTATTTCTTTAACTCTTTTGAAAGGTACGTCAGCAACAAAAGAAACTTGAAGGGTAATCGTCTCGTCTTCATTATAAGAATATAAACTGAAATCTTTTTTAGGAACATGTATGGGAAATTTGTCAAAAGGATGAATATTATCCATAGCATATACATAATCAAGTGTCTTTACTTTTTGGACTGATTTAGAAGGAATTTTCACTTTCCAAGCATTAAAAGGAATATAACTTAGAAGCTCAACTCCTAATTCTTTCAGTTCCTTCCGCATTGAATCATCCAGGACCCTATCAAACTGGATTAGTATATGGCCTTGCTCCCCCTTGATTGCAGGAACAAATTTTGTGTCCAGGGTAAAGGGAGTTTCTCCTATCAAGACACCGGTTTTTCTAAGATTCTCGTCTTTCTTTATTTCATTTACGCTTCTTGATATTTTTATACGCTCTGGTGGACTGAAATTCTTGAGAGCCTTGAGCCATTCTTTTTCTTGCTTACTGTTAGATAGGCTGACGGGCTTAATGATGGTCTTTCCCTTGAGAATCTCTGCTATATCAGCGCCTTTGGGTAAAATGTAAATAACTTTAGATGCAAGCTCCTGATCATAAGCAACAGCATAGTTTTCTAATTCTATTTTCTCAAGAAGATCATGTATAGCATAAACAGGGAGATCGATTATATTGAGCGAAACATTCTTATCTTCGACACCTTCGAAGATTTTGACCTTTATGTTTGTCTTCTTCTCAAGGTCAGTAAGGATATCCTTAAAACTCGCCTGCTCGGCACGAAGGTTGATTAGGTTGTCTTTGACTTCTAAATTGAATGCTGGATTATCGGCCTTAACTTCAGCATTGTCAGCCCATGCAAAAGAAAATAAAAATGTAACTAAAGAAACTATAAGAATGATTATGTTTCTCTTCACAACAGTCATCACTTTAACTCTTTCGTATGGAATGATAAGATTAAATCTTTTTACCTATCTATAAAAAAAGCGCTTTCTGCTTACACAGAAAACGCCTCTCACTACTAATGAATAAATTTTAAAACTGCTGAATACGCTTTGATGCTTTGATGATTATAAAGAGAATAATTTATTGATTTTATGCGCACGTCCTGCCTCCGCTGCACAAAAATGGGATGAATTATCCTATCAAATCAATATATTCCCTGTCAATAAAAAAATGGTGTTATTTTAGGGACTTATAAGAAGTCTAAATTAATCGGCGGAGAGAAAGGATTTGCTCAATGAATCTGTAAATATGCTCTACATATTGATCGATGATTACTATCTTAAAAACCTCACGCTCATGTCGAAGTAAAGATTCAACCAGTGATCAGAAGCGCTCTCTTTCAGGATTAAATCAAGTCTCTTGGAGCGTAATTGACCTCAATGATAAATGCGAAATAGCAATAATTATTAGTCTCAACAAATTCCAAAGATATTTAGCGGCAATCAGGCTTAAGGCAGAGCCAGACGGTGAAAAATCATCCTGTAAACAAGTATGTCGCCTGATTGACAATTGCAATGCATTGCATTACAATGAATCTATCTGAACAATGGAGGTATAGAAATGCAATCTCAGATGACCGTCAGATTGCCCGAGGACCTTGATAAGGAGATCACTAACCTTTCCAGAAAGCTCCGGCTTAAACGGTCCTACATCGTAAGGATGGCACTCGAAAAGTTTCTCGAGGATTTCAATGTGAAAGAAGAAACAGTTCCTTATGAGAGGGTCAAAGACCTCATTGGGAGTATTTCAAGTGGGATCCCGGACCTCGGGGAATCACACAGGAAACATCTTCTAAAGAAGTTAAATAAAAATGCGTAGCATGCTGCTGGACACAGGCGCATTTGTAGCGCTCCTTGATAAGAGTGAAAAGAACCATGACCGCTGTGTCTCATATTTCCGGGGATTCAAAGGGAAACTTCTCACTACCGAACCGGTTCTTACAGAGACTGTTTATCTTCTCGGCCCATCGGTGAGGACACAAAGGACATGCATCGAATTTATACTCAGAGGCGGGGCTTCACTTGTGCCTCAATCCCCCGGAAGCCTTGCGAGAGCGCTTGATCTCATGGAGAAGTATAAAGACATCCCTATGGACTTTGCCGATGCCACGCTTGTTGTCCTTGCGGAGGAAGCAGGGATTGATGAAGTTTTTACATTGGACTTAAGAGGCTTTAATGCATTCAGGATGCAAGGGAAAAAGGGGTTCAGAATTGCCCCGCCCTTTGAATAATTAAGCTGAAGAATTTTAGGCAGGCTGTGAATTGAAGATGGATTCCAGAAGTTCCCACCGGTCATAAGCACAGGCAATCTCTTTTTCGAGTTCTCCGATCCTCTCCTTTGCCTCCGGGATTCCGCTCCCCTCACGTTTATAGAATTCAGGGTCTGCAAGCATTTCATAAAGGCCATCGCGTTCGGATTCGAGGGATTCGATCAGCGCAGGCAATGCCTCGAGTTCTTTCTTTTCCTTAAATGTGAGGATGCGCGGACGCTCCTGCCGGGGGCGAGGCCTTTCCTGCTTTACGGCCTTTTCAGTTCGTACCGGCGCTTCCGGTCTGCGCTGGCGCAGCCAGTCGTCATAGCCGCCTACATATTCCTCAAGCCGCCCGTCACCTTCGAAGACTATGGTGCTTGTCACTATGTTATTGAGAAACGCCCTGTCGTGGCTTACGAGAAGGACCGTGCCTTCGTAATCCATCAGCATCTCCTCAAGGAGTTCGAGGGTGTCGGTGTCAAGGTCGTTGGTAGGTTCATCCATTACTATCACATTTGATGGTTTTGTGAAAAGCCTTGCAAGCAGCGCCCTGTTCCGCTCACCGCCTGATAGTACCCTGACAGGAGAGCGTGCCCTTTCAGGCGGGAAGAGAAAATCCTCGAGATATCCGATTACGTGTCTTGTCTTACCATTTATCGTCACAAACCCGGAGCCGTCTGCCACGTTTTCCATTACAGACTTGTCATCATCCAGTTGTTCCCGATGCTGGTCAAAATACGCGACCTCGATCCTTGTCCCCCGTCGTACGGAGCCGCTGTGTGGTTCCATTAATCCAAACAGCATCTTTATAAGGGTGGTTTTACCCGAGCCGTTAGGGCCGATAATGCCGATCTTGTCGCCGCGGATGATGGTCGTGGAGAAATCACGGAAGAGGTAACGGCCTTCATAAAGACAACATATCGCTTTGGCCTCAATAACCAGTCTGCCGGACCTCTCGGCCTCATTCAGGACCATCTTTGCACTCCCGGTCTGTGTGCGTCTCGCGAGGCGCTCCTTCCTCATCTCCTTCAATGCAGTTACACGCCCTTCATTACGGGTGCGCCGTGCCCTGATGCCCTGGCGTATCCACACTTCTTCCCGGGAGAGTTTTTTATCAAAGAGCGCGTTCTGCGTGGCCTCTGCATCGAGTTCGGCCTGTCTCCTTGTCAGGTAGGTCGCGTAGTCACATGGCCAGTCAGTGAGACGGCCACGGTCAAGTTCTATGATACGTGTTGCTAAAGTTTGGAGAAACTTCCGGTCATGGGTTATGAAAAGTATGGCACCGCGGTATTCGAGAAGGAATTCCTCAAGCCAGCTGATTGAGGTGATATCGAGATGGTTGGTCGGTTCATCAAGAAGGAGGATGTCCGGTTCATTAACGAGCGCCCTCGCAAGCAGGACCCTCCTCTTGTAACCACCGGAGAGCTCAGCTGCCTGAGCGTCAGGGTCCAGGCCGAGGCGTGAAAGTACTGTCTCGACCCTCTGCTGGATCTGCCAGCCGCCTGAAGATTCGATCAGATGCTGTATGCGTTCGAGTTCAGCAATTGCGCCAGCGTCTCCATGGGAGAGGCGGTGGCTGACAGAGTGGTATTCAGTGAGAAGGCCGACCATATTGCCGAGACCACCTGCCACTATTTCAAATACTGTACCGGACAGGTCCTTCGGCACTTCCTGGTCGAGCAAGGCGATCCTAAGCCCCGGCTCGCGTATAATATCTCCGGAATCACAGGACATATCACCGCTGATTATTTTCATAAGTGTGGACTTGCCTGCTCCGTTCCTGCCTACAAGGCAGACCCGATCCCTGCGCTCGATCTGCAGGGAGACGCCGTCGATCAGCTCAGGACCGCCGAATGCAAGCTTCACATCTTTTAAACTTATTAATGCCATTTATTACTCCAAAAGAACGTTCCAGCCGCTTGAACTGTTCAACTGATTAAGCTGTTGACTGTTTGAAGGGGTCAACTGGTTCAAGCGGTTTAAACGACGCAAATATCGCCGGGTATGTTTAAGTTTAACATGTGAAGGGACCTCTGTTGGTACTCACTGTTGACAGTGACCTCAATGAGTGATATAAGGGTTACAAAGGCATTCATTTGCCATGGGGTATATTTATTAACATTGCAATCGGATGATTGCATATCAAATACATCTGACAGAGAGGAGAACAAGGCTATGCATCTAAAGTTAACCAATCCTGAGGCGGTTGCTGTAATGACAGCACTGCGGCATTATATGAAGGAAGTGGAAAAAATGAGCGAATCAAAAGGGGTACAGACTGAGAAAAAGACCCTTAAGGAGCTTATGAGTAAATTAGAGGCTATGCCGCCAGGTGAAGTTCAATAGACCACCTGAGTCATCCGGCAGGGGCTTCCATATGCTGAAAGAGCAGACAGGGGCAGGTGCAGGCGGATAATCTGCCCTGCTCATACTCTGCTACTGTTTTTTCAGAACACTGCTGATAAAAAGAAGTGTGATGCCGTCTGCGAGGAGCAGGAGGTTCAGTGATGCGCTTACTGCATGCAATCTCCCGAATGCCTTTCTCTCCGGTGAAGTGCCTGCCTCTGCATTAAAGGAATGGACTGCCTGTTTGATCCTGACAATATCAGGGTGCAATTTAAAAACTACATACAGGTTAATAATAACCGCGCACGCAACCAGAATTAATGACACTTTAAACCCTGATTTTGTTAGAAGCGGTCGGACTGTCATAAGCAGCAGGAAAACAAGGACTGAAAGCACAAGGTTGTACGTCAGATAACCGGGGAATAGCTTCCCCACGATCTGTCCTGCCATGTCCCTTTCAAAGGACCTGAAAATTACCGGGGTAATGATGAAAGTGAAGATGGATATCCCGCCCACCCAGAGTGAGAGGGCGAGATTATAGAAGAAATTCCAGTTGCTGTTCATATGACCATTATACTACCGTCACAGACAGAGTTCCACCGAATAACTCAATCATGTCTGAGTTGCTGAAGTCGAATACATAACGGATACGGTACAGGCTATCGCTGCCGGTCACACGTATTATCCGAATACGAAAGTGGGAAAGCGGGGAAGTCAGGAAGTAAAAAAGAATTAACTACCCGCGGTACGCGCTTTCATTTTTTATTAACTTTCCTGCTTCCTTACTTACCCGCTTTCCCACTTTTTAGTCTTACTCTATGTTTGCAGTAACAACAGCGGCCATCTGCATCATGTTGATCGTCTGGCCTTCACTCATGTTTGTAAGGTCAGTGACCGTTCCTGATTTGCTTGTGGATTTTGTGTTCCTGAATATCGCGAGCAGTTTGGCGTCTGCTACAATGAACTTGCCTGCGTTCTCAGGCCTGCCGTTCTGGGTCTTTGTCTGAAGTCCGTTTGCCTTAATATAGTCCCACAGTTTTTTTGTGATCTCTGTCCTGGGAAGTTCTGCTGCGCCCAGAAACTGTGCCAGGTCATTTTTCAGCTTTACCGGTTTATTCAGTCCTTTTGCTTCTGCCATTTTTTATCTCCTTCATTATTAAGATTTAGCTGGAATTGTTTTTGAGGTCAGATATTATACCCGTTTTCTTTTAAAAAAGTTTTCAGCCCTGTCCATGCGAATTGACTCAAATAAAATGTTACCGTAAGGAAACCTGAAAGGGTATCGTTGACTCATAATGCATGTTACCGAAAAAACATGCAGCTAAAAGGAG
>QZIL01000020.1 GCA_003599025.1 Nitrospiraceae bacterium | reverse complement strand
TCATTTCGAGCGAAGCGAGAAATCTTAACCAGTTGCAATACCGAAAGATTTCTCCCGCTGGTCGAAATGACAACCCAGCTAAGGAAGTAATTTATAGTATCCGCAACAGGAACTAGTTAACATTGCATGCTTACATTTATATTTATCTCCATAATATTTTTTGCAGCGGGATTAATACAGGGGCTTTCCGGGTTCGGTTCTGCCCTTGTTGCGATGCCCTTGCTGACCCTGTTTATCGGGGTCAAGACAGCTGTCCCTCTCTGCAGCCTGAACGGCCTGATCATCACTTTCTATCTTTCCCTGAATCTGCGGCAGCACATTGACAGGGAAAAGATATTGCCGCTTATTGCCGGAAGCCTGCCCGGTATCTATCTGGGAGTCAACTTCCTGAAACACACGGATTCTTTTTTAATAGAAGTGCTGCTTGGTATATTGATCGTGTGTTACGGAGGATATTTTCTTCTTTATAATCCCATGCCGAGACGAATCCACCGTGTTTGGTCTTATCTTGCCGGTTTCAGTACAGGTTTTATTGGCTCGGCCTTTAGCGCAGGGGGGCCTCCGACTATTATTTATACCACTCTTACCGGATGGTCAAGGGACCAGATCAAGGCAACACTTTCCGCTTTCTTCTTTGCAAGCGGAGTAATTACAGTGGGAATGCATGCTGTTAGCGGAATAACGGACGCACTTGTACTCAGGTATTTTTTCATATCATCAGTTTTTGTGTTATTCGGGGTATATGCCGGAAACCGCCTGTACAGCAGACTCAGCAGAGAGGAATATATACGGACCATCTTAATTGCGCTGATCATACTCGGGGCCATGATGACGGTCCTGGCCTTCAGGAGAGACGGCTGAACGGTACTTCACTTGCTGTCCGGTCTTCTGCCTGATTGTCTTGCGAGGGGCTGATTAATGGCAGATATATGCTTAATGTTGTCCCCTGTCCTGGTTCGCTTAATACATCTATATATCCGCTGTGCTCTTTAATAATACCGTATACTATAGACAGTCCGAGACCGGTCCCCTTATTAACCTGCCTGGTTGTGAAAAAAGGCTCGAATATCCTTTCTTTTGTCTTTGCATCCATACCTGCTCCGGTATCAGAGATTGAAATTAAGGCGTATTCTCCTGAGGTGCCGAAACCGTTCAGTCTGGTGAAGGTCTCATCAATACTGATGGAATCAGTTTGTATTGTAAGACGTCCTCCCCGGGGCATGGCGTCTCTTGCATTTGCGGTGATATTCATGAGGACCTGTTCCATCTGGTCCGGATCGACCTTTACAAACAGACCGCAGCTTGAAAGATTTATATTTAAATCGATATCTTCCCCAACAAGGGATTGCAGGCGGTTTGCATGGGACCTGATCAGGTCATTAAAATCAGCTGCAACAGGCTGGCCCTTATGCATTCTGCCGAATGAGAGAAGGCCCATTGTCAATCTCGTCCCGTTTTTTGCTGCCGACTGTATCTGCTTTATATAGAACTGGAGGGGATCAGTCTCCGGGATTCTCCTTTTTATAATAGTGCTGAAACCAATTATGGCTGTAAGAATGTTGTTGAAGTCATGGGCCACGCCAGCAGCCAGGGTACCGATGGACTTCATCTTTTGAGAGTGCAGAAGCTGTTCTTCAAGCCGCTTGCGGTCGCTGATGTCCCTGATGACCTCTATGCCTGCTATTATTTGACCTGCGGGATTTCTTATGGGGGAAGAGGTTATTTCAAAATGTAATGTCTTGCCGCTGACCTCGGCTGTCCTGACTGCAGTATGTGCCTTGCCGTCTCTGAAACATTCTGCCATGGGACATCCTTCACAGGCAGATTCTTTCCCCTCATACACTTCGTAACAATACTTCCCTGTCTGGTTGCCCATAAGTCTTCTCTGGGCTTCATTCTGATACACGATCCTGAAATCAGTGTCCTGGATGCTTATGCCGTCGCCAATGGCTTCAAGTAATCCGAGGTTAATAAGGTCTTCTATGACAGGTCCTGCAGATAAATTTATTTTATTCATCCGAATATTATTCAGCAGAGATACATTTTAACAGCTATACCGGCATCGTTACTGATATCAGTCATCCCACAATGTAATCATGTCTGCTCCTGCCGTGCTGTTGTGCAAGTTGAAGATTTCGTCAAACATCGGCGCTATTTCGATAAAGGCACTGAGAATCTCAGGATTAAAGTGTCCGGGTTCTGTCCGGCCATCGCCGAGAGTTATAATATGACAGACCGTTTCGTGAGAGAGGGCGGGTTTGTAAGGTCTTTCGCTCCTTAATGCGTCATACTGGTCGGCAAGCATGACTATGGCGCCTTCAACTGGAATATCTCTTCCTTTTATGCCCAGAGGGTATCCAGTTCCGTCCCATCTTTCGTGATGGTAGAGCGCGATAGAGGCGGCCATCTGCAAAACAGGGTGCGACGAGTCCCTGAGGATGTTCCTTCCTATGACAGTATGTTTCTTTATGATCTCAAATTCCTCAATCGTGAGTCTGCCGGGTTTATGAAGTATGGTGTCAGGGATACCTATTTTCCCGATATCATGCAGGGAGCTTGCGGACGTTATACTGTCAACAAAGTCGTCAGACATGTTCAGGGCCTCAGCGAGCTTATTGGAATAAAGTCCCAAAGTTGATATATGACAGCTCGTGTTTATGTCTCTGTATTCAGACACCCTTATGAAACGCTGTATTATTTCCCTGCTCATGTTTTCGGACTGCTTCAGAGCTTCACTCAACTGCAGTGTTTTTTGATGTACAAGTCTGGTGAGTTCTTCTTTGTAATTTTTTTCCATGATCCGGAGCCTCACATGTTCGAGCGCTTTGGATATTGTGTTGACGAGACATTCCGGGATGAAAGGTTTTACGATAAATTCAAAGGCCCCTTTATGTATTGCCTCAACCGCCGTGTCAAATTCCGTATAGCCGGTCATAAGGATTACGGGTCTTTCAGGATAGAGTGCCGCCATTTTTTCAAGGACGGAAAGACCGGACACTGACGGCATCCTGATATCTGTCAGGACCACGTCAAATGGAAGTTCGCAGGAATCATTCATTGCCTTAACAGGGTCATTGTATACAAAGGAAGAGTAGCCGTGATCGGTCAGCAGCGAGGCCACGGAATGCAGGACAAGGGGATTATCATCAATGACCAGGACAGTTCCATTACCCTTATTTCTCATCCCCTGTCCTCTTCTTTATATAGATCGCCTGCTGCTCCACTTCACTCTCCGGATTAAGCTGCTCGTCTGTGGTGGGAAGCCCACCGGCAATTTTAGCTTTTCCCCGATTGTAGTGATGCACTGCGCGGTCAACTGATATCAGCAGCTGCTCTGAATCATAGGCGCTGATTATGAAATCGAATATACCCTTCCTGACCGACCGCAGCACCATGCCTGAATCGCTGATTGACATTACGTCTGTTAATATCAGCGGAATGTCCGGTTTTGTACTGATAATTATGTCAACTAATTCATCGCAGGACGGGGAGGAGATCCCTGAGTTGACCAGTACTGTTTTTATGTTATTGCTGCATAGCATATCTACCGCACACTCTGTGTCCTCGCAGCTGAGCACACCATATCCGGAGGCTTCAAGTAATTTTTTTATCGAGATGATCTCAGTCTGCTTGTGGCTTATAACAAGGACTGAATAAGCGTTAATTATTGACTCTTCGTCATTTGGAGTAATATTTTTCATAGCAGATGCCTGTTTAAAAAAAGGAGGGCCGGGGAGCGTATTCAGCTTTTTTGTCTAAACTGTTGGGAGTTTATTAATAGCCTGGTTGAGGCTCCCCGGTCTTTTGTATTTATATTGTTGACAGAAATAATGCCTTTTGTTACTCGTCCTTTCATATATATTTCCTTATGCCTTCCAGTAAGGTTTCAGGAGTAAAGGGCTTTTGGATCCATTGATTAATAAACGCTCTGTCGTTTTTCCTGCCGGACTCATCCGGTTTATCTACAAGAAGCGCCACAGGGATGTATCTGGAGTTCCGGTTTTTCCGAAGTTGAGCGAGCAATTCTATAACAGAGCTATTAACGTCAGTTAAAACAAGGTCCGGTATAACATCCTTTATTCTTTGCATTGCTTCTTTAACATCGACCGGAGCGATTACGTCATAACCTGCACTATGTAACACATCTGTAATAAGCTGTCTTGTCACAGAAGAGCTTTCTAACACAAGAATTCTTTGCTGTCTGGCTGAAGACTCTGCATTGTTTTGTACAGATTCCATATATTTATCTGCCCTTTGTTCCTTAGTAATTGTCTCTAAGGTTGATGCGTAATTATATTAAGCAATAAGGATACCAATAGACAAAAACCATTTAAATCGACAAGTTGAGTAGTTAACTGATGCTGGCAGGTATGGATTTATGCAAGTGTAAGGCAAAATGCAATATTGCTAAATGCCATATTTCTTGATCTTCCTGAGGAGGGTTGTGTAATCAACCTGAAGTATCTGGGCTGCTTTGGACTTGTTGCCATTAGTCATCTGCATGGCTTTTTTAATAGCTGAGATTTCAACTTCGGTCAGGCTAAGGCCGGTACTTTCTTCAGAGGGTACACTGATGTGGCCATCGTTAATCATTTTTGAATTATTTGATAGAAACTTCAAGTGCTCTGTATTGATGGTCTTTCCATCAGCTACGAGAGCTGCCCTTCTTAACAGATTTTTGAGTTCTCTTATATTTCCAGGCCACTCATATTTTTTCAACCGGTCCAATGCTTCTTCAGAAATCCCAGCCGGATGCCTGTTGAGATCTTCGGCAGCTTCCCCTAAAAATTTCTCGGCAAGGTAAGGTATATCTTCAGTCCTTTCCCTGAGGGGAGGCAGGGTAATCATGAATTCGCTGAGACGGTAGAACAGGTCTTCCCTGAATTTTTTATTTTCCGTAGCCGAGTGGCGTATATCTTCATTCGTTGCTCCAATGATACGCACATCAATTTTAACGGGCTGGGAGCTGCCAATAGGATATATTCTTTTTTCTTCGACGGCCATAAGGAGTTTGCCCTGCACATAGGGGGAGAGGTTCTGCAGCTCATCAATCAGAAGTGTGCCACCGCTGGCGATTTCAAAAAAACCTTTTTTACTTTTCTCTGCTCCTGTGAATGATCCTTTCTGAAATCCGAAGAGTTCACTCTCAATGAGTGTCTCCGGTATGGAGCCGATATCTATATTGATAAATGGTCCCTTGGCCCTTTTGCTCAGGCTGTGGATGTTTCTGGCGATGAAGGATTTTCCGGTTCCTGTTTCCCCCTGAAGGATAAGCGAGAAATCGCTGTATGCAACCTGCCTGATCTGATTAATGACTTTTTTTATTGCCTCCCCGTGGCCCAGCATATACTCGAGTGATGTTTCGAGTTCACTGTCCAGTATCCTGACTTTTGTATCGAGTTCGAATTTTTCAGCAGCCCGCCTTAAGGTCAGAACGAGTCTGTCAAAATCAGGCGGTTTGATTATGAAGTCGTATGCGCCCAGTTTTATCGCATTTACAGCAGTTTGAATATCACCGTGCGCAGTATTAATGATTACAGGGACATCAGTGTTGATTTTCTTGAGTTCCTTTAAAACAGTCAGTCCGTCCATGCCGGGCATTTTGAGGTCAAGGAGTACTGATACAGGCTTTTCCGTCTGGAATTTGTCCAGGGCCTCTCTTCCTGATGATGCCTCTATGGGGACAAAGCCGCAATCCTTCAGGTTTTCACTAATGGCGAGCCGGACTGTGTCGTCGTCATCAACAACCAGGACCCTGTTCAAGAGCGGCCCTCAAGCTTCAGTGGGTGTAAGAAAGATATGCTGCTGTCTATGCTTCGTATCATTGTCAAAGTATATCAAATATGCAGAGCTAAATGGCGCGCAGGGCTGGAAAGGATGGTTATTTCTTGACCATCACCAGCACGAGGTTACACTCAAAATCATTGCCACCGATACTTTTCAGCGCCCGCTCATAGGCCTTCCGGATCTTTTTGGCATTTGCATTTAAAAGCAGGCCGATATTTTCACATGTCTTGAAGAGTGAAATGGATTCAATATTGATGACTTTTGCGGAAGCAAGGTTGTCTTTATGCTTTTCATAAAATTCTGAAAAAATATGCATGCCCTGCTGCTGTCTGTTTTTGATATGTTCGACAAGGGGCGTAATGGAAAGTGTATTTTTATTTAAACTGAATTCTTCCTTGTTAACTATTAACTCCTTATCAAGAGCACTGAGAAAGATTGAGAAGAATGTGGATTCGTTTTTTTCGAGTGAAGCGGTATTTAAAATAATATTTCTTGATTTGCCCTGTCTTTGCTGAATAAACTGCCTGAGCATGCCGGTTTTTCTGTCGAACTCGGCAGTGATTGAGTCTTTCAGCTGTTCCAGATAACTCTTGGTTTCTCCAAGGGCCTTTCTGATGGACCTTTTACCATAGAGGCCTACAACCGCGTAAAAGAAGTCGAACTGCGACAGGTTGCGCAAGATCGCGGGCCACGAATAAAATTTGCCCATGGCTTTCAGCGTCTCAATATGAAGTTCAAAGGCTGTCATCTGTTTCGGCTCGAATACTGCGTGATGTGCATCATACTTGCTCCAGTCTGTATGTATAAGGCGTCCCGAATTCTTAAGTTCCTCGAATACAGGTGTCCCGGGAAGGGGTGTCAGCATCATAAACTGAACAGAATCGATATCAAGTTTCTTTGCAAAGGTTGCAGTGTTTCTGATGGTCTTAATATCATCTGTGTCAGAGCCTAATACGAACATTCCGTGAATGCGTATTGAATGGCGTTTCACGGCCCTTATGGAATTTTCAATATCTTCAATGCCCTGGCCTTTATTGTATAGTGATAATGTGGCTGGATTGATTGATTCGAAACCGATGTATACTGCAAAACATCCTGCCTTCTTCATGAGACGTAGAAGTTCCCGGTCTTTGGCGATGTCCGTACGGACCTGGGCGCTCCATTCAATCTTTATCCTGTTGTCAATAATTGCCTGCAACAGTGTCCTGGTCCTCTTTTTATTGGCAGCAAAATTATCATCTATAAAAAAAACATGGCCCTTATGAGAAGAAGCGGCCCTCAGCTCTTCTATTACCCGCTCAATTGACTTGAACCGGTATTGTCTGCCGAACATCGGGATCACAGAGCAGAACTTGCAGGCAAATGGACATCCCCTCGATGTTGCAACCGGTGTCACCTTTGCTTTTTCAGACCATTTATATACGAGACTGAAGTCCGGTATCGGTGCCTCATTAAGGTCTTTGAGAAGCTCTCTGGGAGGGTTATGTACTATTTCATTTCTGCTGTTTTTAAATGAAAGGCCTTTGATTGAATTCAGAGGTTTGCCGGCCTTCAGATGGTCCAGGAGCTCCACCAGGGTATCTTCACCTTCACCCCTGACAACATAATCGGCATATAACAGGCTCTCCTCCGGGATAAAGGTGGAATGCACGCCTCCGAGAGCAACTGGGATTCCAAGCTTATTGAATCTCTCTGCTATCTGAAAGGCCCGTGTGGCTGTCGATGATATGGCAGAGATGCAGATCATGTCTGCATCATCCATCTCTTTCCAGTCAGGGGCCACAAGGTCTTCGATAAAAACCTTTGTATTATAGCCGCGGTTCTTTAAAATAGTGGCCAGCAGAATTGAGCCAAGCCTTGGCAGGGCGGTAAAGCTGAAAATATGGGACCCCGGGGATTTTGCTTCTATAAAGTAAATGTTCTTCATAAATATTTTAATACCTCTTTACTGTTAATTTTATTTATTAACCGGATGGTTGGTTAATAGTAAAGAGCATATCACATATAGTTTTATTTGACAATTGAGCAGGTTCCTCCATGAAAACCAGTATGATAACGTACATAAAAAAGGGTGAGGACATGTCCTCACCCTTTTCACGCTGCTTAAGCAGTCGAATTTTAGTACATTCCACCCATGCCGCCCATGCCGCCCATACCTGCCGGCATTTCCGGGGCCTTTGACTCTTCCGGAATGTCAGATATCATAACGCTTGTGGTCAGCATTAACGCTGCTACGGATGCTGCGTTCTGAAGGGCATATCTCGTGACTTTTGTGGGGTCGATAATGCCTGACTTCATCATGTCGCAGTAGTCTTCTGCATGTGCATCAAATCCGAAGTTCTTGTTCTTGTCGTTCTTGACTTTGTCAACGATAACAGAACCTTCAAGTCCTGCATTGTTTACAATCTGCCTGATCGGCTCTTCAAGAGACCTTCTGATTATGTCGACACCTATCTGCTGGTCTACATCCAGTTTAATGCCGTCAAGTACCGGAATTGCCCTCAGCAGTGCAACACCGCCGCCAGCGACTATGCCTTCTTCTACAGCTGCCCTTGTAGCATGGAGTGCGTCTTCTACACGGGCCTTCTTCTCTTTCATTTCTGTTTCTGTTGCAGCGCCTACATTGATTACTGCAACACCGCCAACTATTTTTGCAAGGCGCTCCTGGAGCTTTTCCCTGTCATAATCTGAAGATGTTTCGTCGATCTGTGCTTTGATCTGTTTTACGCGACCTTTGATCTTGTCTGTATTGCCTGCACCTTCGACAATGGTGGTGTTTTCCTTGTCAACAGTGATCTTCTTTGCCTTTCCAAGATCGTTTATGGTTATGCTTTCGAGTTTTATTCCAAGGTCTTCTGCTATCAATGTACCGCCGGTGAGTATCGCGATGTCCTCAAGCATTGCCTTTCTTCTTTCACCAAAGCCGGGGGCCTTTACTGCACATACCTGAAGAGTTCCGCGCAGTTTGTTTACAACCAGTGTTGCAAGTGCTTCGCCTTCCACTTCTTCAGCTATAATCATAAGAGGTCTGCCCATCTTCGCGGTCTGTTCAAGGATGGGGAGGAGGTCCTTCATGGCGCTGATCTTCTTCTCGTGAATCAGGATCAGCACATCTTCAAGAGAGCACTCCATTCTCTCCGGATCGGTCACAAAATAAGGGGAGATATAACCTCTGTCAAACTGCATGCCTTCCACTACATCAAGGGTTGTCTGCATGCTTTTGGCTTCTTCAACGGTTATGACTCCGTCCTTTCCGACCTTGTCCATTGCATCAGCAATTAAATTGCCTATCTCAGAGTCATTATTAGCAGAGATTGTGCCAACCTGTGCTATCTCTTTTTTGTCCTGGATGGTCTTGCTGTTTTTCTTTAACTCAGCAACAACGGCCTCAACCGCCTTTTCTATGCCCCTCTTTATTTCCATGGTGTTTGCACCTGCTGCCGCGTGTTTCATGCCCTCTCTGTATATTGCATAAGCCAGAACAGTTGCGGTAGTTGTACCATCTCCTGCTACATCAGAGGTTTTGCTTGCGACTTCCCTGACAAGCTGTGCGCCCATGTTTTCATAGGGGTCTTTGAGTTCGATTTCCTTGGCAACGGTTACGCCGTCTTTGGTAATAGTAGGGGCGCCGAATTTTTTATCAAGGATTGCGTTTCTTCCTTTTGGTCCAAGAGTAGACTTTACCGCGTCACTCAGGGTGGTTACGCCTTTAAGTATTTTCTTTCTTGCATCTTCATCAAAAAGCAATTGTTTTGCCATATGTTCCTCCTTATTAACTGGACAGATTTGATTTTGTTATTTTTGTACAATTCCGAGTATATCGTCTTCTCTGAGTATCAGATATTCCGTTTCATCGATGTTTATCTTGGAACCGGAATATTTTTCAAAAAGAACGATATCACCGACTTTTACTTCCATCTTCTGGACCTTGCCGTCATCTGTGATCTTGCCTGAACCAACTGCTACAATTTCACCCTTCTGCGGCTTTTCTTTTGCAGTGTCGGGGATATAGAGTCCTCCAGCGCTTTTTTCCGGCTCTTCAGAGTATTTAACCAGCACCCTGTCTTTAAGTGGTTTTAAGTTCATAGTTGTCTCTCCTTTCTTTTTAAGATGAATTATTTTCTTGATGTTTGAATGGTTTGTAGTGATATTAGCACTCTAATGAGGCGAGTGCTAATATAATATTAATCAGTTATGAAAACAAGGCTTCTTAATAGCGGATAATTGATTATAAGGGGTATTAATGACTGATTATTGCCTGAAAACTCTGATAATCTCAGAATTGCTAAAATTATCAGCTTCTGCAGATGTTAAGCCATATCAAATAGTCCCGTTAACACTCATATACATAATGAAATATTACTGAAATTAATTTCTTCTTCTGTTTCTCACAAAGGTTTTGATCATTAATATTCCAGACACAAACCCCCCGATATGTGCGAACCACGCGATTCCGCCATGTGCAGCCGTCCCATGACTTATCATTCCATTAATGAACTGTATCCCTATCCAGAAGCCGATAACGATTATGGCCGGCAGTCTTACTACCTGCACAAAGAAAATAAAAAAGACCAGGGTATGAACTCTTGCATGAGGGAAAAGGAGGATGTATGCCCCCAGGATACCGGATACAGCTCCGCTCGCTCCTATCATTGGAATTGTGGATGCAGGATTAGCAAACGCATGAGCAAATGCAGCGATACCGCCACATAACAGATAAAAAATTATGAATTTAACATATCCGAGCTTATCTTCAATATTGTTCCCGAATATCCAGAGATAAAGCATATTGGAACCGAGGTGAAGCAGGCCTCCATGCATGAACATTGATGTGAAAATGGTCAAAAGGGGATGCAGCGGCTGAGCGGTATCGAATGTTAAAAGTGAGAGAGGTATTGCACCATATGTATACGCTATTTTCTGAGAGCCGGAAGGAGAGAGAATTTGAAATATAAACACAATAATATTGGCAGTAATCAGGGCAATTGTTAGAATAGGGAAGTGACGGGTAGGGTTGTCGTCTTTATAAGGGATCATTCCAGTTGAACTTAACTAAACCTGATTTGAATTGTCAATTCAGACTGACATTAACATTATTATAAAAAGGGAATTAATATCCAGTGTGGTTCGCTGTAAATCCCTTTACATTTAAGTGCTTGAAAAACGTCAATTGTTATCATTCCCGAAGTGGTTATAGGGAATCCAGTGTCTTAAATAAACGAAAAACTCTGGATTTCTGCCTTCTAGACTGTGTCACAATTGTCATTCCGGCCTGAGTGCCGGAATCTATGCATTTTGAAAGTGCTTGGAATAGCGAGATTCCTTCATTCGCAGGAATGACACAAAGCGTATATTCCGGAATTGTGACACAGTCTGTTTGCGGGAATGACAGCATAATGAACATCGAAAATATAACCTGATTTTGAGCAGGTTATAGTAAGTATTCAGGTGTGATATAATAAAATCAGAAGGAGGGGGCGACAGGCTTCGACGGGGGTTATGAGGTCTAAGTTGCATGCCGTGGCACTGTCACCACGTAAAAAGGCAGTAAAAAACACAAAC
>QZIL01000112.1 GCA_003599025.1 Nitrospiraceae bacterium | reverse complement strand
CTTTGAAGAGGCCCTGAAATTGTCAAACAATAAAAAAATTTATAACAATATGGCGCTTGCCCTGAGCAGGTCAGGAAAAGACAGCGAAGCCTTTAATAATTTTAAAAAGGCGGGCAATGAGGCATCTGCCTATAATAATATCGGTTACATTTATCTGGTCGATGGCAGGAAAGAGAAAGCCGCCGAGTCGTTTGAAAAGGCGCTGGAAACGAATCCGGGTTTTTATGTGAAGGCCCATGAAAATATGGAGAAGATAAAAGGTACTGCCGAATGAGACTCTCCGGTTGCCTTTTTATGCCCCCTCAAGTTTTTACCCTGCATTGTCGATATAAAACCATAACATTTTTAAAGGGGGTTTTAAAAATGGCTAAACTGAACTGTTGGGAATTCAAGAAATGCGGGAGAGAACCGGGCGGCGCGAAAAGCAGAGAGATGGTTTGTATTGCCACTACCGAAGGTTCCTGCAGCGGCGCAAACGGCGGTAAAAACGGGGGCCGCATATGCTGGTCTGTCGCCGGCACTTTTTGCGGGGGGAAAGTCCAGGGTGATTTTGCACAAAAGACCGTATCATGCATGTCCTGCGATTTTTTCAAAACAGTCAAACAGGAGGAAGGGGCCGACAGGTTCAACTTGTTGAAGCCGTCCGGGAATACGCGCTTTCAGTAAGATGCTCTGTTTTAAGGTAATAAGAGAGAATTGATAAGAAATATGCAGGGACATATTGTTGCCTCAGCGATCCGCCTGAGTGTAAATAATGTGTCCCTACGTAAGACCCGATATGATTTCGTCAGCCAGCTTATGTCCGTTTTCCACACAATCATTCATGCCGATGCCCCTGTATGAATTGCCTGTCAGGTACAGTCCGGGATGGGCCCTTAATTTTTCATCGAGCAGTCTCAATTTATCCGAATGTCCGGGAACATACTGGGGAATTGCCTTGTCCCATCTGTAAATCTTCACCATGTCGGGGTCTGATTTCAACGTGAGGACCGGTTTCAATTCATCAAAGACTGCACTTACAATTTTTTCGTCCTCAAGCTCTGCGATGTCCGGATGTTGTGCACCGCCCGCCATTGTTCTTAACAGGGCATGTCCCTCCGCAGCCCTGTTCGGGAATATGCTTGAATCCCACAGCGTACCGAGTATTTTTCTCCCTTCGATCCGTGGCACAAGAAAACCAAAACCGTTCAGCGGATGACCGATTTTTTCCTTTTTGTATCCGAAACAAACGACCGCTACATGAGGGTAGGGGATGTCTGAAAGCGTTTTTGAAATCTCGCTGTCAAAATCTCTCAGTATCTCAGCGGATGCATAAGCCGGAGAGGCAAGTATCACTATGTCGGCTTCAAAGGTGTTTTTTGATGTATGCAGTTGATACCGGTTTCCGTTCTTTACAATCCCGTGGACCGGGACCCCGACACGCAGTCTGTCTCCAAGTTTTTCCGCAAGCGCATCCGTCATCGTCTGGGCGCCGTCATAGAACGAAGTGAGCTTGCCGCCCGGCGCTACTGAAACTTTGTTCTGTCCTGACTCCTGACTCCTGACTATTGCCTCTTTCTTTTTCTCTTTTCGTATTTTCAATAAGGCCTTCAGAAGCCCGCCGTATTGCTGCTCAAGTTCCTTAATGCGCGGGAAGCAGCTTTTAATGCTCATCCTGTAAGGGTCCCCTGCATAGATGCCGGAGCACATAGGATCAATGAGTTTTTCAAGCGCCTCTTTACCAAGGCGGCGGATGATAAAGTCCGCAACTGTCTCGTCATCAGGCCCTTTGGGTGCAATGTATTCAAGCAGCATCCTGAGCTTGCCTCCCCATGAAAGGAGGTCGGATTTTATAAAGGCGGGAGGTGATTCAGGAAGGGCGTTGAGTTTTTCATTCAGAAAGATGTATCGCTTTTTTGAATTCTCATTGCTCCGCACCGGACCTATGTTAAGGTTTTTGCATAATTCGAGGGTCTTCGGTTTGTTGTCAAGAAAGCCGTTTGCGCCTTTCTCGCAGAGAAAGCCGTCTGTTTTATCCGTCCATATCTTCCCGCCGGGTCTTATATCCGATTCAAACACAGTGATATCAAGGTCACTTCTCTTTTCAAGAAGCAAATAAGCAACTGTAAGCCCTGATATCCCGCCGCCGACGATTGCAATCCGTTTCATTTACGAACCTATTTTAGCCATAACCAGCTCTTTCAATGCAAGTATGAATTTATCAGATGTATTCAGGGCCCGGCATCTTTTCAGGTTTATGCCGTGTTCTTTTGCAAGCTTTTCATACAATATGTCGATCTCATAAAGCGTTTCGATGTGGTCCGATACAAAACTGACAGGGACGACAAACAGATTTTTGCAGCCCTCATTTGCAAGTCCGATAATCGTTTCTTCCGTTGTCGGCTCCAGCCATTTGACAGGACCTGTTTTGCTCTGAAATGAGAGATGCCATTTAAAGCGTAATGAGTAGCGGGTAAGGAGTAATGAGTTAAGCGTAGCGATGGTAGATTTTATATGGTCGAGATATGGGTCGCCTTCGTCAATAAATGATTGCGGCAGGCTGTGCGCGCTGTAGAGGATTTCAACCCCCCCTTGCCACCCCTTAGTAGAGGGGGGTGAAAATTCTGATAATCCCTGACTTATAAGCTCTGCAAGAGCTTCTATGTATGGCGGGAAATCATGCCATTGTTCGATGTATTGAATTTCGATCTCCTGCCCCTCGGAATCGAGTTCGGCACGAATCTCCGATCGTATCGACTTGACCCTTGATATCGTCCGTTTGAATTCAGCAACAGAAGACCCGGTCGTTGCCTTTGAATAATGGGGATACATGCTGAGTACAGTAAGGTGTCCGACGCCGTCATTAATTATATCTTTGACAGTGTCCATGATAAACGGATGCCAGTACCGCATGCCGATGTAAAGCTTGAAAGAGACTCTTGACTCTTCATTCAGCGCCTTCTCCAGTGCCTCGGCCTGTGCTTTTGTAATTTCGAGTATCGGAGACTTGCCGCCTATCTGTCTGTACATTGCTTCTGTCTTCTTTGAACGGAGGCTTGCAATAAGCCATGCGACAGGTTTTTGAAGAAAGGGAGGCCCGAGCCTGATAATTTCTCTGTCGGAGAAAAGGTTATAGAGAAACGGCTTCACGGACTGAAGCGAGTCCGGACCGCCGAGGTTCAATAAAACAACGCCCTGTTTCATGGAGGTCATCTTTTGCTTAATCTGTGTACCATGTCTACTAAAGCGATGACATTTTCAGGCGGGGTTTCGGGGACCACGCCGTGCCCGAGATTAAAGATGTGTCCACGCGCTGAAGAGGCCCTTTCAAGAATATCTTTCACACGCTGCTCCATCCTGTTTTGAGGAAGAAATAACGCCAAAGGGTCAAGATTGCCCTGGACTATCGCGTTGCCGCCAAGCCTTTTTACGGCATCGTCCAGATTGATCCTCCAGTCAATACCATACACATCGGCCCCGGAGGTACTGATCTCCTCTAACAATCCGGCTGTTTCACCGACAAAGTATATAATCGGGACGCTTATGTTCTCAGCCTTAAGCCATTTCCTGAGATCAGCAATGACCCTGATGACGTATGATAAAGCGTATTCCCTGAAATCAGAGGGTGAGAATATTCCCCCCCATGTATCAAACAACTGTACCGCCTGTGCCCCTGCAGCTATCTGGGCTTTCAGATATTCGGTAACTGTGGCGGTTATCTTGTCCATCAAGGAACCGTATAATTCCGGAGACTGAAAGATCATCCTTTTGGTATTGAGGAAGTTCTTTGAAGTGCCGCCTTCGATCATATATGTTGCCGTGGTGAAAGGCGCCCCTGAAAAACCGATTAACGGCGCCTTGCCGGCAAGCTCTTTGCGCAAGAGCCGTATCGTATCCATCACAAATTTCATTTTGTCCTCAGGGTCGGGGACGGAGAGTTTTTTTATGACATTTTCATCACGGGCAGGGGTCAGAACAGGGCCTTTCTTTTCATGAAACTCAAGGTGTACCCCCATAGCTTCAACGGGAATGAGGATGTCCGAAAAAAGGATGGCTGCATCGACTTTTAAAATGTCTACAGGCTGGATCGTTACTTCAGCCGCAAGCTCCGGCGTCTTGCAGAGTGTCAGGAAATCAACTTTGCCTCTGACCTTCTGGTAATCAGGTAAATATCGCCCGGCCTGGCGCATTATCCAGATCGGGGTGTAATCCGTCTTTTCTCCACGGCATGCTTTTAGAAATGTATCGTTCATTATTCCTCCAAAAAATAGTAGTCAGTAGTCAGTAGTTAAGGTGGAAGACCAGAGTCTGTTAAGCAGCTTGCCTATGCTTTCCGCTTCCGACAATACGTGGTCGTTTTCTTTTAAGTAGCCAAGGTCTTTAGACAGCATAAGGTAATATTTGAGTTCTTCAAGAGAACCTTGAGCTATGTTGTAAAAATTACATTTATCTTTAATGCCCCTTTTTACAAAGCCTTCCGCAACATTGGCAGGAACAGAGACTGCTGCCCGCCTCATCTGAGAGACAAGGCCGAATTTTTCTTCAGCAGGAAATAAGGTTGTCATTTTATAAATACTAATCACTAAATTATGCGCCTTCTGCCAAACAATCAAATCCTTAAATGATGTTGCCTTACCCATTATTCCCCCTGCCGTGGGTTTTTTTGTTTTCCCCTAACTTCTAACTACCAACTACTACCTACTAACTACTTCCTGCTTTTCTTATCTTGTACGGGATGTATCCGCAGAAAGGCTCTTCCTCCATATAGTCTCCGGTCACCGCGTACGCGCGCGCACGGCAGCCGCCGCAGACATTGACATATTCGCAGGAGCCGCACTTCCCTTTATAATCCCTGAAGCTTCTCATGTCTTTAAACAGTCCGGAATTCTCCCAGATGTCTTTGAAGGACTTCTCTCTTATGTTTCCGGCCGGTTTCGGGAAGTAACTGCAAGGCAGGACATTGCCGTCAACGTCGATAAGACAGATGAGCTGTCCCGCAAGACATCCCTTTGCCCCGCCGGTTGAAAATTTCAGGGTGCGGCGCTCCAGTTTTTCACCTTCTTCCTTTTGTTTCTGAAGGACCACCCTGTAATAATGCGGGGCGCAGGTAGGTCTTACCAGAAGGTCCTTTTCATTTTTTTCCATCTGATAATGCCATTCAAGCAATTCCTCATAGTCTTCTTTGGAAATGAGCTCATTCATAATGTCTTCGCCTCTTCCGGTAGGCACTATCATGAACATATACCATGCGGTGGCCCCGAGTTTCTTTGCGAGTTTGTAGACCTTCGGGATTTCCTGCTGGTTGCGCTTTGTGAAAGAAGAGTTTATAAGAAACTTGATGCCGTGCTTATTAAACAGCCCCGTTGCGTTTACAACCCCGGCAAACGCGCCTTTCTGGTTGCGGAAATTATCATGTACCTCTGCGGTAGAGCCGTCAAGACTGAGAGATACCATTTTGATGCCGGATGCCTTCATGCCTTCGCAAATCTCTTCCGTAACAAGGGAGCCGTTTGTTGCAAGACACATCCGCAGATCTTTTGAAGTGCCGTACTTTGCTATATCAAAAACATCTTTTCTCAACAAAGGTTCGCCGCCTGAAAGCACCATGACCGGTTTGGCGTAGCTTGCAATGTCGTCGATAATCCTGCAGGCCTCTTCTGTTGAAAAATCGGGATGCCCCTTTGCCTCCATTTCGGAAGAAGACCGGCAGTGCACGCACTTGAGATTACATCTCCTCGTAATTTCCCATGCAATCCATTTCGGTTCAAATTTATCAATCATGTTTACCTGCTTTAGTAATTTTAAACTTGCATCTATAAAAACAAGCTGTCATTCCCGGCTTGATCGGGAATTCATGGTTGTTCATGTAAGCTGCTGAATGAAAAGGAAACGTTACTATTTTACCTTTTTTAATCAGGTTATGTAACCATAGCTCAGATAAATCTTGCAAATACTTCATTCGAGAGCAGAAGCCCTTTTCTTGTGAACCTCAGTGTTGTTTCGTAAGAGCATTCTGATTCCGTGATTTCCAGAAGTCCCGCCTCCTGAAATTCTTTTATCTCTTTTTCAAACCGGCCCAGCACATTGACCCTGTAGCGTTTTGAAAACGATTCCAGATTTATTCCCCCGGTTTTTCGCAATCCGAGAAATATGGCCTCTGACAAGGCCTTTTCTTCAGTGATCAGCTCGGTTTCTTTCACGGTACTTTTACCTTCCGAAATCGTTTTTAAATAATCTTCAAGGTTGTCCGTATTATGAAAACGCTTTCCATACATAAAGGAATGTGCGCCGAGACCTATGCCGTAATATTCGCCCCTGTCCCAATAATTGAGATTGTGTTTACATTCATAGCCGGGTAATGAAAAGTTGGATATCTCGTAATGGCTATAACCTTCGGCCGTCAGGTAATCGATTGTGTGTTCGTACATTTCGATAATTTTGTCTTCATCTGGCATGGTAAATTTATTTCCCCCTCCCCCTGTCCCCCTCCCGCGAGGGGAGGGGGGACTTTGTGGGCGAAACATCAGATATTCATATAACAACGTCCCTTTCTCCACAGTAAGCTCATATGTGGAAATATGCTCCGGCTTTAACCTGACCGCTTTCTCAAGTGTTTTCCTCCAGCTAAGGATATCCTGTCCGGGAATGCCGTATATGAGATCGGTCCCGATATTCTTGAATCCTGCGTCCCTCGCAAGGCGTACTGCCTGTTCAGCTTCGTCTGAGGAATGGATCCTGCCGAGCAGCGAAAGTTCGTCATCATCGAATGACTGGATACCGATGCTGACCCTGTTTATTCCGGAAGAACGTATCGCCTGAAATTTATCTTTGTCTACCGTGCCCGGATTTGCTTCGATGGTGGCTTCGTAATCCCCGATGAAGCTGAACCGTGAGAAAACATTACGAATCATGTTTGACAACGCATGAACTGAAAGCGCCGTTGGTGTACCGCCTCCAATGAAAAGGGTTGAGATCTGCGTTTTCTCCGGTATATTGAGGACCTCCTTATCCAGTGCATCGATGTAAGCGTCCGCTTTCCGGGGGTCATAAATCCCGGACACAAAATCGCAGTAAATGCATCTCTTAAGACAAAAGGGGATGTGGACATAGAGGCTCGTCATGCGTAATTTTAGCACAGATTTTTGTGAACAATGGTTTGCTCCCGAATATAATATGCCCGCTGTCGGCCTTAAACAGAGTGTGATATAATTTTCATAATGCCGGACAACAATTTATTAAAGAAAGGCGTGTGGTTTTCAGTAACATCTTTTTTTATCTTAATGACGGCCGGGTGTGCCTCATTGCTTCCAAGCGCAAAGGAGACAACAAAGACACATTTGTGGGGGACCTTTAATGAGGCCAAAGGCGCTTTCGACAGGGTAATCCCTTACGAAACCAAAGTTGACGAGCTGCGTAGCCTTGGTTACGATCCTTTTACGACCCCTAATTTTAAAATCCTGACCCATCTGGATATCATTCAGCGCTTTATGGCCAATCCGTCTATCAAAAAAGAGGACCTTGATAAAGGGATACAGGCCTGTATTGACGCAAAAACAGATTGCAGGTCCTATGAAATCCAGCTGAGAAATATTTCAAGAAAAAGGTATGGTAATGTATTGCTGGATCTTTTCAATTTCAAAAGAAAGACAAAAGAATCAGGTTGGGTGTTTGAGGCGCTGATAGTCATGGTGAACGGCACAGTGGTACATAAGCTTTGGGGCGGCAGTCCCATGATAGATGAAAATACTGAGGTCAATAATCCCCTCGGGCCTTTGCAGGACCCATCGGGTGTGCTGAGGGACAGAGCGTTAACTACGTTACAGCAGTTACAGCCCTAAGAAATAAAGCCCTGCTGCTCAAAGTCTTTAGATGACCCTGATTTTTGACAGGGAATGGATTCCCGGTTTCTCTTTTTTCACCAAACCGTTATAATTCCGGGACAACTATCACGAGCTACAGGGTAGCTGAAAGCTGAGTAGCCATTTTCTGTCATTCCCGCTCTGACTTTCTGAGAATCACAAAAGATTCCGGACCTGCCGGCAGGCAAGCTGGAATGAGGGACTCTGTATCAAGACACAGAGAATTACCAGGTTAAAACGAAGATGCAGTCAGGATTGGACATATTCGACAAACATTGGCCCAAGAGGTTAAAAGGCGCGCGGGGGGGCCTTGTGGTACATCCGGCTTCCGTAAACCAAAAGCTGGAGCATGCTGTTGACTGCTTTCTCAGGAGCAGAAAGCTTCAATTGTCTGCGCTGTTTGGTCCCCAGCACGGGATACGGGGTGAGACGCAGGACAACATGATCGAGTGGAAGGGGTTCAGGGACAAAAAGACCGGACTCCCGGTTTACAGCCTTTACAGCGATAACCGCAAACCTGCACCTTCGATGCTGAAGGACCTGGATGTGCTGGCCATTGACATACAGGACGTGGGCGCGCGTTATTACACGTTTATATGGACGATGGAACTTTGCATGCAGGCGTGTGATGAAGCAGGCAAATCAGTAATTGTTCTCGACAGGCCAAACCCTTTGGGAGGAGCGGTCACGGAAGGTCCGGTGCTCGATATGGTTTATTCCTCATTTGTCGGGCAGAGGCCGCTGCCGGTCCGGCATGGAATGACTGTTGCAGAAATTGCATCTTATTTAAAAAATGAATTCTATCCATCACTCGATTTTCACATTGTCCCCATGAAGGGATGGGAAAGGAAAATGCTTTTTGACGAGACAGGCCTGCCGTGGGTGCTGCCTTCGCCGAATATGCCAACGCTTGATACGGCAATTGTTTATCCGGGCATGTGTCTTCTTGAAGCCACTAATTTGAGTGAAGGACGCGGCACAACCCGTCCGTTTGAGATGTTCGGAGCGCCGTTTATAGGGCCGGACGTCCTGGTGAAAAAACTTGCGTCATTCAAATTGCCCGGCGTTTTCTTCAGGCCGGCTTATTTCCAGCCGACTTTTCAAAAATATGCCGGTAAACTCTGCGGAGGGGCGCAAATCCATATCATTGACAGGAACAAGTTCAGGCCATTTAAAACAGGTGTAGCAATCATCAAGGCAATCCATGATCTTTGTCCCCGGCAGTTCGAATGGAAGCAGCCTCCATATGAATATGAGGCGGAGAAGATGCCTATTGACATACTTGCGGGCACGGACAGGTTGAGGAAGGAGATAGAACAAGGCAAGTCGCTTGAGCGCATGGAGGCATGGTGGGATGAACAATGTAAGGAGTTTAATAAAAAAGTGCGAAGGAGATTTTTGATTTACTAAACAATAATGCGGCAGTTAAGCCGCCGCGAAGCGGTCGGTCTTGAACTCCTGGTTCTCCCGAAGCGGAGCGAAGGGAGAACGTCCAGGATCATCGATGCGTACCATAGATGATATTAACAGACATGAGACCGTTTTGAATTTCATGAAATGTTGCATGCCAACTTTTGACTTCCGGTACGCATTCGAATGCATCCGTTTGTTATGTGCGCTTTATCTATCATTTTAAATATACGTCCTTATCTAATGTTTTCATCAGGAACTTTTCTGTGTTCATATATTTAGCTTCCGTTCCTTTAGGAATTTGAAGAGCCTGTAATTGGTTGTAATACCAATCTATCGTATTGATGCTTTCTATAGTATGTATATATGAATTTAATCTTGGCCAAGCTAAGGCCCATAGTTTTTTAGTATGAGCGTCTTTCATTGGGACATCATAGTAGATAAATGTTTCATTGAAGAAATCTCTAAGTGTTTCATTAAATTTATTCTTTTGCTGATCCATATATGAAATAAACTGACTACAATAGGGAGTTGCAATAATTCCGAACCAATCTGATTCTTCGTACCATGAAGCAACATCAGCTATGGCTGGGCCTGCAACTACAGTTTCATCCTGAATGTACTCTCCAAATGTAAAAGCACCCCTAAACAGCAACTCGTGGTCTAAACCTATACAAATCGCAAACGACAATAAATCAGCGGCAGGGATTAAATAAGGATAAGGACTATTAGTGTCTGGCAACTCCCATGTAAATAATACGGTGTCTCCGAATGTTAGAATGTGAGGAGGTGAGTTTTTATATAGATCTAATATTTCCGTAAACTGTGGTTCAGATGACTTTCCATACATTACTTTAAAGTATGAATCTGTCATTGTTTGTAGTCCCTCTTGAACCAGCCTTATCTTCCCAGTAAATTCAAGTGCTTCATCGATAGAGCGATTTTTCACACCCAATGCATCAAGCATCCCAACAATGCCAAATTTCTTTTTTATCCTAAAACGTCTCTTGTTAGATTTCGTCATTGTTATTTGTCATATAACGCACGCAATGGTTATGTGCAGTCACTTCAATTTCTTACGCAAAACTTCAACAAGTACTAAAGCACCTTCAATACCTTTCCTCACAATATTTTCGTCGATATTTTCCTCTGTGATGTTTCCGTGAACAACATCATTTCTTACTTTTCTTAGTAGATCTACTGACTTTAAATGTTTATCCACTCTACTAAGTTCAGATTTAGAAAGAGTTAGCGGGAGTACGATGTTTAAAACAGTACTAAAAGACATTTCATCTTTTAAGGATTTTAGCTTTGTTTTACTTATGCCGAGTGATTGCAAAATCTTCTCACCATAATTACGCAGAATGGTTTCAACTATAATCGCTGATTCAATTGTTGCGATCTTTCTCTCCCTCCATTCTAGTTTTGATCTAATTCGCAGAAGCTCTAACATTTCTTCAGATGGATAATCATGTTTATCAATAGCAGTCTGCATTCTTCTCCATCTAGTTTTTGTTATTATTTGATCGTTTTTAAATAATGGATTAATTCGTCGATGCCCCTTTTTTAATTCAGGAATAAAAATATTAGGGTTTTCCTCATCAATCCACCAGGTAACTTTTTCTGTTGACAGGCTTCCTTCTTTAAAGAATTCTTTTTTTGAGGTCTTCGAACCAATCATTAAGTTTTTTATATTTCCCGCTGTTCTTGCTATAGATTCAAATTTATCAAAAACATCTTCATAGTAAGAATATATTTTGTCAGCCACGTCACTAGAAGACATAGATTTGCTGATTAAACCTTCAACTAATTTCTGCGGTGGAGGTGATACTTTTATTTGAAGTTTAGCATTCCAGATAACTTCCCTGTCTCGCTTACCCCCATCATGGGAATCCAGATATAAATACGCGGTAGCACCATCTAAAGGAAAAATCAAAGGGGTTTCATAGTCGTTCTCATGCCACTTCCAAGTGCCAATCGTTGGGATTTCAACAATTCTTTGTATGGTTAGTATTGACATATCATTTTCATTTCATTGATCACATAACGAGTCTGGCCTTTTTTTGCAGCTTTAACGACATAATCTTTCTCATAGCGTCAAAGGTATAATGCGGCAGTTAAGCCGCCGCGAAGCGGTCGGTCTTGAACTCCTGGTTCTCCCGAAGCGGAGCGAGGGAAGGAGTTCACGGCTTAACTGCCGCATTCTC
>QZIL01000059.1 GCA_003599025.1 Nitrospiraceae bacterium | reverse complement strand
CGAAGACATAATTATGGTGACCAAGTGGGACAAAAAACCCCTGGAGGACCACTTCGATCATAACTGGGCACTCGTTAATGAACTTGAGAAAGCCGGCAAGATGAAGCGTGTAAAGGAAGTGAAGAAGGTTGCGGACATGGCAAATTTTATTTACGTCAGGCAGAAAGGCCCCTACGGGAACGGCACACCGGTATTGTCAGCCGCAAGTCTTGTTGAAAATGAGACTTTTGTATACATCTGGGGGGACGACCTGGTTAAATCAACTGTACCGTTCACTAAACAGATGATAGATGATCACAAACGTCACGGCAAGTTAATGATTGGAGTGCAGAAGGTGCCTAAAGAGGTAGTAAACAGATACGGGATAGTGAAATTGAGGAAGGGAAGCATGGAGATCCAGGATATTGTGGAAAAGCCGTCTGTCAGTGAGGCCCCCTCACAGCTGGCTGATTTTGGACGGATGATCTTAAACCAGGAGATCATCGATATCCTGAGAGAAAGCCCCCTTGGCAAAGACAATGAACTATGGATTGTTGACGCAATCCGGACGTACGTAAGGAACGGAGGAGCATTTCTGGCCAAAGAAGTAGAAGGTGGTGAATGGCTGACCACCGGAGATCCTTTAAACTACCTGAAGGCCATACTTAAATATGCCCTGGACAGAGATGACATAGGTAGCGACTTAAAAGACTTCATTAAAAATTGTGTGTGTAAAAATAATTGTGAGTAGGAGAGACTGACAGGGCATGTCCCTGCGGCCTTCACCATTATTCCATTATTTGTGAATTGCAGTTTTGAATTAAATCTTCTTTTTGTTATTTTCAATTGGACTCATACGTGTTTCCATTTTCGTTGCAACCTCTTTCATTAACTTCGATTCCATGATACAATATCTTTGATTTTAGGCCTGTATTTTATTAAATTGAAAATTCATTTATAATGGTGTGAATATTTTGCAGTTGAGCCTAAGAACGGTAAAGGAGAACGAATGGCAGATTTTGAGATAAAGGAAGATCGAGATATAGAAATCCCTTCTAGTTTACCAATTCTTCCGGTAAGAGATGTTGTCATATTCCCATATATGATTCTGCCTCTTTTTGTGGGAAGAGATATTTCAATAAAGGCAATTGAGCAGGCGGTTGAGAGCAATAAACTTATTTTACTCGTGTCCCAGAAGGACGTTAATGTTGAAACCCCTGCGAAGGAAGACCTTTATACTGTGGGGACTGTTGGTACTATCCTCAGGATGCTGAAACTGCCGGACGGCAGGCTTAAAATACTTGTACAGGGCCTGTCAAAGGCAAAGATAGTCAATTTTACCCAGACAGATCCGTTTTATGTGGGAGAAATCGATAAGATCATCGACCAGGAACAGCCCAAGTTGACCCTGGAAGTCGAAGCGCTTATGCGCAATGTGAAGGAACTTGTAGACAAATCCCTCGCCCTCGGCAAGTCTTTTCTGCCGGACATTATTGTCCTTATTGAAAACATAGAAGAACCGGGCAGGCTCGCCGATCTGGTGGCATCGAATCTCGGATTAAAGGCTGAACAGGCGCAGGAACTGCTCGAGGAAACTGACCCTATCCTTAGACTCAAAAAAATCAGTGAAATTCTTAACAGGGAAGTGGAACTGCTGCTGGTACAGCAGAAAATACAGTCAGATGTTAAAGGTGAAATTGACAAGACCCAGCGTGAATACTTTCTCAGGGAGCAATTGAAGGCAATACAGAAGGAACTTGGTGAAATAGATGAAAAGACTGAAGAGATCATGGAGCTGCGAAAGAAAATTGAACAGGCTAAAATGCCTGACAAGGTCGAAAAGGAAGCGATAAAACAGATCAACCGCCTTGACAAGATGCATCAGGACAGTGCTGAGGCCGGCACCATCAGGACGTATATTGACTGGCTTGTTGAACTGCCCTGGTCCAAAAGCACGAAAGACAAGCTCGACATAAAAATGGCAAAGAAGGTACTTGACGAGGACCACTATGATCTCGAAAAGATCAAGGAACGCATACTCGAATATCTTGGAGTGAGGAAGCTTAAGGACAAGATGAAGGGCCCTATCCTCTGTTTTGTGGGACCCCCCGGTGTTGGCAAAACATCACTGGGCAAATCTATCGCACGCGCGCTTGGACGGGAATTTTACAGGATGTCCCTTGGAGGCATGAGAGACGAGGCTGAGATAAGAGGCCACAGAAGGACATATGTAGGGGCCATGCCCGGCAGGCTTATACAGGGGATCAAGACAGCAGGCAAAAACAATCCTGTATTCATGCTGGATGAAGTTGATAAAATCGGCATGGACTTCAGGGGAGACCCGGCATCTGCATTGCTTGAGGTGCTGGACCCTGAGCAGAATTTCGCATTTGCAGACCATTATCTCGGGGTACCTTTTGACTTAAGCAATGTCATGTTTATTACAACTGCAAACCAGATGGACCCGATCCCGTCTCCCCTCAGAGACAGGATGGAAGTGCTGTACCTGTCCGGCTACACTGCCGAAGAAAAAGTAGGGATAGCAAAGAACTATCTTATCCCAAAACAGTTGAAAGAGCACGGGATCACCGGGAAGAACATAAAGATAAACGACAGCGCGCTTTTTCAGATCACTACGCATTATACGAGTGAAGCAGGGGTAAGAAATCTTGAGCGCGAGATCGCCAACCTCTGCCGGAAAGTCGCAAGAAAGATTGCAGAGGGCAAAGACAAGAAATACAACATATCATCCAATAATCTGTCAAAATATCTTGGCGTCCCCAAATACCTCCCTGAAGAGGAAATACGCAAAGACGACGTCGGCGTATCAACCGGACTGGCCTGGACAGAGGCAGGAGGAGACATTATTTATATTGAAGCGACCATTATGAAAGGCAAGGGCGGCATTACCCTTACGGGTCAGCTCGGAGATGTTATGAAGGAGTCTGCGCACGCGGCCTTAAGTTATATACGTTCAAAATCCAGGAGCCTCGGTATAAGCAATACAATGTTTTCCAGCAATGACATACATATCCATGTCCCTGCAGGCGCTATCCCTAAAGACGGCCCATCAGCAGGCATAACCATGGCAACAGCAATTGCCTCGGCGTTCACTGGCAGGGCTGTTCATAAAAACATAGCCATGACCGGCGAAGTCACGCTGCGCGGAAGGGTACTTCCCATAGGGGGACTCAAGGAGAAGTCTCTTGCAGCAAGGAGGATGGGCATCAAGAAGGTAATCATCCCCAAAAGGAATGAAAAGGACCTTGAAGACATCCCGAAATATATCAAGAAGGACATGCAGTTTATTCCTGTTGAAACCATGGACGAGGTGCTGAGCAATGCCCTTAAGAAACCTTCCAAAGGGAAAAAGGGCCGCAAGTAGATGTGAGACTGTCAAAACTGGGTGAATTCGGTCTCATAAAAAAACTGCAAAAAAAAATCCCTGCCATTTCACCGGATGTTATCACAGGTATAGGTGATGACGCAGCTGCTATAAAAGTCCCGAAAAGCAGGATACTCGTTACCTCTGACATGTTAATTGAAGGTGTCCACTTTGACCTTTCATTCACCACCTTTTACCAGCTCGGACATAAATTTCTTGCTGTCAATATTAGCGATATTCTCGCGATGGGCGGAGAGCCGAAATATTTCCTTGTCAGTATTGGTATTCCGGAAAAGTGCGATTCAGAAAACATTAATGAATTATATTCAGGGATAAGCGCAATCGCCCGGAAATTCGGGATAAGCATAATTGGGGGAGACACCTGCGCTTCGAAAAATGGCCTTATATTAAACGGCACCCTTATCGGCAATGTAAAACATAGGACAATAAACCGTTCAGGCGCAAAAGCGGGTGACGGTATTTTTATTACTGATACTGCAGGCGATTCAGCAATGGGGTTGTTTCTTTTACTGAACTTAAAGCAGAAGATCAAACGATGTGAATCCGAAAAGGCCGGTATTAAATTTCAGGGAATATCACTTGAGTGCCGGAACGTTCTTTCTCTTGTAAAAAAACATCTGATGCCGCAGCCCGTACATTTAAAAAATACACATAGAGTAACATCCATGATAGATATCAGCGACGGACTACTTGCGGACCTGGGACATATCTGCGATGAAAGCAGGACAGGCGCTGTCATTTACAAGGAAAAGATACCGTTATCCGGTGAACTCCTGTCGGTGGCAAAGAAACTTGGCAGGGACCCGCTTGATTTCGCACTGAAGGGCGGCGAGGATTACATACTGCTTTTTACAGCGCCGGTGAGTTACAGGACCAATGCATACAGAATCGGTGAGATAATTAAAAAAGGCCGGTATATAATAGACAGCAACGGCAGAAAATCCCGCTTTAAGGCAGAAGGATATGAACACTTTAAAAACAGTGAATAGTGAACAGGAGACAGTGAACAGGAAAAAAACTAACTACTAACTACTTTTTACTGACTACTTTTTTATAAATAAATTATGTCTTACATCAGAGATAAACTCAGGGCAATATTCAACGTACAGGACACCCCGCACCGTATCGCACTGGCCTTTGCATTCGGGGTCTTTATGGGCATATCTCCTTTTCTCGGACTTCATTATGCAGGAGGGATTTTTCTTGCGTGGCTCTTCCGGCTTAACAGACTTGTGGCAATAATAGGCATAAGTGTTAATAATCCGTGGACACTCGTCCCCATATCAACTTTAAGTGTCTGGACCGGGGCAAAACTGATGGGCATAAAACAGGTATTGCCTGAAGTAGATTGGGGCAGCATTTCCTTTATGACTGTAGTTGAGTGGGGAAAAAGCCTTATAACCGAACCCGGTAAATTTATAGACCTTGCAATTACTCTGCTGCCACTTATCAAGGCCTTTGTTGCCGGTTCTTTTGTAGTCTGTACACTTTCGGCCATAATCAGCTATGTTATTATCAGCAAACTGGCAAACAGGTATAAGAGGGGCAAGGATGCCGCATAAACTTACCCGAATACATGTCCTGCTTTTCATCCTGACCTTTATAACAACCACCCTTGCCGGGGCGTTGCTGAATGGCGTTATTTTCTGGCTGGAGCCTGATAAAATTTATCTTGGATTGCCCTTTTCATTAACACTGCTCTTTATTCTCATGACGCATGAAATGTCGCATTATATTGCCTCCAGGATGCACCATGTATCTGCTACCCTGCCATACTTCATCCCGGCCCCTTCGATAATCGGGACGTTTGGGGCTGTCATAAAAATGAAACCACCCATTCCTGACCGGCGCTCTCTCATTGATATAGGTGCGTCGGGACCGATTGGCGGGTTTATTATCGCCATTATAGCCTGCATCGTCGGTCTTCAGCTTTCCGAAGTAAAACCGACCGGGCAGATACATGAAGGGCTTGCCTTCGGCAGTTCGCTTTTATTTACCTTTCTCACGAAAATCGTCCTCGGGATTGATCCTGAAAAATTTGATATAATGCTTCACCCCGTGGCCTTTGCAGGATGGATCGGCCTGCTTGTCACTTCCCTTAATTTACTACCGATCGGACAGCTTGACGGCGGACATATCACTTATGCCCTTCTGGGAGAAAAACATGCATGGATCTCCAAAGGCATGCTCCCGGTCCTTGTTGTGCTGGGAATTGTATACTGGGAAGGCTGGCTGATATGGGCAGTCCTGATGATATTTCTCGGATACAAACACCCCCCGGTTGTATACCCTCACATCCAGCTTAACAGGGGCCGTAAGCTTATCGGCTGGATAGCGCTAGTGATATTCATCCTGACCTTTACGCCCACACCTGTGCAGGGGTTGTGAAGCTCATGTCAATGGTTAGCTTCTACTCTGTTAATTACCAAAAACATAGTCCCCTATCGTTACGAGCCCGTCACTAACTGTCATAACCCCGTTAAATGTCGTCCAGCCCGATACAGCTGAATAGTTGCAGTTATACCCGCCTTCCAGAGAGACTGATATATTGCGGTCTGCAGTCATGTCTTCGCTGATATCAGCATTACGGGTCTGTATAATGTCTCCGTCCAGAGCAGCATCATATGCGTCCTGCAGAGTCGGATAATATACCGGAGGAGGGCCCGCAAGCCTTACAGATGCATAGCATGACTGGAAATTTGCCGTCACTGTAACATCACTATCTATTGTCTCCATGCAAATGTTGTCGGATGGCACGTCACAGTTCGTCCAGTTATCAAAATAATAACCGCTGTTCTCCGAAGCAGTCAGAACAACCAGCGTCCCGCTGTCATACCAGCAGCCTGCTGAACAGTCCGGGTAAATGATTCCACCCTGCAAGGGAGACACAGAAGTGTTTAACTGATATTGCAATAAAACAAACGTCGCGGTACAGGCCTTTGCCGCATCAATGGTAACAACTCCGTCTGAACAGTCAGGGTCCCCGCTCCATCCGGTAAAGATGGAGCCTGTATCCGGATTTGCTGCTAAAGTTACAACCGTACCAAACGCATAATCCTGTGAACAATCCATGCCGCATTCTATTCCCAAAGGAGAACTCGTTACTGTTCCTGTACCAGTACCGGTGGTGCTGATGATTAAGCTGTAACTTTCAAGATTAAAAGTGGCCATGCACATCTTATGGCTGTCACTGGTCACTATACCTTCAGAACAATCTCCGTCTCCGCTCCATCCTGTAAAAATGGACCCGGTATCCGGCGTTGCTGTCAGAGTTACAACCGTGCCATAGGCATAATCTTCTGAGCAATCTACTCCGCAATCAATACCCGCGGGGGAACTGTTTACTGTCCCGGCACCTGCCCCTTCTTTCGATACGTCAAGTGTGTAGATAAGCAAATGACCTGAGAGCGTAAACTGTCCCTGCCCCGATATTTTTTTTACGACTAACAACGCATCCCCGTTTGAAACCGGTGTGTAATTGATCACTTCGCTCACACCATTGCCGGAGTTGGTCCCTGAAGCAAGGATCACCGGTGTCCCGTACGAGTTCGGATTAAAACTGTAGAGATATAAGTCAAAGTCACCTGTTACCGGCACTGTGAGGGAAATGGTTATTGCCTGACCGGCTGCCAGATTGATCTTCCTTGCCCATGCCCTGCGCGACGTATCACTTCCGCCCAGGAACTCATTCTCCGTTTCACCCATCAAATAATATACCGTCCCGCCTTCTATTGCCGCATCAGCATTGAGCATTCCGTAACCCTCATATCTGTCTTTACCGGCTGGGAACCCGTTTGGACCGCCGCCGGCGCGCTGCAGTGTAGGATTACTGCCTGTACCTGCCTCACGGTTAGAGTTTGTTTCCGTTGCAGTGGCACACAAAAGCATTTTCACCCGCCTGACATCGGCACTGCTGGAAAAGTCCCACGACATTCCGGTCAGATTCCCTGTGGACTGAAGCGCGTCAATAACAAGGGCTGCTGCCCCGGCAGCAAAAGGTGATGCCATTGAGGTGCCACTGATATTGTAATAATCGTTATTTTGCACATCTGAAAAGGATATGCTTTCACCATCAGCATCATTTGAATCAACCGACATGATAGCGGAATAATAATCAGACCCTCCGGGTGCAAGCAGGTCTGGTTTGTAATCCTCTTCCTGACCGGCAGCCGATCCCGGGTTCAGAAATCCGCTGCTGGTATATGCAGTCAACTGGTTTATATCGTTTGCAGCACCAACAGTCAGTGCCATGGCAGCACGGCCAGGATCATCAATCTGATATTTTGCAGCACTGCCGGGACCGTCATTGCCTGCTGATATGACCGGCAGTATGCCATTCCTTGCAGCATTATTGATCTTCTGTCTTGTAGTAACATCGATTCCCGGATTCCCAATGGCCCCGAGGCTGAGGTTCATTACTTTTATATTATACGTTGCCCTTTTGGACACCATATCATCAATGGCAGCTCCTGTCCATGTCATTATTCCGCTGCCGCTGTTTGTAAAAACCTTTGCACCTGCCCAGCGGCTTCCGGGCGCAACCCCTCTTAATGTATTAAACCCGTCCCCCGCTGCCTGGAAGTTCGTCATGGAGCTGGCTACAGCATATGTCGATATGCTGCCGTTTGATATGAGTGCCGTACTGTATGCCCTTGTGCTTAATGGGGTAAATGGTGTATTCAGCGTCAGTCCAGTTGCCCCGGAAGTTGAGTTCTGACCATACCATGTTGAAGCCCCTTTTGCAGTATAGACATGATAAAGTGTGGTTGTGCCGCCTCCCAGCCACGTGGCAGTTGAACTCCATACAGTAGCCGCAGCCGGGAAATCGATAACGCTGGGATAGAAATTACCGTTTTGGACCCCGCTCAGACTGCCGGAGTCTGTGTAATATAAAGTTGTCCCGGTCCCAAGTGAGGCCCCTGTTCCGAGGGCAATGCCCGCCACATGGCTGCCGTGCTGAATTATGTCTCGCGGCATGGTCTCATTATCAGACGAATAATCGTGCCAGTATACATTGCGTCCTGCAAGGTCGGCGTGACTGTCATCCACCCCTGTGTCTATAAAAGCTATGCTGATGCTGGTGTCCCCGTCATAGCCGGTACTTCCGGCAAAACCACTGGCCCAGACCGGCCGGACACGTCCGGTCTGCGTTGCAATACGCATATGGAGCTTTGCGGTTTTGGGTTCATCGATTAATACCAGGTCCCTGCCCATTTTCGCGGCAATCTGCTTTAACCTGTCAAGTGGAATCCTTCCGTTCCACCCGTAAGAAACCGCTTTGTATATATGGGTAATCTCTCCTCCAAGTGACAGAAAATCGTCGATCTGGTCCTGGGTTACCTGATCTGCAAAAACAAGCTCTACTTCCACCAGCTTAGTAAGCTCTGCCCAGGCCCTGCCCTTTTCATCAGGTGTAACAGCAGACAGCTCTGATATTAATGCCCGCTCCGATCTTTCAAACAGACCGTCATCCATCCGGTCACCGTCACTGTCATTTGGGTAAGAGTGACTGATCTTTGGAATTATATCGGGCCGTGGAGGAGGCACCGGACCCATGGCAGACACAGAATTGACCAGCAGCAGAGAACAAAGTCCGATGATGAAGACATTGCACTTCAATGTAGTGATACAGGATTTGAAAAACATAATCATGTTAATCAGGAACTCATATACATATTAGAAGCAATCTTGAAAACTTCGGGAAGCTTATTACATTAAATGTTTTCTGTATTTAGTATAACGCATCTGTCACCTTTAATAATTATTATTATTGAGCAAACATTGATAGTGCAATTCAGGAGGCCCTGATGAAGAGACAGGAGATATTGTTCCGGCTGTGACTAACCTATATTTCTAATTATGTAAATATACAGCACCTTAATTTCCAAAAATAAAATCCCCGATGGTGATATTTCCATTGCTGATGGTCATAGTGCCGCTAACCACCGATTTATCCGTAACAGATGAATAGTTGCAGTTATATCCGCCTTCCAGAGTAACCGATATATTCCGGTTGGCAAACAGGTCATCAGTGAAAAGAACCGCCCGCGTCTGGATAATGTCTCCATCCTCAGCAGCAGCATATGCAGACTGAAGGTCAGTATAATAATTCAGTATGCCCGCAATCCGGACAGGTTGATGGCATAATTCGAAATTTGCCGTCACTACATCATCCGCATCCATTGTCTCTACACAAACATTATTGGATGACAGGTCGCACTGCATCCAGTTACTGAAAAAATAGCCGTTATTGGCTGTTGCTGTCAGGACAACTGAGGTATCGATGTCATAAAGACATCCCGCAGAACAATCAGGGGCAATGATACCGCTCCCTGCAGGATTAACTGCAGTATGCAACTGATATTGCGGTACCGCCCCCGTAAGCACCGAAGTCATAGTGGTGTCTGGTGCGCTTATGTCTGTAACGCTCACATTACCTGGAGTCCCGTCATATAGATGAGAGTCAGGCACCGATTCCGCATCAAAGATCGAAGCATTTCCAAGATACCACAGATCGGTCCGGTTGCCCCTGTTTATGTTTTTTTCAAGGTCCCACTTTCCATCTGCCTGCATAAGGGCCACACCGTAATGCCCTGCTGCGCATGAAGGACCACCAGGGTAGCATTCACTGCTGTTCACAAAATTTGTACTGATTTTATTTGAGATTGTGTTTTCATCAATATGCCATATCGCAAGCCCTCCGAACCCGCCTCCAAGCCACTGCTCCAGGCCCCGGTCGTATCCAACAGGCTGTCTGTTCTCAACCAGAAAATATTCATGTGTAAGCCCTGTCGAAAGCATATACACAGTATTTTGACCAGCTGCGGAGTCTGACCCGGCCGCATTAATTGAAGCTATTCCTGATCCCTGAGAAACTTCAATCCATCCGAGATACTTCCTGGACCATGCACAGGGCAAAACCGGTGTCTGGCCTGAATATGCATCTGATGATGCCTTGCCCCAGGAACCGGACCCCATGATGCCAAAGGCACCGATTCCCTCAGACGACCCGTCTGTATCGTAGAGGTCCGACAGCCCAAAGATGAGATGCCCGATTTCATGCGCCATAATACCCACAGTCGCCTGATGCTGGTCTGACTCACTCCCCCTGTGAATTTCGCCGAACTGTGCATATCCTCCTCTGTCATCATGCTCGTCTCCTACCTTGACTCCGTCCACAACAGGTGATTTCACCGAACCCCAGCCTAGGGACCACGAATGGCCCCAAACCGCAGGGACATAGGAAGCGCTGTAAGATCTTTCATATCCTGCAACAACTACTACAACCGCAAGTTCATCAGAATCAACATAACCATCGCCATTTGAATCAAAAGACGCATAATCTATAAAAGGATCAGCTGCTAACATGGCATCTCTTGTCAATTTCCGGTTCCGGTCATCAATGTTTCCCCCTGTATCCGGGTGAGCATAGCCCATATTAAGCCAGCCTATGACCCCGTTATTCGCTATTCCAAAAGCTTCACTGGCAGGCGAAAGCGTGACATGACCATAAGAGGCGCTGCTGATATAATCCGTTAGACTGCCAATTAATGCTGCAAAACTCTCTTCTGCATAAGTACCATCCCTGTCAGTGAACCGCGCAAGAATCAGGACTATCTTCCGGTCCTCTGCAGACACAGGGGATGTTTGCGTGGCAGCGGATTCTGCACTGGCTGAGCCGGAAGGAGATGCCTCATCTGAAAGGGCAGCACTTACTCTTGCAGCCCTGCCTTTCCATCCAGGTGCACGTAAATGCTTACGTGCAGGACGCAAGCCCCTCTTGATTAATGCAGGAGGTGATTTGTCAGCCCGAACGTTACTGACAACCGGATTATTTTTATCATAATGAGATACGTAATACCAGAAACCATCTACGTCCTTATGAATTGTATAACCATCCGCTGTTTCGATGCTGTTGTTCCACTCATCCCCTCTTGCCCTTGCGCTTAACACCGCACCATCAGGTTGTTCAATCGTAAAAATGTCCGGTGCAGCATGCACAGCAAATGCAATCTCCGCCTGTCCCCAGATTGCATAAGAGAATAACAACAGAATGACAACTATTAATTTTCCCCTCACAGCCGATACCCCTGTGTGATTATTTGGACATCATCTCTCCATGAATCCTGCGCCCTTCTTCATTTTTATATACATATGCCGCCCTTGTTGCGTACGTATAGTTCAGGTAACAGCTTGCACTGGTGTGAAACA
>QZIL01000118.1 GCA_003599025.1 Nitrospiraceae bacterium | reverse complement strand
CGATTGAAGTTAAACTCAAAAATATATTCAAAACTTGTTATAAAAAATAATCCTGAGTCAGCACTCCTTCGGTAACATTTTATTATGAGGCAACTGGCAATAATATAATCAGCGTTATAACCAGCCAATTATTAACACGGCAAGCAAATATATAAACAAGTGTCATTCCGCACTTGATGCGGAATCTAGTTCCTTATTTTAATACTCTGGATTCCCGCTTCCGCGGGAATGACGGCTTTCTCGTATTTTATTGCCGAAGTAATAATAAGCCCTTAACCCGCTACTTTTTTTCAGGACATGCTGAATTATACAAAATCATATTGTCAGGGTTTATCTCTTTCCATTCAGAAGAGTAGGAAGAAAAGGCCGGATTATTGCCATTACGCTCTTCCAGTATACGAAGTTTGATTTGCGAACAGTTAATTGCCAGCAGGTCGATAAAGTCTTTTTTATTGACAGAGGCTTTCACGAGCAAATTAACAACATGTTCATATGGATAGGAGGTATTCTCAGGTGCTATAAACAGCGGCACACCGCTTTTAGTGTTGCCGATGTGCTTCCATGTTTTTAATAAGTCAGAGGAGGTGCCCCCCTGAGCAGGCGATGAATTGTTTGTGCTTCTGCGGGATTTATCGCGCTTAACGAGTAATGCCACACTCGGCATTTCAGGTCTGTTTACAGACGGCCCCGTTTTTTTTATTTGGCTTTTGTTCTCACCCGGGATATTAACTTCCTGTTTATGTGTAACTGACGGTTCACTCTCCTGAATTGCTGCAATTGCCGGTATTTCTTCGTGCTTGACTACTTGCGGAGTTACTGGTCTTTCCTCTGCCTTTACTAGCGGCTTATCTGCTGGTGTTTTTTCTGTCTCAGTAAATGCTTCAGTTTCTATCGGCTCATCAATTTTAATAGCCCGGAGGTCCTTAAAGGTTTCATCTATCTTTGCGATCAGGTCTATTTTACCGCTCTTTTCAACATTGTCCCGTGTTGGAACAACAGTGCCTGTCTCGGCCAACGTCTTTGCGTTATTCATTTTAAGTGTATTTAATGCTGTCTTTCCCTTTTCAGCAGGGGGAGCAGGTTCTTCTGTATTACTGTTTTTTATTTCATGTGCTTTGACTGATCCCGGAGGCTGAATACTGGTTGAATTATCTATGACTGGTGCCGGCCTTGAGTTTAAGGCCTTTTTCTTATCAGGCAGGTCAGCGGCATCCATCCCAGTTTGTTTAACCGGGGAAGTCCAGTCCTCATTAGATAATGCCTTTCTGTCAGTCAATATATTATCAGTGGCAGGAATGTCCGCTTCATTTTCTACGCTGCCATTGTTTGTTGACTCTGTCAGGACCTGCGCGGAATCTATCGAATCATGATTGAATTTCTTTATCATCACGGGTAATGCGATTGCGAAAACAATGGCGACTACCATTGCTACAGGTACATACCGCCAGAGTTTCTTTTTCCGGTTATTTTCTGATGGATCAATACTGTCCGAATGGAGGGTATGGACAGCATCCTGAATGTAAACTGTGTTCAGATGAGTTGCGGATGTCTTCTCAGGTTCAGCATCAGCTTGTTCAATGCTGTTTGTATGTATCACCCTATCAGCAACTTTATCATTAACCGGCAGATCTGCTGATTGATGGGTGGATCCATTATCATTTAACAGAGCAGATTCGAGGTTGTTATCTGAAGGATCTCCGTTTCTTGCAGGTCTTATTTCTTCTGCGATGTCATCACTGCTTATGACAGGTATCTCACCAGTAATGAAAGTCCTTTCCGTGCCGGTAAGCTCACAATATTCCAGCGATCTTAATGAAGCAGGGCTGGCTTTTTCTGCTGCTGGATCAGGCAGCAGATTGCGCACTGTTGCTGCTTCTGATGTGGCATCAATAAGTTTCCCTTTTTCAGCAGCCGGGAATTCCACGGGATCTATTTCATTGTCAGGTTTATCTCTGACTGCAGACATTAATTGAAGTATTTTTGTACGCTGCTCCTCAGTCACTTTAAGAAATTTTATACCTGTTACATATTTATACCAGGAGTGGTTCCTCCAGATTATCTCACCTGATATATCAACACTCCACTCAGCATCTGGGTGCTTCAGCCTGAAATTCATGATATCTCCACGCTGAGAATCAATGGTCTGTGCCTCGAGACTAAAGCCATCAGGGGAAAGGTCCCTTGTTATTCCTATAGAATATCCGCCTGGTGATCTCAACGGTTTAAATTCTACAATAAGAAATATCTCGTGCCTTTTTAACTGTCTCTTGTCGTATATCATTGATGTCCGCCTGTTTAATCTTTCTTATCTGTATTAATCGGCATAATCGGGCATTTATTTATTATATTGTATTGCTATGCAAGATTAAAACGACAGAACTAATGTATTGAATCCATGAATTCAGTCATGGAAAAAAGATTATGTCCTTTGTTTAGTTGCGGAATGTCGAACTTGATAAGAATACAAATTGTTATTAATTACAAAGTTGCAGGTCCACTCCCTCTTTTAAATAGCATAAATTATACTTATCAGGGGCATATATGAGCAGTTGGCCGATTTCAGGCTCGAAATTATTGAAAAATAAAATGAAGGAAGTTTAATGACTTTCTTTGCCAGAAAGTCTCTGCAAGCCCCACTTTCCACGAATCATCTTCCTTACGCATCCTTAATAAAGTAGGCGCTTCAGAATTATTATGCCTTATGATTATTGTGGCCTCTTCTTTCCCGACGACACCCATCTCCCATTCGCTGTTCTCAAGTATCATGTCAAAATTAAATGACCTGTGAAAGGAATTCCAGTAATTAGTGAACATCTTTCCCCCGCTGTTAAAGTCCTTACGGATTTCCTCTTTTTCAATCTCCCCATTTACTTTTCTGCTCGAGTCGTATACATCACTGATAATTGCTTTGTGCGAGCTTGCAGTCAATAATTCCCAGGCAGTCTCATATTTGCTGTCTTTTAAAGACAGGAAGAATTTGTCGGCAGCATTGACGATGGGTGCAAGCGCTCTGTATTCATCATCAAGTGCTGCAGAATTATTCACCATAACAATGTGACCTGCAATTAAGGTTAGAACAATACAAAGGTATCTGATCATTATTGAAGTTTATGACTTCATCAGCAATTTGAGCTCATACAACAGGAAAAACCCGGAATTGACCGGTTCCAGTGCCGTGAAGTTCCCTGAGTTTATTAGTGATTTGAAGTGCTGCCACCGCCGCCGCCACCGCCACCGCCGCCACCAATGGCAAATCCAATTCCTGCAAGGGCCGCAACTCCTATAGCTATCCAGGTTATAGTCCCTGCGCTGATACCGGCTGTGACCGTGCCTGCTGCTGCCGAGCCTGCCTCCATAGCAGCGAGGGCATTAGCTACTTCACTCAGTCCAGCTTCGTTGAGTACCACGACAAGTTTTTCTTTTTCTGCTACCACATAACCAAGTATCCTGCCCGATTCTTCGTCTACAATAGGCAGGGCCACTTCTGAACCTTTAAGGGCCGGGGCGGTGTCTCCTTTTACATAAGTACCTCCGGCCTCTTCTGCCAGTTCTTTTGCTACTTCTTCGGCTTCTATTTTTTCTGCCACTTTTTCCTCGGCCCCGATATCTCCGCTCTGTGAATATGCTTCCCTGGATACACCGAGGTTAAATGTAATAAGTGAAAAGACCATGTATGCTATGATTATCATTCTCATGTAATATCTCCCTTTAATAAGAACTTGGTGCTTCTATCTATAAATTATTTTCCAGTCTTTGTCAATTAATATTATCTTCTAATATTATCTTCTGACAGGCTTTGCATCTCTCAGAAGAGGACAACAGCAACACCTGCGGTGACCGCAATCTGATAAAGGATCTGGGTCAGGTCCTTTGTCTCTCTCAGCCAGGCAATGCGGTCAAGTTTTTCGGGCACTACAATCGTATCACCCGGTTCAATCTCTTTTGACCCTTGACCAAAAGCTGAGGTCTCCCATCTGCCTTTTGTATTGTTCCAGTTGAAAATGCCGGCGTATAACTTTCTTGCTGTACCATCGACCTTCAGCACATAAATATTGTCCTGGTCTGCATATCTCGTATATCCCCCCGTCATCTCGATATACTCTTTATAACTCATATGACCTGAATAAATGAAGCTCCCCCGTGACATGACTGCACCGACTACATTTACCACGCTGTTTTTGACCGGCACATGGATTCTGTCGCCGTTTTCGAGTTCTAAATCGTATTTACTTCCTTTAAGAAGTCTGAGATGTGCGAGTCTTATCGTCATCCTGCCTGAAGCCTTTAAATTTCTGAGAGAATCGATGAATTTCTCCCTGTTCTGCATTTCAGCTTTTTTTGCCTCTACTTCTTCGCCTGACAAGGCTGAAGACAGCTGCAATGAGCCCTCGGAGAGCAGTTCGCTCTCAAGCTTTAAAATCATTTCATCCAGACTGTTCTGCTGCAGCCTTCTTACTTCTTCCCTTGTAAACACCGCCCCTCTTAAATACGCGTCATCCGTATAACCGCCGGCCCGTTCAAGGACTGCCGAGAGGGTCTCCCCTTTCTTGATAATATATCTGCCCGGGAATATGACCTCTCCGGACACATCGACAAAACGCTCATCTTTCCATCCGGGTATGCGTTTCACAAATACACGGTCGTACGGCTTAAGCAGGATATTGTGTTCGGGGTCATTGTTTAAGGCAGCCCGGAGGTTTATTTTTTTATAATCTGTTTTTACGCTCGTTCCATTTTCTGCAGTAAAAGAAGAGACCTCGGCCTCTTCGAGATAAGCGGATTCCGTAACATTGCCGGCAGAGAATATAAGGTCGCTGATCCGCATGTTCACGGCAAGTGGATACTGTCCTGGACTCCTCACATCTCCATCAACAGAGACTGCCTGCCTGTTCCTGTCTTCCCATATCGAGTGAATCACTATCCTGTCCCTGTCCTGGAGAGCTATATTTTCATCAGCGTTTCCGGACATAGCCAGGCCGACATTGAAATATATCTGGGAAATGTCCCCGTTTTGATTTGCCCTGAAAATCTCTCCTTTATCAAGACCTGCGTCTTTTGTCAGTCCGCCTGCGTCCATGATGGCGTCCTTTATGTTGTAGTTAACGAGTAGATCATAGACCCCTTTTTTCCTGACCTCGCCTTCGACTGCTACTGTCGGCCTGTCACGGAAAAGCCAGGTGGAAAAAATATAGACTGAATCCTGAGGCTCCAGTGGAATGTTATTTGAGCTGTCATTTTGCAGCAATAGCTGCCCTGGATGAAAAGGTACGAGTTGTGTTTCGAGCCCGGGAGGAGCACTCCTTTTAATAAGTGCGTAGTCGAAATATGTGTCTTTCAGCAGGGCTGATGTGTCACTGATCAGGTCCCTCACCGTCATGCCGGGTTTATATTCATACTTGCCGGGCCGTTTTACATTGCCCACAAGATATACAGCGTTGACATCCTTGTCCACTATTGGAAATACCTTTACCAGGTCCCCGTCCTGGAGATTAAAGTCTCCTGCCCTGGTCAGGTGTCTGTCGTCAAAATCAATGATGACCTGCCTCTCATTCTTTTGTATCCGCTCCACCTGGATCTGCTGAGTGTAGGCGCTTGGTATGAGCCCCCCTGACATATTGAACAGGCTTAAAAGGTCTTTGTCCTGCTTTAATTCATAAATAGCCGGCCTCCTGACGTTCCCGGCTATGCCGACAAGGGGGCCTGCTGTGCTGATAAACACAACATCGCCTGACTGCAGGACGCTGTCCTGGGATTTGTCTCCCTTAAGCAGAAAATCGTAGAAATCCATTTCCGAGGCCGTCCTGTTTTTTCTCTTCAGCTGGATTCTCCTCAGAGAGCCGATCTCTGTGGGTCCTCCTGCTGCAAGAAGAGCATTCGTAATCGTCGAGAATGAACCCAGGACATAACTTCCGGGCCTTCTTACCTCGCCAAGCACAAATACCTGAATGCTCTTAAGTGATCCCATGGTCACATTAATGTCCGCTCCTACAATCTGTTCTGCCTGCCTTGCAAGAAGGCCCTTTAACTCGTCAAAGCGCATCCCACTGACCTGTAGAGGCCCGATCTGGGGGATAGACACATTCCCGTCCCTGTCGACAACAAGGTCATACTGCGCATTGACCCTTCCCCATAGCATTATCCTCACTTCATCCCCGGGCCCAACAATATAATCGGACGATACCGGGATGTCTTTCCGTGGCATAAATGTTTTCTCGTCATACTCAGAGAAAAATTCATAACCGAAGGGCCTCAGCGAGGTAGAGATGTCCTGATATGTTCCAATGGCGCGGTATCTGTCGAATAATGATTTAGTTTGTGCACCGTCATCAGGTTTTGAGGTTTTTTTTGTGTCATGATCAATTTTGTTGTCTTTCCTGTCAAGGATCTCTTTGCCTTTCACGATTTCTTCAGGGGTAAGTCCTTTGAGTTCGGGCCTGTCTTTTAATGACCTGATTACTTCCCCCGGTAATAGCGCGCCATCTTTATAAGATGCAGTGCCGGACGTACCCTTTTCGGTGGTAAGGGCCTCTACGGTCTCTGCAGCTGAAGGGATGTCTTTTGTCTGTGAGCAGGCAACGTTAGGAGGGAAAATGCAGTTTAAATTAAATATTAATATTATGAACAAAAGGTAATGCATGATGCGTTGCATAATCAACTCTCCTTGATATAGAGGAATTCGCGCTAACTTGCAGCTGTTTTCAGTGTCCGGGGGGTGCCCCGGCTTTATTACGTTTTTTGAAATGTTCCACCATAAAGGCCATACCAATTCCGCCGGCCAGAGATATGATAAAGGAAAGCATAATATTCATTGCGATGCGCGGTCTGATTTTCCTGTCAGGTATTCTGGGCGGGTCAAGTATTTTGAAGGCAAAATTTTCTTTGACCTCTGCCATCATCGATATCTCAATCTGCCTGGCAATCAGGCCGTAAATCTTCTGTTTTATCAGCGGATCGGAATTTTTGTCAATTAATGATTGAAGGTATTCTTTATTCGTGTCCGCTACTCTCTTTGCCTCACTGCTCATATAATCTGTCAGTTCAGTCAATACAGAGGTCAGTATTCCGGCGGAAATCTCAGGATCTTTATATTCAGCAGAAAGTTCTATGATCCCCTCTCTCTTGTTGTCCCGGACCTTATAAATAGTGCTTTTCAGGTATCTGATGCCGTCCCATATCTGTTCATTTTCCTTTTTTCCTCTCGCCTCTTCTCCAAAAAACAGAGAGACAAGGTTGTTCTTTATTATTACCCTCTCCATAAGAATATTGCTCTGTAGAAGACTGAAAAGCTCTGATGTATTAGACGGCTGGTTTGAAGTCAAGCCGAACTGCAATGCTACCGCACTCATCCCGGTATGCTCCTGCGACTGCGAAACAGGCATGATGACCGCCTTTGCTTCATATATCTTCGGAGAGAAAAAAGATATAATGGCAGTAGCTGTGACAGCGATGGCCACTGTAATAATTATCAGTTTCATGTGCCTGGCGATTATACTGATATAATCCAGGAGGCTTATTTCTTCATTGCATTCTTCTGCTTGCTGCATATTGTCTCTTCTATTGTGTAACGTTTTGCATAAATATTAGCCTTGCGGACGCTGGTTTCCTGTAGACCTGAACATTGAAATAAGCTTCATTATACTAAATCAGGCTATCTTTTATTCAATCAGACAGCGGAATAAAATGAATGATTCCGGATTGAGAAGGACTATTTGCTGTTTGAGGATGTCTTTAAAACATATAGTGGTTTCTTCTGGCCTTCATGATAAGAGCTGACAAGCATCTCGCCAAGAAGTCCCATGCAGATGAGCTGAATGCCGATTATTATAAGCAGAACTCCGAGAAGCAGCAATGGCCGGTGCCCTATTGGCACTCCGGAAAACCATAGAAAAGCAAGATAAAGGTTAATAGCAAACCCTATGATTCCGCATGCAAGACCAATCGGTCCGAACGCCTGCATGGGCTTGGTCGAGAAACTCTGGAGGAACTTGACTGTTATCAGGTCGAGAATAACCATTAGAGTGCGTGAAATCCCGTACTTGGACTGCCCGCGTCGTCTCGGATGATGAAGGGTTTCGACTTCTATTATCTTGACTCCGTACCAGCTTGCAACTGCAGGGATGAACCGGTGCATTTCTCCATACATATTCATGTTCTTGACCACCTCGGCCTTATATGCCTTTAGTCCTGATCCATAATCGCGAAGCTGGACACCTGTGACCCGGCTTATCAGCCAGTTGGCTATAATTGAGGGAAATCTCCGGATAACGAAAGGGTCCTTTCTCTTTTTCCGCCAGCCGTTGACGACATCGTATTCGCCAATTAAAGAAACGAGTTTCGGGATGTCCTTCGGATCATTCTGGAGGTCTCCATCAATGGTCACTATAACATCACCTTTTGCGTGGTCAAAGCCTGCTGCCCATGCTGCTGCCTTACCGAAATTGCGCCTGAAACGAAGCAGTCTTACTTTTGGGTCTTTTTTCTCAAAAGGTTCAAGAATATCGAGCGTTTTGTCAGTACTCCCGTCATCTATAAATAACAATTCATAATCATTTCCGTCCTCGTCCATTACTGACTTAAGCGCATTATAGAGCTCTTCAACATTTTCTTCTTCATTATGAAGCGGGACTACTACAGAAACAAGCATTTATTCCTCTCTTTCAATACTGAATTTAATTATTACGGAACAATTATAACTTACAACAAATGCAATAAAGAACCCTGCAAGACGTGCAGGGTTTTCGTCGGGGGTATCGTTTATTCCGGTACAAATGTCACACCTTGGACACGAAGACAGAGTTGTAGATGATCCTCATGCTTTCCGAAGCAGAAGGTTTGTACGGATATATCCTTGTATAGTACACATAGCTCTTCCAAAACTTCCTTACCGCATTATACACCGGACGGAGAGGCAATTTTATAAGGACGTTCTTTATCAAAGGCATAAGCCAGGGGAACTCAACAGCGACCCCCAGAAGATGCATGAAATTTTCAAGCTGGGGCCTGTTCTTAATATTCATGACGATACCTTTATGGTAGGTATCCGAGTAGGTGATATCCGGATTGTAAAAGCCGTTGGCAACCGCATAATCATATATCTCGGTCTTGGGGTAAGGAGTCAGCAGAAAGGCATCACAGAATGTAGGTTTACACTTTACCGTAAGTTCCCATGTTTCCATGGCTGTCTCCAGTGTTTCATGCGGAGCGCCAATGATGTTATACATCGAAAACATAACCTTCTTGTCCTTGAGTATCTTCAGACCGTTTATAATCTGCTCCTTTGTCATTTTTCTGTTAAGTACCTTATTCCTTATAAAGTCATTGCCTGATTCCACTCCTACGCCCACATAAAAAAGCCCGGCCTTGATCAGATCATCAACAACATCTTCCCTGATGATCTCAGGTCTCATAAGGCAGTAGAACGGGATGCCTATTTCTTTCGGATATTTTTCCGCAAATTCCTTGACCCATTTAGGCCGTACACTCAGGATTTCGTCTCTGAATATCAGATATTCCACCTTGGGGAAATCCCTTTTCAGCTCCCTGAGTTCTTCAATAACAGCATCAACACTCCTCTGGCGGAAAATGGCATCGCCTTTTACACGCATTTTATGGAGCTGATTGTTATGGCAGTATGTGCAGTTAAAAGGACAGCCCTGGCTTGTCATTGCTGTTGCTGTCCTTGCCAGACGGTAGTCCTTGTATTTGTTGTAGATCTTTCTGTCAGGGGGAGGCAGGATGTCAAGGTCTTTGATTAGGGGGCGCTGCTCGTTTTTATATATTTTGCCGTCTGCCTTGACCCACCAGTTTTTACAATCCGTAACATCCTCCCCCTTTTCAATCCTGCTTATAAAATCCGGCAATGCTTCAAATCCTTCTCCCCGGCAGACCGCATCCACCCCCTCTTCTTCAATCATTTCAGGGGCGAATGTCACATGAGGTCCGCCGAACAGTGCATGGAACTTATACTTCTGTTTTAATCTCCGGTTCCAGTCAAGATAGGTTTTGTGGCCTCCACTGAAAGTCGTATAAGCAACAAAGTCAGGTTTGAACTCCCCGAAGGTCCTCTCGACCTCATCAAAGTCAATGCCGGCAATGGTTGTTTCGTGCCCTTCTTTTTTAAGTACTGCGGACAACCACATCGGCCCAAAGGTGACAAACCCGCCGCTCAATAACATGGTTCGGTCAATATGTGCTATGAAAAGGATACGACTCATGGTGATGATACCCCCTTAGGCGGCTTAATAAGAATATTAAGTTATATTATCTGTTTCGCCTCTTATTGTCAAGAATCTTTACGTAATAAAATTAATAACTTAACCGGTTTTACGTTTTAACTATCAAGCGTATTTTCTCTGATAACATGCATATTACTATTCGACTGACTGCACCATATCCTTTAATGTTTCTTGTCCAAGAGAGCCGGCAATTATTTCATCGACGGTTTTTATATATTTATCGACTCCCGACACAACTGTTATCTGTGCATCAAGACCTGTGCTGTTCTCTTCCCTGATTGCATTCATGATCTCCTGCAATGTGATTATTTCAATGTCTTTTGCAGGCAGGTATGCTGGGGGGTCATCACCGGTTTCGAGCAATAGAGAATTTTTTTTCAATAATGCAATGATGTCTTCGACCGGTCCAGAAGCAAGGCCGATACAGCCGGAAAGAGCATGTAATGTCCAGGGAGGCTTGCTGTTATGGAAATTATATCCAATAAAGTACATTATCAGAAAGGCAATTCTTTCCCTGAGTCTGTTACCAGGATGGATTGCTCCACTATCAACTGAAATAAAATTAGGGTGTTGATGATAGAATGAAACCTGGGCACCTGCAAGAAGGATCAGCCAGTTCAGATAGATCCATATCATGAACATAATTAGCATGGCAAAACCGGAATATATCGCGGCATATTGGGCTGATTTCATAGTAGAAAAAGCGAATGCCCATCCAGTTATTTCCCACAGCATGCCTGCAAGAATTCCGCCTGTGAGGGCGGATTTGACCTGGACCTTTGTGTTTGGAATAAACAGATAGAAAAAAGTAAAGGCTGTACAGACAATTATATATGGGGCGATAATCCCGGAAATGCGAAGTAGTGTCCCGAACGGTTCGAACAATATGATTCTCTGGACTATGGTCTGACTCATGAATGTAGCTGTCAGGCCGACTGCTGAGAACAACAGGACAGGACCAATAAGCATAACGCTTATATAATTACTGAACCGCCGTAAAAGACTTCTTGATTTATTGATCCTCCAGATGGAATTGAAGGCACTTTCTACTTTATGAATAACTGAAAAAACTGTAAATATAAGCATGATAAGACCGAGCGAGCCAAGTACGCCAACTTTTATATTTTCTACAAATCCTATGATCCTGGCAGTTATTTCTTCCCCTTTAGGTCCAAGTGGTGCGAGGAAATTCAGTAGAAAGGGCTCAATAAACTCATTATGAACGCCGAAGGCCTTAAGGACTGAAAAGCTTATTGCGAACAGGGGCACGATAGAGAGAAGAGTTGTGTAAACAAGGCTCATGGCCCTGAGGGTAAGGTGTCCATCTTCGAATTCACGGGCAGCCACATAAAGCAGCCTCAGGGGTTCTATCGCAAAGCTCCTGAACCTGCTACGGGGGGCAGCATCTATTTCCCTG
>QZIL01000086.1 GCA_003599025.1 Nitrospiraceae bacterium | reverse complement strand
TGAGGTCACATTAAGGTAGTACATGCAGATGAAGGAAATAACGATCGCAAAAGGCAGGGTGAGGATAACGACAAGCGCACTGGGCAGATGAAACAGAAATACGATACAAACAACGCTGACAGCCACCGACAGTTTTATGATCTCTTCCCTGACCGTATCGATCGAGCGGAGGATAAGGTCGGACCTGTCATATGTCGTGATGATCTTGACCCCCTTTGGAAGGCTCGGCTCTATTTCCTTTTTGATCTTGTCCTTTACCTTTTCTATGACATTAAGGACGTTCTCGCCAAACCTCACTATCACGATACCTCCGGCGACTTCTCCTTTTCCGTCAAGGTCTGCAAGACCCCTTCTTATCTCCGGGCCGAGCTGAACACTTGCGATATCTTTCAGAAAAACAGGGGTGCCACTGTTGCTATCGACTGCAATATTCTCAATATCGCTCACACTCCGGATATAACCCCGTCCCCTAACCATGTATTCAACGCCGGAGAATTCGAGCACCCTTCCTTCAACATCGCTGTTGCTCTTTCTGACCGCCTGCATTATCTTCTGGATAGGGATGTTGTAAAAAAGGAGCTTATTGGGGTCAACAGTGATCTGATACTGCTTTACAAACCCTCCAACGCTCGCGACCTGGGAGACCCCCTGTACGCTTTCGAGAGCGAGCTTGATGTTCCAGTCCTGGACAGAGCGGAGTTCTGATAAATCATTCTGCCCGGTTTCATCCACTACTGCGTACGAAAATCCCCATCCGACACTTGTGGCATCAGGGCCGAGAACGGGATTTACGTCAGCAGGGAGCTTGTTCTTGACTGCCTGAAGATATTCGAGTACCCTGCTCCTTGCCCAGTAGATGTCAGTACCTTCTTCAAATATGGCATAGATAAAGGAACTTCCGAGAAAAGAGAACCCTCGCACAACCTGCACCTTCGGCGCAGCAAGCAGCGTGGAAGTTATCGGGTATGTTACCTGGTCCTCCACAAGGTCGGGGCTCCTGCCCGGCCATTCGGTATAGATAATGACCTGCGTATCACTCAGGTCCGGAATAGCGTCAAGCGGTGTGTTCTTTAATGCCCAGTAGCCCCATGCGGAGAGAAAAAATATCAGCAGGAATATTATGAATTTGTTTCTGGCGCTGTATTCGATTATTTTAGATATCATAAAGATTGATTAACCACAGAGGCACTGAGACACAGAGAAGAAAATAGTACAAGAAATGAACGCTTAAAACTTAAAATCCGTTTTATTATTTGTTTCTTCTTCATTATTGTTCTCCGTGCCTCTGTGATCTCCGTGGTTTATTTTTTTATGACCGGTTTCACGCCTTTCAGCTGCGCTTCGGAATCGATCAGGAACGTGCCTGAAGAAGCTACCTTTTCGCCTGATTGAAGCCCGTGGAGGACCTCTGTCATTCCGCCTGCCTTAAGCCCGAGGTGTACCTCCCTCGGCTCGAAATAGCCATCTCCCTTATCAACATAGATTATCTGCCTTGTGCCTGTGTCGATGACAGCCCCATCCGGTATGATCAGCCTCCTGCCCATATCTATCCTGAGCTCAACGCTTGTAAACATCTGCGGCTTAAGCTGTTCAGAAGGGTTATTAATAGTGAACCTTACCTTTGCGGTCCTCGTGTCAGCTGAAAGCGAAGGATAGATATAATCAATAACTGATGAGAAGACCTTGCCGGGGAAGTAGCTGAGGCTGATGTCAGCAGTCTGCCCGACCTTTATCAGCCCGAGTTCATATTCATAAATATCAGAGATGACCCAGACCGTTGAAAGGTCGGCAAGGTCGAAGAGCTTCTCTCCCGGCATCACGCGCATTCCCTGCAGAGCCATTTTCTGTGTGACATAGCCGTTTACCGGACTGTATATGGTTAGTGTCCTTATAGGTTTTCCGCTTTCTTTTATTTTTTCGATCTGCTCATCAGTAATGTCCCACAGCTTCAGTCTCTGCCTCGCCGCGTCAACTATTCTTTCTGCGTCTTTTGAAAGCATTGAGCTGAGGGTATCATTTGATAATCCCCCTACATCCCCCTTTTCCAAAGGGGGACTTTCTACGGCAGTGTCCCCTCCTTTAGCAAAGGGGGGTGAGGGGGGATTTGGTTCTGTGTTCTGCTTTGTCCACTTTATTACATTCAAAAACTCCTGCTGTGTTGCGACAAGCTCAGGACTGTATATCTCGGCAAGGGGTTCCCCCTTTTTTACATACCTCCCGGTGTAATCCACATAAAGTTTTTCTATCCAGCCTTCAAACTTGGTATTTACGGTTGCGAGGTTTCTTTCGTCGTATTCGATCCGCCCGACAGTCCTGATGATCTTTTTCATAGGTTTCACGGCAGCGGCAACTGTTTTTACGCCGATAAGCTGCTGCTTTTCGAGTTCTATCTCGACTGTGTTTTCTTCATCACCGGTTTCTTCCTGTGCAGCCTCCTCAGTCTGTGCCCCATGCTGATGCTGGGCATATGAAATCGTGCTGAAGAAAGACAACAGAAATATTGATAAGCCTGAGATGATAATTGCTTTTGTATTCATTTTATCAATCCGTCCAATCTGTCATTCCGGGCTTGACCCGGAATCCAGTCTTTTTCTGGATTCCCGCCTTCGCGGGAATGACGCATATTAACATCAGTTGTTTACATATGCCTACTGACTTTTTACAGTCGTCAATGCCTCCAGTCTTGCAATCGCCTTTTCCCTTTCGACAAACTGTTTCCAGTATAAAAGCTCATAATCAATCAGCGCTTTGAGAGTTGTTATGACGGTTATCGCCTCGGTCTTTCCTGAAGTATACCCTGCAAGCGCTGTTTCAAAGCTTTGATAGGTCTTGGGGACCAGGCCGTCTTTGTACAGGGACATCAATCTCTCTGATGACCTGAGCATTGAATAGTTGTCCCTTATGCTGGAAGACAGCATGAATTTAACATCATCCAGATCATGCCTTGTGGCTGACAGGGAAGCCTGCGCCTCCAGGACCGCCGGCCGCTGTTTGGTCCTGTAAAATATCGGGATGTTAATTGTAGCGGTCATGCCCCACATGTCCTGGTAATATTTGTTTTTGGCAAAATAATTTGCAGCTACGGTAAAGTCCGGATAGTACTCCTTCTCCATCATCTTCACTTTTGTCTCGGCGCCGGAGACCATGCGCTCCCTGGACTTTATGTCAGGAGAATTTTCATATGCAGCCTTCTGCAGTTCTTCGACGCTGTAAATATAATCACTGGGCGTCAATTCAACGGGCCTTCCAATGCCTGTATAGCCGTCTCTGCCTATTGTGGAATTGAGCATGGCCTCGATGGACTGGATTTTCTGTTTAAGCATTTCGTCTTTTTCGAGAAGCATGTATTTTTCAGTCTGGGCCATCAATACTTCCTGCTGAGGTGCCATTCCGGTTGAATACCTTGCGAGCGCCGCGTCTTCAATCCGGGTAAAAAGCCCTGACATGTCATTTATAAGATCAATGCTTTGATATGTATAGAACAGCTCAAAGTAGAGCTCTTTTACCCTGGCAGCCACCTTTAAACGCACTGATTCCAGAGTCGCACCAAGACTTTCAGCGTCCCTTGCAGCCATCTCGCTTTTCAATGAAAGCTTTCCTGGAAATGGAAACATCTGGGATACCGTGAACATCCACTGGGAGTCCCGGGCCATTTCTTCATCAAAGGTATACAAATCCCTTACCCCGTCATTCATATATCCGAACATGAACATCGGGTCAGGAAGGCTTTCCGACTGGGGTATTTTAAATCTTGATCCTGATTCCCTTGCTTCCAGCATAAGGACCTCGTGATTGTTTTTAAGGGCCTCGTCGATAAGCTCCTGCAGGGTCAATTCTCCGGGAAAGGCAGGACCTGCAAGCAGGATGCACATTATAAAGAGCGTATATGTAATGGCATGTTTCATGTTATTTAATTGCTTGATAATTATCAGACATTATACGGTACATGCTGCTATTTTGCATCTGATAAATTTAAAACCCCTTCCTCTGTCTCTAAAGAGAGGAAGGGGCATTGATCAGCTTATTATTTCTCCCCGGACAGTATATGGAACTAAACGTCTATGCTGAACTTCAATTTTGATGTCTTGCCGTCACGGGTGATTTTTACAGTTATATTCCAGGAACCTGCCATCGACAGGTCGATGGTAGCTGTGTATTTGCCGTCCTTTAAATCAGCATCCGCCTTATAATTCATCGGGGGCATTCCCGGCATCGGGGGCATTGAGTAATCGACCCTGACCGTTGCGTCTGTTACAGATTTCCCGGCAGCGTCCTTTATTGCAATGGTCAAATTGTTCTTTCCCATGGCAGGCGGGTTTTTGTCTATAGATACGACCACGTCAAAGTCCCCGGCCTTTTTATTCACCTCATAGTCTTTTGCAAATGCAATACCTGAAATGACAAACATCAGGGACAACAGGGTTACGATAAATTTTTTCATGTCTCTCCCTCCATATAGATTTCTGTTAATTTCAGTTTTCACAAAGGTTGTTCTTTGTCCTTTGGAAACAATCTTAATGCTTTCAGGTACTATTTTATACTGAGAGTATGAAATAAATGTGAAGAAAGTTTCCTGGAGCGGTCCAATATAAATAATCATAATAGACTATTATCTGCTGCTTGATACGCATGGAAGTTGCTGTATAATAATTTTATAATTGTAATTTGAATCAAAGGCAGGTAATCTGTACATTCACACGAACTGCTCATGCAATATAACTATATATCTTCCGGCCCGTTCAAATCCATTCTTGTGGTAATAGCTGGAATAATGCTGCTTGCCCTCGGCATCTGGTTAGGAAAAAGTTATAAAAGCCCCGTTGTAAAAAAGGCGGATGAATTCCCGAGCGCCACTATTCTGGAGGTCCCGGTCCCCCTGCTGCAGTTTTCACTAAGCGACCACAACGGGAACCTGTTCACACCAGATAATCTCATGAGGAAATGGACGTTCATTTTTTTCGGATATACTCACTGCCCTGATGTATGTCCTACTGCACTTGTAGACATGAATAACATTTATCATAACCTTGCCGGAACGAATGAGCTGATAGAAAAAACATTCGGCGTGGGTACCCAGTTTCTCTTTATTACCGTTGATCCGGAGAGGGACACGGTCAGCGAGTTGAAAGATTATGTCCCTTTCTTCAATGAGCACTTTATAGGTCTTACCGGAGAAGCTGACATGATAGATTCAATCGCCCGACCTCTGGGTATCGCATACAGGCGCGTGCCCGGAAAGTATGCGGCAAAGGATTATCTGGTTGACCACAGCGCGTCAATTCTTCTCATTGATCCTCTCGGAAGGATGCGTGCTGTTTTTTCGCCTCCCCACGTTCCGAAAATGATTGCAGAGGATTTCAGAAATATCCGCGGGAAATACACAGAGGAGTGCTGCATATCTGGGGATGAAAAAACTGAAACAGTTATATTTGATTACAGAAAGGAGAAGAAATGAAAAAGTCTCTGAGCGCTACTTTATTTTTTGTTCTGCTTCACCTGGTTTCATCAGCTTATGCACATGAGCAGGTATCAGTAGATAATGCATGGGTCCGTTCTGCACCACCGGGTGCGGACGTTATGGCTGCATATATGATCCTGAAAAATGAGTCGGAGGAAACAAGGGTGCTTACTAAGGTCTCAAGCAGCATGTTTAACAGGATTGAGATCCACAGGACCGAGATGCACGAGGGCATAATGAAGATGATCCCGCAGGACAGTCTGCCTGTCCCGGCAGGCAGTTCGGTCACCCTTGAGCCCGGCGGATTGCATCTAATGCTGATAGGCCCGAAATCCGTGCCAAAGGAGGGGGATGAGGTTGACCTCAATCTGAAATTCAGCAACGGCCACTCGCAGCGTATTAAGGTACCGGTCCGGGCGGATAATAATAAGGGCGGTAAAATGGAAGAGCACGGCCATCATTAAACCAAAGAACGGCAGTTATATCCACAGATGTCACAGATAATGACAATGACATAAATGAGATAGTCACATATAGTATATTCATTCAAAAAGGAAGAGGCAAAAGCTGCCTAAGCTTTTAATAACAGTGCGATAATCTGCGGTTATCTGTGGACAACAGCTTACATCTCTTTTCTTCCTTCAAGGGATTTTGACAGGGTCACTTCATCCGCGAATTCGATGTCCCCGCCAATTGGCAGGCCGTACGCAATGCGGGTGATTTTTACTCCAAGGGGCCTGAGCATCTGTGCTATGTACTGGGCGGTTGTTTCACCTTTTGTGTTGGGGTTTGTGGCGATAATTACTTCTGATACACGGCCTCCTTTTACCCGCTGTCCCAGTTCAAAAATCTTCAGCCTGTCAGGCGTTATCCCGTCAATTGGAGAAAGTGCACCGAGAAGGACATGATAAAGCCCGTTATATATTTTAGTGTTTTCGATAACAATGAGATTGCTCGGCTCTTCAACAACACAGATCTTTTCATGATTTCTGCGGGGGTCACTGCAGATCGAGCATATCTCTTCTTCAGAGATATTAAAGCAGTGTTTGCAGAAGCGGGCCTTCTCCTTCAGCCTGACAATGGCATCAGCTATGGAAACAGCCTCATGTCCCGGCATCCCCATTATAAAGAACGCAAGCCTCTGCGCTGACTTTCTGCCGATTCCGGGAAGACGCATAAGCTCCGTTATTAAATTTTCAATGACACTATTGTTCATATGATTATATTTTGAATGCAGTAAGCAGTTAGCAGATAGTAGTTAGGGGGGATAATCTCCTTACTACAGACTACTATCTACTGACTACTTTTTTATCCGAGCATGTTCCCCAACCCAGGGATATTCATACCGCCAGTGAGCTTGCTCATGTCTTCACTTACCATCTGCTGAGCCCTGCGGAGGGCCTCATTTACAGCCGCAACGATAAGGTCCTGGAGCATTTCGATATCATCGGGATTTACAACATCCTTCTCGATCTTGATCGAAACGATTTCCATAGCCCCGCTTGCAGTGACCACAACCATACCACCGCCAGCTGACGCCTCAACGGTCTTCTTTTTCGACTCTTCCTGGATTTTGCCCATTTCCTGCTGCATCTTCTGGGCCTGTTTCATCAGGTCTCCAAGCATTTTCTTAGACATCTTGTCCTCCTTTGTTCCTATTCATTTATTTCCTGCCCGTCCTCAAGAGGATTCACCTTTATAAGAGAACCATCAAAAATCCTCAGGGCGTCCTTTACTAACGGTTCAGCATAGACATCTTCTTTCATCTTTTTTTTGTCTATCTTGCCTTCCTCTTTTGGAAGCGACAGGATGCTTAATTTCAGATTATGGCCGCAGATACTCTTAAGAATGGGCTTGATAACAGCGGCCTTGCTCTTTATGGAATCTGCAAGCACAGACATGCCCCCGTTAAATCCTATAGAAAGTTCTGTTGAATTCAGGTTCATGACCCTGGCCTCAGACAGCTTGCACGCAAGAAGATGGTCCTGGGCATCTACCCCTTCGAGCAGCTTTTTCCATACTTCCTCCTTGCAGAGAGTGTCTTCGCTGCTCAGTGGCTCGGTCACCTTGCCTGCCGCAGTAGTTTCTTTTATTGTATCAGCCGGTTTCTCTTTGGGAAGAGCGGCTTTCTCCGCGGGTGCAGGTCCGGCTGCAGGAGTACCGGCTGGACCTGCCGGAGCGCCCAGCATTTTTAAAATATCCTCGATTGAGGTCATTCCTTTTACAAAAGAGGTCCGCAAGAGACCCAGCTCAAGTGTATATCTCGGATGGACCGCATTTCTTACCTCACCTTCAAGTCTGAGCAGCTCTGTCAACAGCAGTGTCAAATGCTCGATGCCGACTGCAGAAGCATGCTGCTTCAGTTTCTGCACCTCTTCCTGAGTAAACTCCAGCAGCCCCTCAGCATCATCTGTGACCTTTACTATCGCGATGTTTCTGAAATTCTCGACAAGCTCCCTGGTCAACTGCCTCAGATCACTCCCCCTGTCAGTCAATTCCTTGATTATTGATAAAGTCCTGGATATATCACCCGACAAAATGGTTTCGCAGAGGTTTGTGACTATTTCAGTTTCAGGCAGACCAAGAAGCCCCTGAAGCTCTTCTGCGGTGATATCATTGCTGAATGAACAGGCCTGATCCAGGAGGGTGAGGGCATCCCGCATGCTTCCGTCCGCGGCCTTTGCTATCATATCCAGAGCAGCGTCCTCTATATTGATCTTTTCCGCGCTGGTGATCTTGCTGAGCTGTTCTTTGATTCTCCCTTTGGTCATTCTCCGGAAGGCATGATGCTGGCATCTGGAGAGTATGGTCGGCAATATCTTCTTTGGCTCGGTCGTAGCAAAGATAAAGATAACATGAGGAGGAGGCTCTTCAAGCGTCTTTAAAAGTGCGTTGAAGGCCGGTGTGCTCAGCATATGCACTTCGTCGATTATATATATCTTGTATTTGCTGCCGGAAGGAGCATATTTGACGGTTTCCCTCAGCTCCCTCACTGCATCAACACCTGTGTTTGAAGCTCCGTCTATCTCGATCACATCGACAGAAGAGCCGGATGTTATTGCCTTACAGCTCGGACACACTCCGCAGGGCTCATTGTCTGTCAACTGGGTGCAGTTGAGGGCCTTTGCCAGAAGCCGGGCTGAGGTTGTTTTACCCACCCCGCGCGGGCCTGAGAATAAATAGGCGTGAACAATCTTGCCGCTGGACAGGGCATTTTTAAATGTCTTGACTACGGACTCCTGTCCGACAAGGTCATCAAATCTCTGGGGCCGCCATTTTCTTGCAAGTACGATGTAGCTCATAATAAAGTCAAAAGTAACAAGCGCAGAAGTCAAAAGCTTTTACTTCTTACTTCCGCACTTCTGACTATGGTCTTTCTTAATGGCCGGGCCTTCAGGTAATCCTGCGGCACCCGGAATAACTGCTTACCGTTGCTCCCTTCCGGACCTGGCGGGATTCACAGCATGCCGTTGCACAGGGCCCAAAGACCCGACCAAATTCAGTTCGAAAGTCAGAAGTACTGAAGTGCGAAAGATATATGCAACCACATTTACTCATTAATAACTTCCGCGCTTCCGATCTTCCGCGCTTCTGCACTCACCATTTGCTCCGCAAATGGTGCTGGCGGAGAGGGAGGGAGTCGAACCCTCGAGACGTGTTAGCGCCTACACGATTTCCAGTCGTGCTCCTTCGGCCACTCGGACACCTCTCCAACTGATCTAAAAATCATTATTAATATTATATTTCAAGCACTTTGATGCTTGAGGGCAATTTATCAAAATTGTGCAGAATCGCTCAAAATGACCGTTTTTTGTCATCAATCTGCAGTCAAAATGCATACAGGCAGCCCTTTTGTCTGCAAAAGTCGTGCTCCTAAAATGTAAGGGTATTAATTGCATCTCTCAAATGCTCCGCTATCAGTTTTGTGTATATCTCGGTTGTCTTTATAGTGGTGTGTCCTAGGATCTCGGACACTATTTTTAACGGCACTCCTTTCAGCAGCATAAACGTTGCCGAGGTGTGCCTCATGTCATGTAGTTTAACATTTTTCAGTCCAGCCTTATCAGCATATTTTCTGAACTTCTTGGATACTTCCTTGGGATGATCGTAACACGATGGAAAGACAGGACCTATATGCTTTTTTCTATAGAAAAGCAGCTCCTTTAAATATTTCGCAAGCGGAATAATCCTGGTTTTTGTTTTGCTTTCCCTGACATGGATCATCCATTCACCGTGATTTTCCCTGAAATCCTGCCACTGCAGTCTGGCAATTTCGGTCCTGCGTCCCGCTGTATATAAATATGTCAGGATGAGCTCTCTATCTTCCTGTATGCTGATTGCAGACAGCAGTCCTTCAATCTCCTGCTTGTTACACTCCCTCGGAAGGGTATCCTTTAGCTTGAGTTGCTTTACATATTCCCATGGTGTCTTATCTATATACTCCCATTCAACGGCCTTCTTAAAGGCGGCCTTCAGGTGCCTTATAGCGATGTTGATAGTAGTGGGTTTAAGGGCATTTTTTCTCAGATGATTTATGAATTCGTCGCATTGTTTTCTGCTGATCACATTGATCAAAGTTGTTCCGCCAAGGAAATCAGCGAATTTATCAAGGGCTTCCTGGTCCAGCCTCGTAGTATTTGAGGCCTTGTTCTTTTCTCTGTGAGCGACGTATTCGTTTGAAAAATCCTCTATAGAGATATGAGCTTTGCGGTCCACCTGGATCAGTCTGCCGAGCAAGGCCTCTTTTTCTATCTGTTTAAACAGTCTCTGGGCAAGAAGCTTGTCCTTTGTTTTCAGGCTCTTTGACTGTCCTCTCCGGATTTCAACATAATAGGCCCCGTTATTTCTCTTGTATAGTCGCATAACAGGCAATTTTATTACATTCATCTCACAAATCGCAACCTTGACAGATGAACTTTTACAGGGTCCTGAAGCATGAGATTATCAATGCTCTCACGATCTATATACCACTTGCCCTTGAGTCTTTTAGCATATATACAATCATCCTTTATATATTGCATAAGTGTATTTTTTGACATGGATGTATATTTGCAGGCTGCCTTAATATCCATCCAGCGCGGGTAGACATTCTGTCCGGCCATGCGGATAACCTGCCTGACAAGCTCATTGAGCTCGCGGATCTCTTCACAAGAACCTCCTTGTTCCATATTTTATATATTACTTCCTGAACACGAGGTCTTTATCGGGAACAGACATATGCGGTTGGAAATGATATGCTGCCGTTAACTATAAGCAGATCAATGCTTGGGCTAAATGAAACGCAGATTAACGCTTTTTCATAATCAACCTGGACAATTCCAGCACTTTTTCTTCTGTGTACTCCCCGAGAACTTTATCCAGCACCGCAGTCCAGTGCATCTTATGGTTGATTGCCCGTTGAATACGATTTGCTATTTCTTCTTTATCAATTGTTATATCCGGGATTTTAGAGGCATACACATCATAGAGGGCATTTTTTATTATTTCAGTTTTGTCCATGGATATATAATCTCTTAATTGTTCTATTGTAGGGGTAATCGGCCTGTGATTTATCTTGCTTTCGATAAAACGGATAAGCTCAGGGGATGTAAGGGTATTGAGTTCTGCCCTTCTATAGATTTTGGCGTCCCTGTCTACAATGAGAAACTTTTTCTCTTCTTCTGAGAGGTTGAGCATATCAAGCGCCTTTTTATAGGCCTTTTTATATGTAACTATCTCCGCATATTCGTCCTTGTCCTTGCCAAGTTTTTTTGCATCATCAAGGGTAAGTCCTATTTTGATGACATCCAGCCCTTCTTTATAGGTGTCACTACCGCTGAGAAATTTATCACAGATTAAATATCCGGGGACATCACAATCATGCAGTATATAGACCTTGATCCCTTTATCGAGAAAGTACTTCATCAATCTCTTGACTGCCCTTGTTCCGAAACCCTGAGTGGACATGACTCCTAAATTTAATTTATCAAGGAGCCCGCTCTCCTTAAGGATAATGTTAAATCCGGCTTTTTCAACGAACAGGACCTGGTTGAACATCAACTCATCAGGGACTGAATAAAAGGTTTTGGTCTTCCGGTATATGCCGTTTTTTATGGCCCTTTTAATATATGTCAAGACGTCTTTCGTACCTAATGGAAGTTCATCCCCTGTGACCGGGTTGTAGAAATAACCTCTTCTTTCAAATAACACCTTGTCTTCAAGCTCAGGGTATTTCTCGATGAAAAAGGTCACAATTTCCTGGGTAAATGTGC
>QZIL01000071.1 GCA_003599025.1 Nitrospiraceae bacterium | reverse complement strand
CATGGTATGACATCTGGCAAAGCAAATATTGACCTGCCGAGATATCCCCCTCTTTGGCAAAGAGGGGTTAGGGGAGATTATTTGATTGAATATTTCCATGAAATCCCCCTTAATCCCTCTTTTCCAAAGGGGGAGACTAGTTGAGTATCCCGTGGAAATCTGAAAGGTCATTATCGATTAAATGAAAATGGCTTTGATGAAAGAAGCTAAGATATGGCTAAATAAATTGGGGGAACTCCTTATGCCCTTGTCTTTGACAGGCATGACATATTATCATTAGAGCCTATCTCAAAATAGCTTCTGAAGATAAGGCTGTCATTCCCGCGAAGGCGGGAATCAGGTTCTTTTCCCCCTTAGAAAAGGGGGATACAGGGGGATGTTGAAATAAACACACCCCTGTCCCCGCTTATTAGAGGGGAAGATTCCGGACAAGCCCCGATATATCGGGATCCAGGAAAAGTCGGGGCCGGAATGACATACAGGTGGTTAATGTCATCATTTTGTTTTTGAGACAGGGTCTAATGAATATTTTAATAGGAGGACATGCAAAGTAGCGTTGCTTGCAAGCTGTCTCTTTATATGCTGAAACCCAGTTTTGAGCAGTTCGGAATAACAAAAGAACAGTTTGATGCCATTTACGCAAGAAAGAACAAAATACGCAATTATACCTTCGGTATAAGTTCAGCAGCCGGCATCCTGTCAGGGTGTATCTTCGGCCTGTATCTGGCCAAAGGTGTGTATGAAATAGTATTGTTTGTTCTCTTTTTCGGCTGTTTTCTCGGCAGTCTGTTTGGCGGTATTTTCACCATGACTACAGTTGCACTGTATCTTCTTTTTCTGTATATCTTCTCCCCGGCTTACAGAAGCTGCAGACAGTATCTCTCTGCAAAGGCGAGGGCGGGAAGGCACAGGGCAGGGGCTTAGCACTCCGGGACCATGAACGGACTTATCAGAATAATCTTTTGAATTCTCTTTCCGCCTCAGCCGTGCCGATAAGTATCAATTCCTCTTCTTGTTTTAACTTCACAGCCGGATCAGGATTTATGCTGTATGAATCGCCGGAACGGATCGCAATCACATTGCACCCGGTACTCCGTCTTATGTGATTTTCAGAAAGTGATTTGCCTGCCATGGAGGAGGAAACACGCGCCCTGAAAACATTTAATCCTTCAGCAAGCATCAGGATTTCATCCGGTTTCAGTATGTTAAGGATTTTGTTTGCCCCCATAGAGGCATATGACATTACAATGTCAGCACCCACGGAATAAAGCTTGCTGATATTGCGGTCCCGGGTGGCCCTGCTGATAATCTGTATGTTGGGCCTTAACTTCCTGCAGTATATAGTCAGGTAGATATTAATGTCATCATCGTGCGAGGTGATAAGCACAGTAGGGGATTCTGCAGATATGCCGGCCCGCTCCAGTGCATGGATATCAGCTGCATCTCCCAGAATATATTTGCTGCTGTCTTTTATCAAACTGCTGTTTTTTTCCACAACGCGGTAATCAATCCCAAGTTCCTCCAGCGTTTCTGCAGCGGCCTGTCCCACTCTCCCTCCCCCGAGGATAACGACTGGGGCCTCATATTTTCGCGAATGGCCTGCATAGTCATCGTACTTTCTGAAATGCTCTTCCGAACCAGCAAGCAGAAGAATGGAATTTGGCTGAATGACTTTCTGCGGCCTCGGGATTTCGAATACCCCCCGCTGCCATATCCCGACTACAATAACACCCGTCTTCTGACGCAACCCGCTTTTTATAAGTTCCTTCCCTTCATAAGGGGTGCGGGCTGCATATGCTTCAGCAATAAGTACCCCGCCGAACGCGCCGACTATATTGGCCTTTGTAGACACCCCGAGGGCATGGTGCGCCATCGTAATGCCAAGCATCCGGGTAATTTGAAATACCTGTGTTGCACCCGCAAGTTCAAGTATGTCTACTGAATCGAATATGTCCGCAACCGTAACAACCGGAACAGTGTCCGAGACTGCCCGTACAGTGGCGATAATGTTTGTATTAATCATGTCATCATTATTTACAAAAACAAGGGCGGCCTTTTCCGCCTTCAGCTTTCTGAATGTTTCAGGCGTATCAAGCTCTCCGATAATTACCTTTATATTCATGTCAAGAAGGTCTGATGCGGCCTGCGCGTCCTGCACGACAACAACGTAACTGAAACCGTTCTGCTCAAGCTTCTTTATAAGGCTTACAGCGATATCTTCATAGTTTGTTATGATGATATGCTCCCTTGTGCCTTCCGGCAGTTCACGCGGGGTGCGAGACTGGGCCTGGGACTCCAGCCACGGTGCATAGAAGAAACGGATAAATGTAAAGGGGAGCATTATCAGCAGAAAGACAACACCTGATAAAAGCACAACCATAGAGAAGATGAGACCAAGGTCGGTATGGAAGGTGATATCACCAAAGCCGAGCGTCGACATGACTGTCAATGTCCAGTATATGCCTGTTATCCATGAATACTCTCTCCCTTCATATTCCATAAGAAAATGAAAGAGGACGCTATAACCCGATATGGTTGCCGCAATGACAAGCAGGAACGTACGGAGGTTCCGGATATTTTTTTTCAAGGTCTTGTTCTGGAGAAAATATGTTAGTTGTGAAGGTAAATATTTCATTGTCGGCTCTGTAGTACTTTTTTACGGGCCCCCATCCTTCGGAGCATCGGGCCTTAAAGGCGCTTTTCCCTCGGCAGCATTGTCGTAAAACCGCTGGGTCGGATATGCAAAATCAATATCATCATATTCAGCAAATCCGGTCAGGACATCTTCCCATATTGCATTGCTGGTATTCCTTCTCTTCCTCGGCTCGCAGAGGTACCTTATTGTAAGTAGCACACCGCAATCTTCAACAGAAGTATAAACAACCGGCTCGGAATGGGGCCTGAAGGTCAGCAGTCTGCCTGAGGCCTGCCTCATGTGTTTTTCAGCCAGTGTACCAAGATGTCCTCCATGCTTCCTGCCGATTTCCTCAAGAATTTCCTTTGCCCTCTGCCAGTTGCTCTCAAAAGTCACGAGCACAGGCAGTTCGTCCCAGATATATTCAAACCACCCGCGGGTATAATTGATCTGAGGCTCCGCAAAGATCTTGCCATTCGGGATATGTATGATCCTTCCTGTATGCTGGTCTGCATGGACCCACTCTCCGATCTCCATAATGGTGAACTGAAAAATCCTCAGGTCAATTACATCGCCGGTGTGATGACCTATCTTTATCCGGTCGCCTACCTGAAAGGGCTGGCGCACAAAAATAAATATCCAGCCTGCAAAATTGGTGAGCACGTCCCTGAGCGCGATGGCGACACCAGCTGACAGCAGTCCGAGGTATGTAGAGACATCCCTGAAACCCTCATACCAGATCCTGCCGACTATAAATACGAGGATGACGGACAGAGTATACAGTGAACCTTTTCGCCATCTGTAGCGGGTATGGGAGTCTTCGGTCTTCTGATATACAATGAATATGATTATCCAGCGCAGAAGACCGGTAAGGATGATAGCAGCGAGTGAGGAGAGCAGCTTGCCGCCCGTTTCCCCGGAAACACCCAGCGTGCTCTGCATCCATATAAATATGTTTTCCATTGAATAATGATATAACAAACGTCTTCACTTGACAATCAATAATAATTTTAATGTACCCCATTTTTTCAAAGCAAACCACGACCACTTGTTAGTTCCCGTTTTTGCTTCCCTTTAATGACTTATCTTCAACCTGCCCTTTTTTCCGGGGGAACTCCTGATATCAATCAAATGACCTGAAACACCGGGTGTATGACGGGCTCAAGTACATAAAGAATTGAAAGTGTTATGCAGGACAGGAGGCAGGTACAGATACGCAGCATTGTCAGTGCCGGTTGCGAAATCAGGGGTGTCTCTGTTTGTGAGACACCCCCTCTGGAGTCATAGGCCTATTTATTCATAATAAGTCTCTGTTACTTCAAAGATATTGTGATATCCGTTGAGCACCTGGCCCTGTGATTTCCATTTCTTGTCGGGCTCTGTTGTATCTATCTTTTTCTTCACTTCGAGATTCTTCATATCAACGACATAGACGGCGTCATCCTCCCGGTTGGATACAAAGGCTTTCCTGCCGTCTTTGGTGAATGTGACGAACCCCACATGTTTCCCTTCCCCGACAGTGATTTCCTTTATAATTTCGTGTTTTTTTGCATCTATAAAACTTATCACATTGCCGCCGTATTGCGTGGTAACAACGTATTTGCCGTCGGGACTCATGTAGGGATGACCATCGCCTTTTCCTCCGGTAGTGAGATGCGCCACCTGTTTCTTTGTTGCAGCGTCAAACACATTCACGCTGGTGCCATTTAAGTCCGGCGCGGGCCCCCTGTTTAGCAGGTAGAAATATTTGCCATCGAGGGTGAAGGCCCCGTGATGCGCCTCGCTAGCCTCGCCGGGGTTTAATATCATGCAGTAGCTTCCTTCCGCAAGGACTTCCGGCCCTGCGGTAAGGGCCTTTGAAATATCAAATACATTCACCTTTGGACATCCCATAATGTTGCCCGATGCATCCTCTTCTCCTTCAACGATGACCCACAATTCTTTATTGTCTGGGCTTATTACGAAATAGTGCGGGTTGCCGTCGAGCTGCAGTCTTGCAGCTTCCTTGCCTGCTGCCGCGTCAATGATATGGACGGTATTGTCAGCGTAATTCTGGGTAATGAAGTATTTGCTGTCCCTTGTCCAGACATTATGGGCAGACATGTCTCCCTTGTGAGTGTCTTTCTTGATGTCTGTCCTTACGGAATGCTTTACGGTATTGCTGTAGGTATCAATGATCGCAATAACAAGCTTCCCCATTTCACAGTTTAAATGGTTTACCCCCACAAACTTGCCGTCAGGGCTTACAAGCCCGTGTTTGGGTCGTGAACCGGTGGGCAGGTTCTTGATAAGGGTGCGGTTCTGCACATCAATAATCGACACCGTATAATGCCCCAGGAAGCTGTTGCTTACATAAAGCGTTTTTCCATCCGGAGATATTGAACCGAGTGACCCCGCGACTCCTCCTGTGCTTACCTTCCCTGTAACCTCTTCTCTGGCTTCATCAATAAACAAAACATTACCGTCTCCTCTTAATGCGATTGTTGTCCCGGCCATCGCAGCTCCGGTGTATAAAACAATAAAACTGAATATTAGAATAAATGATTTCTTCATACTTATTCCCCTCCCGTGAATTATGAATACGTTAACAGACAAAGATTATCTCGACTGCCATGAATAAAATACCCCCCTTTCAGAAGCGGTCGTTTCCAGGGTCATTATTTAAAGCTGACAAAAGTACACTTTAAAATGATCAGACAGCTCCTCCACAAAAAATAGAATATAATCGTTCGTCTGTCAATTTAAATAATGTTAAATACTTATTAAAACAATTAATCTCAATTATGGTGGAATGAATGAGCCCTGCCTCACACTGCAAAACAGGGACGCAGTCAAAAGACCAGATGATTTAAAAGGGGAGACACGATAAAGATGGAGCAGGGGACCCTTGCATCCCCTGCTTGCAATTATACAATGAAAGTCAAGCCTGCAAGTTCCGGATCAGAATTTGACCTTCGGCGCTTCTTTTTCACCTTCCGGGATTTCATAATATTCCGCACTTGATACACCTGCAAAAGCGGCAAAGAACCTGCCGAAGAAGGTCCTTATATATGTGTTTAAAAGCTGTACCGATTCATTATATCTCTTTCTCTCGACAGCTATCCTGTTTTCCGTGCCCTCAAGACTGTCCTGGAGTTTAAGAAATGATTCATTGGCCTTGAGTTCAGGATATGTTTCCCTTAGAACAAGCAGCCTCGAAAGAAACCCTTCAAGCTGGCCGGAGGCCTGCACTTTGTCTTTGACGGATCCTGCCTGGAAGTATTTGGTCCTCGCCTCTGCAATGTTCTCAAACAGCTCCTTTTCATGGCTGGCATATCCCTTGACGGTTTCAACGAGGTTCGGGATCAGGTCATATCTCCTTTTTAACTGGTTTTCCACCTGCGCCCACGAGCCTTTTACATTTTCGTCCATCGCTATTACATTGTCATATCCCTTGCGAAGCCAGCTGAAAGTCATAAGACCGATAACCAGAATGACACCTACTACAATGAGACTGATTTTTGCACCCTTCGACATAATGTGTACCTCCTTTACGGTTGTTCCATACAAACGAAATTAATATTGGCGTATTCGCCGTCATTCCTGCGAAAGTCGAATCGACTCGATTCCGAGCAGGAATCCAGAAACACATCGGAACGACTGGATTCCCGCCTGCGCGGGAATGACAACATGATATGTCTACGCCTTTTTGCTTAACGCGTTTGGATCATGAATTATAATCAATATTATAAAAGCTGACAACTGATTCTGACAGCTGATCGCTTTCACATTACCATCCTCCGGACGAGCCCCCTCCGCCAAAACCGCCGCCTCCGCCGCCTCCGAAACTGCCGCCGCCCCCACCAAAACCACCACCTCCGCCCCAGCCGTTTCTCCTGCCGCCGCCCATCATGTTCATTGCAAGAAGAAGTAGCAGCAGCCTGGGGTGTTTGATGAATAAATATATCAGAACTATAAAGAACAGTATAGTGAAGATACTGCCCAGCAGGGTCGGTTTTTTGCCTGATGTCCGGCTGTCAGCGTAGGGAGAACGGGCCCTGATTTTCGGCATGCCGGATATTTCAACACCTGCGTCATCGGCAATCGTGTTTATTGTGACTAATGCCGCTGCCGCTATCCCGTTAGAGTAATCGCCCTTCTGGAAGTAGGGCACGAGATATTCCCTTCCGATACTGCCCGTGAGACTGTCAGGAAGCACACCTTCCAGACCGTAGCCTGTCTCGAACCTGTATTTCCTGTCCTGAAGCGAAACAAGGAGCAGCAGTCCGTTGTCCCTTCCTTTTTGTCCGAGCTTCCATCTGTTATGGGCTATATCTATGGATAAGTCTTCTATGGACTGGCCTTCAAGGCTTGCTATGGTGAGGACGATCATCTGCGCTGTGGTCTTTTGCTCAAGTTCCAGCAGGTACCTGTTGAGGCCGGCTTCTATGTTGTAGTCTATGATACCGGCAAGGTCGACAACGTGATTGTATGGTTTGTCCGGCACGGTGACTTCAGCAGAGACTGCATGCGCCGCCAGGAATATAAGTGCCAGAATTAAAATAATACTGTTTTTATAGCCTGATCTCATCTACCATCTTCCTCAGCTTTTCAGTAGCTGTGTAATATGCCTCGAATATAGTATTGAGTTCATCAATAGAGAGTTTGATCCTGTCATGCTTTTCTTGAAGCACCTTGGAAAAGACGTCGGTATTTATATCCATGGCATGAGACAGCGCTGTTATGACGTCATCCTGTTTTACCGGGGGCTCTTTGCCGAAGAGGACAATAAGCGCACGGAAAAGGGGGATATATCCTGTAATTGATTTTGCGAATCTTTCTGTCAGTGATTTACTGTTTCCGAGCGAGGACAGGTACCCCTGTCTCAGCCAGATAAGCTTGGTCTTGAGTTCCCTTTCGCACTGATGCCTCAGGTCTGTCCTGTTTATTTCTATATCATTGAAAATGTCCTCACCAAATATGGTCGCATGGATCAGTTTGAAGTTAAGGAATTCGACCGGGAAGACGTCGAGGGACGAATTTACATACTCAGGTGTCATGATCAGGGGGGCGGCCACCCTGCTTTTTCCATACTTCCTGCCCAGTGGTGCAAGAAGTTCAAGGAACTTCAGGTCCATCTCTTTCAGTGTGAAAATGGAATTTACATCAGACACATTATCATCATAATCATCTGTTATTGCAGAGCCTGTGATGTGAATTGAATGTATCCTGTCACGGTATTTCTCGAGTATCTCATCAAGAAAAGGTTTTATCCTTTTTGCAGCTGCAGGCTGCAGGGAATGATGGGAAAGATCAGGCATATTATCAAGACCTCCTGATTATAAGGGTTAGTGAAAGGAATATATCCTGTAATTCAAATAAGATGATGATGGGACATATAGTATCAAAAACAGGATCGTAAGGCAAACCCGTGTTATTATATAATCTGTGATATCTGAATATGAATAATGCATAGTCACTAAATATTAAAGGAGGATGACCGTGAGTTACTACAAGACATTAATGTTCCTAACCCTTGTCCTGGCAGTTATGAGCGGGTGTTCAGCGGCAAAAACAAAAACCACCCATATCCTCGAAAGAGATATAGGAGGAGAAATAGTCCATGATACTGTAACCATAAGGCCTTCCGGTTCCTATGAAGAGTGCATAGAACTGCGTCCGGGCCTGGTCTTTGATTTTGAGTTTGATACATCCGACTATGTAAATTTTAATATCCATTATCATGCTGAAAGCGGAATGCATTATCCAGTAAATAATGTCGGCGTCAGGTTTGGTAAAGGCACTATCGATCCTGACACATTTAAATTCCATTCTGAAGAGCAGCAGAATTACTGTCTGATGTGGGACAATCTCAATGACGGGCCGGTCGATGTTTCATTCAGATGTGTACTGAGAAAAAAACAATAAGTCGTTTTTCGTAATTGAAAGATAATTAAAATAATGACTCTGCCGGAGTTCCCTCATTTCAGAGATGTAGAGCTATCCTTAAAGGATGTCATCAGGGCCCATTTCTCCGCATATCCGCTTGAGGCGTCTGAATATACATTCACCAATCTGTTTGCCTTCAGGGACGCCTATAATTTCAGGGTGTCACTTTATAAAGACATATTGATGGTCCTGAAAGACACGGCACCTGTTTCAATGTTCTGTCCTTCGGGTGGCAATGATGCGGGGGATGCTATCGCCGAGGGCTTTAATTATTTAAAGCATTGTTCGGGAGAACCCCATTTTGAGCGCATACCAGAGAGTTTTGTCATGGCCCATCTGATTGACAATGAAAGGTTCACTGTGGAGGAGGAGAGGGACCATTTTGATTATGTATATGATGCAGCGGAGCTGATCGAGCTGAAAGGGCGGAAATTTCATGACAAGAAAAACAAGGCCAATAAATTCAGGAGTACCTTCAAGTATGCATATGAGGTCCTTACATCAGACCTGATAGGGGAATGTCTTGAGTTTGAGCATTACTGGTGTGAAGCCCGGGACTGTGGAAAATATCCCGGACTCCGGAAAGAACGATGTGCAATACTCACGATGCTGAAAAATTATGACGCTCTGGATATTAAGGGAGGAATAATCAGGGTTGACGGCAGGATTGCAGCGCTTACGATGGGGGAAAAATTATTGCCTGATACCATGGTCATACATATCGAAAAGGCGAACTCTGATATACCGGGGCTGTACCAGGTCATTAACCAGGAATTCCTTATGCACGAGGCAGCAGACTGCAGGTTTGTAAATCGCGAACAGGACCTTGGAATAGATGGCCTGAGAATTGCAAAGATGTCCTACAATCCGGTCAGGTTCATCAAAAAATACAGAGTTAGTCAGAGGGGAGTGGATTAGTATATGGCACCTGAGGTGTATTTCAGCGCATTGAAGAAGACGCAGAGTCATGCGGACTGTTTCAGTGAACTGATATGCGGGATAAATGCAGATATATCTCAATTCGGCGAAGGTTCTTTTGTGGGTATAAAGATGACTGTGGGAGACGAGAAGAGCACAGGTAACATTAAACCTGAGGTGGTGCGTGTTCTGGCAGAGAAACTTAAGGGGCAGGGGGCGAGGCCATTTGTGTTTGACACGAATGTCATTTATACCGGGCAGAGACAGAATGCTGTGGACCATCTTAATCTTGCGTACCGCAAGGGTTTTACACATGAGAACCTCGGGTGCCCCTATATAATCGCAGACAGTGTATTCGGAACAGACTCAAAGGCCGTCAAGGTTGATTTTCATAATGTAAAGGAAATAAAGGTCCCCTCCCTTATCACAGTGATGGAGGACCTGATAGTCCTGTCCCATGTTACGGGCCACATAATGTCCGGGTTTGCCGGCTCCATGAAAAATGTGGCCATGGGTATGGCTTCACGCTCAGGCAAGCAGATCCAGCATTCATCACTTAAACCCTGTATCGATACCGGCAAGTGCTCCCTCTGCGGGACATGCATAGAGCACTGTCCTGTTTCCGCAATCTCGGAGCAGAGTGGTACAGCATTCATCAATTCAAATCTCTGCATCGGCTGCTGCGAATGCATCTCAGCATGCAAGCTTGACGCTGTAAACATCAACTGGCAGGAGGATGCAGACATCTTTGCGGAGCGCATGGCTGAGTACGCATGCGGTATCCTTTCATTGATCAAAAGGAAGTTGTTTATCAATTTTGCTTTTGACGTGACAAGGGAATGTGACTGTATTGCCGGAGATGATCCGCGGATAGTAAGTGATACCGGCATATTTGCTTCACGAGATGTTCTGGCTGTTGACAAGGCCTGTTTTGACATGCTTACACGGAGCAGGGACATATTTTCAAGAGGAGGAAGGATAAAGGCACATCTGCATGAATTCAAATATGCACAGGAGATCGGCCTGGGGAGCCTGCATTACAATCTGGTCGGGGATGTCTGAGGAGCTTTAGTGCGGGCAATTAAATAATCTTTACCGTTTGTCCGATCATATGGTATATTGAGTTGAAATTTAAATTTTATATGTGGTTATTGTCCGGAGGAATAAATAATGACAAATGAAATTGACAAGGAGCTTTCACAGAAGTACTGCCCCCGTTTCGGGCAGATTGCAGTGGAAAAAGGGTATGTGACTTCCGAACAGGTAAAAGAGGCCGTGTCTGAACAGATCGATGATAACATTGCCGGCAGGCCTCACAGATTAATCGGGAGGATATTCCTTGACAATGGAATAATGACCCCGCAGCAGATAGAAATTGTCCTCAATGAACTCTTCAAAAGAGAGAAATATTAGACCTCACAACCTGATGTGAAAAACAGGGACACATTTTTTTAATAGGGATGTGTCCCCATTTATCAATTATCAATAATTTTCTGCCAGAATTTCGTAATGTGCCTGCGGGTGTTTGCATGCAGGACATTCCTCAGGTGCTTCAGGGCCTTCATGTACGTAGCCGCAGTTTCTGCAGTGCCATTTTTTACCGGAGCTTTTCTTAAACACGGCGCCTTCTTTTATATTTGCTGATAATTTCCTGTAGCGCGACTCATGAAATCTTTCGACCTTTGCGATTTCTCTGAAGGATTTCGCTATTTCGGGAAAACCTTCCTCTTCTGCCACTTTCTCAAAATCAGCATAGAGAGTGGTCCATTCAAGGTTTTCACCGGCAGCAGCATGGTCGAGGTTTTCCCCTGTGCTTTTGATAATGCCTGCAGGGTAAGCTGCAGTAATCTCCAGGTCACCGCCTTCAAGATACTTGAAGAAGACCTTGGCGTGTTCTTTTTCGTTTTCCGCTGTCTCAAGAAAAAAAGCAGCGATCTGTTCATAGCCTTCCTTTTTTGCAGCACTGGCAAAATAGGTGTACCTGTTTCTTGCCTGGGACTCACCTGCGAAGGCCTTTAGCAGATTCTGTTCAGTCCTTGATCCTTTAACAGATTTGGGCATATTATCTCCTCCTAACCGGATATTTTTTCCATGGGTTCACCGCAGCATACCAGCTCGCCGCCACCTGCTTTAGTCACCTTGACTTCATTACCGCAGATATCGCACCTGTATTGTTCGCCAACGTTTTCAACTCCCATTTGACACCTCCTTTTTTTACCATTTTACCAGTTGACAATAATAAATCAAGTGTTAAAATAATATACTAATTGAAAATTAAATACATTCAGGAAGGAGGATATCTTATGGGGTGTGGAACATGCAGCACCAAGAAGACAAAAAAGGCTTCAGATAGTAAGAGTGCTCCGAAAAAAACCAAGAAGAGCACAAAGGCAAAAAAATAGTTTCGTGAGAAAAGGGCCGGTCATAAGGGCCGGCCTTTTTTGTGGTGCGCCCGTCAGGGCGCACATACTTGGAGGTGAAAGTCCTCTATGGACCCTGATGACGGGAACCATTAGCTAAACCGCAAGGGCTGCCGCCGCGAG
>QZIL01000041.1 GCA_003599025.1 Nitrospiraceae bacterium | reverse complement strand
CAACTGGCTGAGATACGGGAACCTCTGGGAAATCCCCCGGCCTGAGCTCATATACCCGGTCCATTTCCACGGGAGGGTAAATACTGTTTCAGGCAGCGGCCGTTTCCGCATGGAATGGACAGACACTGACGATGTGATGGCAATGGCATATGACTATCCTGTTCCCGGATTCCGGAACGAAACTGTCAATACCCTCCGTTTATGGACAGCAAAATCCACGAGAGGCTTTAACCTCGACTTCTTTAACAGCGGGGACTACATAAAAGCTGTTGAGAACAAGAGTAAAAGTGAATACATCTCAAAGGTGCTCTATCCAAGTGATGAGTCTATCAAGGGCAAGGAGCTCAGGCTCAAACAGCAGTACTTCTTTGTGAGCGCCACTATCAGGGACATTGTCAGGAGATATAAGAAGTTCCATAACAATTTTCATGCCTTCCCGGACAGGGTCGCTGTCCAGCTCAATGACACACATCCCTCGATAGCTATAGCAGAACTCATGCGGATCCTTGTTGACAAGGAGGGTATCCCGTGGGAAGACGCGTGGAAGATGACTACCAGGACCTTTGCCTACACCAACCATACTGTTCTGCCCGAGGCCCTTGAGAGCTGGCCTGAAGGTCTCTTTGCCTATCTGCTGCCGAGGCACCTTCAGATAATACAGGAGATCGACAGGCGGTTCCTGATCCAGGCAGGTATGCACTTCAGGGACGACCCGGCCCGGCTGGATAAGATGGCTATAATAACAGGTGACGGCGAAAAGACCGTGCATATGGCGCGTCTTGCCATTATAGGCAGCCATACGGTAAACGGCGTATCAAAGCTCCACAGCGATATCTTAAAGGACAGCTTATTTCACAGCTTCTATCAAATGATGCCTGACAAATTCAAAAACATAACCAACGGGATCACCCCGCGCCGCTGGCTCCTTCAGGCCAATCCTCAGCTCTCTGCCCTTATAACCGAGGCGATTGGAGACAGGTGGCAGACAGACACCAGTGAACTGGTCCGTCTGGCCCCGTTTGCCGGGGACAGTGAGTTCTGCCGGCGTTTTCATGAAATAAAGGTCGCCAATAAAGAGACGCTTTCAGGTTACCTGTCCAGTACCTGCGAATTTTCATTCCCTCCGGAATTTCTCCTTGATTGCCACGTGAAGAGGTTCCATGAATATAAGCGGCAGCTGCTGAACATACTGCACGTAATCACCCTGTACAACCGTATCAGGGAGGGCAGGCACAGCGAAGTGTTTGTGCCCCGCGCCTTCCTGTTCTCAGGCAAGTCCGCCCCCGGATATTACATGTGCAAGCTGATCATAAAGCTGATTAATGCTGTAAGCAGTGTCATAAGCTTTGATCCCCACGTAAGGGACAAACTGCAGGTGCTGTTCGTCCCTAACTACGGGGTCACGCTGGCGCAGAATATAATCCCTGCAGCTGATCTGTCTGAGCAGATCTCTACGGCCGGCTATGAAGCATCAGGTACTGGCAACATGAAGTTCACCCTGAACGGGGCGCTGACTATAGGGACCCTTGACGGCGCAAATGTAGAAATCAGGGAAGATGTCGGAGAGGACAATTTTTTTCTGTTCGGACTGAGGACAGAAGAAATAGTACAGAAGCGCGCTGCATATGATCCCCGATCAATCTATGAGCAGGACCACGAACTCAAGCAGGTCATAGACCAGATCTTCCGGGGTGATTTCTATCCTGAAGACCCTCAATTGTTTCACCCCATTGTTTATTCTCTGCTCGGGTCGGACTATTTTTTTGTGCTGGCTGATTACGCTTCTTATATCAAATGCCAGGAAAGGGTGTCTGAGGCCTACCTTGACCAGGACAGGTGGACTAAAATGGCAGTCCTGAATGTCGCGCGGGCCGGTAATTTTTCAAGCGACAGGGCCATCAGGGAATATGCCGAAAAGATATGGAAGGTCTCCTCAGTTCCAGCCAGTAGTTAATAATGTGGGCCACAGGCAACTCCCTATAATACAAATAGAAGCAACCTGCCGATACGCATAGAATAACCTGTCAAAAATCCCTCCAGTCCTTTATGCCCCCAAAGAAACAAGGAAGCTCATTTCTTTAGGTTTGATTTTAATAGATTATCCGTCTGGAGGCATGTATACTATCAATCAGTCTGCCGTCACCAGTGCTAAGCCAATAATAAAAAGAAAGGAGACGATCTATGCAGAGAAGAATAGACCTGCCTCGATTCATTGCTTTATTTGTTTTCCTTTTCGGAAGCGGTTTTTCGTGTTCATTATCTGACCCTGAAATCGGGAAGAAATATTCAAATCTCAGTGAACTGGAGACAGCTGAAAGTGAAAGGGGCTTTGTTTTACTCGGAAAATTTGAAGGGGACTGGCCCTGCAAGGTTACAGCAGTTGAAAAGGCCATGGACGAAATTAGCTTTTCACTGCAAAATCATGGATCGCATGGATATCCTGGATACGATGGGTATGAACTTAAACTGGTGCGTTTTAATTGTGACGGTAATACGGAGGCAGGCTACGTTTTCCGCTCAAAAGAAAAGAAATAAAATGCTTTTTCTGCTAATTTCTATTTTGATTCTTGTTCCGGGCATTCGTGCAGGAGCTGATCAACTTAGTACAATCACTTTTTCAGCAAAAAAATCTGACGTGTATCTTTCCTCAGTTCAGAAGCCGGTAAGGGTGAAAGGGGAATATCTGGAGGTTACACTTAAAGGCAGGCTCATCAGCCCTGGCATTGACCTGCCTCTTAAGGTCACAGACACATCAGACCGATAAACTCCCGGTAAGGCATTGAGTCTGGACCATCATGCCAATGTGTCTGATAATGCCACTCTAATTATTGCGGGCTGGATGCCTGATGACCGGCCCGAAATTCAGAAAATGCTGGCAGACGCAAATGTGCGGGCACTAAACAAACAAGCAGTTGCTCAAATTAACAAGATGACGCTTAAAGGCATTGTTGAATATAAGGGCTATTCTCTTGCACTGATTTCATACAACGACGGTGATGGGCCTATTCATCCTGTTATAACTATGAAAAAGGCAGGAAAACAATGGTTTCTCACAAATGCGCTTAGCGGTGATGATGTAGTTAACATCCTCATGTCTGTGAATAATGGATATGGACAGATAAAAGTTGTCAAATAGTATTAAACGCTGCTTCTTTTGTGCATGAATGCTGTGACATATCAAATATATGCCTGAACAGGAAATAACCCAGAGGGTTTTTGTTCATCGGGGTCAGCCCCGTGTTCGTAATGTTTATCCGAACTGGGCAGCGCTGTTAGGAGTTGGCGTAATGTTTGTCGGATGTTACGCAGTGGCGGCTGCCAAATGGATGCCTGATGTATCAAACCGGCCTGTACTGGCTCTCGTTGGTATAAATTTTATTCTGATAGGATTAGTGGTCGTGGTGCGGATTTTCAAGGGCATGAGACTGCGTGCAAGGGCACGTGAGGCCCGCGGTCAGCAACCCTGGCGGTATGACTACAGCTGGAACATCCATGGCACTGATGACGGCAGTGGCAGTAGTATGGTAAAAGATGTTATGGCTGTTGGTAGTATTGGTTTTTTCCTCGTGCCATTCCATATCCTGGTGTATGATGACCCCCCTGGTGATGGGGGGTTTATACTATACGGGGTGCTCGGCCTCTTCGATTTAATTATTTTTATTTCCCTAAGCTACGTTGTCTATAAGCTGTTGAGGATGCTCATCTTCGGGCGGCCTCGCGTGATTTTTCAACAGTTCCCCTGTCTTACCGGACAGTCAATGAATCTTATTTTCTCAGGTGGCAAGCGGCTTGCAAACTGCAAGGATCTGAGAGCTGAGCTGCACTGTATTAAAGAGTACTATGAGTGGATAGACTCAGGCGAAGACCAATCTGCAACGCATGTGAACGAATCCATTTACAGGGACTCGTTCCATTTTTCGACTGATGCTGCGGGCATGGCTCAGCTATCTTTTCCTCTGCCAAAAGACGCTGTCTCAACCGATTTGATAAGTGACCCGAATGCTAACCCGCCGAAGTCTCCGCATTATTGGGAACTGGTCATTACCTTCAGGCGGCCCGGAATAGACTATGAAGGGATCTTTCTTGTTCCTGTTTATCGACCTGCCTGAAAGTATTTGATATTGCCCGGGGAGGTCTGATCTGCAGGTCGGATACGGAATAAAACAGCCCCGCTATCCTTTATGGAGATATTAAGCTGGACGGTCAAAAGTCAACACTGCACTCATCAGCCGAGGCAATAATCAATGACTCTCAGAGACAGACCATTTTTACTCCTTGAACAATTCCCCGCTCTGTCCGTTCTCCGCGTCTTTTTCTGCAACACGGGCGATGCTCATGACCTTGTCGTCATCTGCAAGGTCGATAAGTTTTACTCCCTGAGTGGCCCTGCCTATGGTCCTTATGTTAGAGGCCTTGAGGCGTATCAGCTTGCCGCTGCTTGCAATGATAATTATCTCGTCGTCGTCTGTAACACGCAGCACACCGACTACCCTGCCGTTCTTGGGGGTGACCTTTATGGTAAACACGCCTTTTCCGCCCCTGCTCTGGATCCTGTATTCTTCTGCCCTGGTCCTCTTGCCGAATCCTTTTTCAGTTATTGTCAGAAGAGTGGTATCTTTGTCTAAAACACCCACCGACACGACCTCATCATCTCCCTTGAGCCTGATGCCTCTGACCCCGCGGGCCACCCTGCCGATCTCCCTCGCATCCTTTTCATTAAAGCGAATAGCGAGACCTTCACGTGTGCTCAGGATAATGTCCTGTGTTCCGTCTGTAAGCCTGACGCCTATGAGCTCATCGTCAGGGTCGATCTTTATAGCCACAATCCCCTTGGCCCTCGGATTACTGTAGGCCTTGAGCGCTGTTTTCTTAATAACACCCTTTTTGGTCGCCATTATCAGGAACTGGTCTTCTTTGAACTCTTTTATCGGGAACACAGCTGTGATTTTTTCTTCATTCAGCAGCTGCAGAAGATTGACTATGGCCTTGCCCCTTGCTGCCCTGCCGGTCTCAGGGATCTGATATACCTTGAGCCAGTGGAGACGTCCGAGGTTCGTAAAGAAAAGCACATGATCATGTGTAGAGGCGATAAAGAGGTCTTCAACAAAATCCTCTTCCCTTGTCTCCATGCCGATCAGGCCTTTTCCGCCCCTGAGCTGGCTCCTGTAAAGGTCAAGGGAGTTTCTCTTTATATACTGCTGGTGGGAAATGGTCACGACCATCTCCTCCTCCTGGATCAGGTCCTCAAGTGTTATCTCTTCGGCCTCGCCAGTTATTTCCGTGCGCCGCTTGTCAGCGTATTTCTTCTTTATATCGGAGAGTTCATCTTTTATGATATTGTCCACGAGTGCCGGACTTGCGAGGATGGATTTAAGGCGCTCAATTTCCTTGATCGTGTTCTTGTAATCCTCAATGATCTTGTCCCTTTCCAGGCCGGTGAGTCTCTGGAGCCTCATATCAAGGATGGCCTGGGCCTGTATCTTTGTAAGACCGAAGCTGCCTATAAGGCCGTTCAGCGCCTCTTCCGGAGTTGCTGATTTACGGATCAGCTTAATGACATTATCAAGATTATCAAGCGCGATCTTGAGGCCCTCCAGTATATGGGCCTTTTCCTCGGCCTTCCTGAGTTCAAATTTTGTCTTTCTGACAGTCACTTCGCGTCTGTGCTGCAGGAAGAGAGAGAGCATTTTGGGAAGAGTAAGCACCTTGGGCTGGCCGTTGACGATAGCGAGCATGATAATGCCGAACGAAGACTCCATGGCCGTATGCTTGTACAGCTGATTAAGAACGACCTGCGGTATCTCGTTGCGCTTTAACTCAAGGACCACCCTTATTCCTTCCCTGTTTGATTCGTCCCTGAGATCAGAAAGCCCTTCAACTTTTTTATGGCGCACCAGCTCCGCGATCTTTTCGATCAGCCGCGCCTTGTTTACCTGATAGGGGATTTCTGAAATTATTATGCGCTGGCCTTTGCCATGTTCTTCAATGTCCACCCTGGCCCGGCTCCTGACAATCCCCCTTCCCGTTGTATAGGCGTCGACAATGCCTTTTTTGCCGTGAATGATGCTGCCTGTTGGAAAGTCAGGGCCCTTGATCTTTTTCATAAGGTCCTTTACTGTCACGTCCGGATTCTCCAGCATCATCAACAGCCCGTCAATTACCTCTCCGAGATTATGGGGAGGTATATTGGTTGCCATTCCGACAGCGATACCAGAGGAGCCGTTGATAAGCAGATTGGGGACTTTTGCAGGAAGGACTACAGGTTCTTCAGTCGTCTCATCAAAATTAGGAGTGAAGTCCACAGTCTCCTTGTCGATATCGGTGAGCATTTCCTCTGCGATCTTTGTCATGCGTGCTTCTGTGTAACGGTATGCTGCGGCAGGGTCTCCGTCTATAGAGCCGAAGTTGCCCTGGCCATCGACAAGCATATAGCGCATGTTAAAGTCCTGCGCCAGCCTTACAAGAGCGTCATACACGGCTGAGTCGCCATGGGGATGATATTTCTTCAGAACTTCGCCGACCACACCAGCGCACTTGGAGTATTTCTTCCCTGGTGTCAGCCCTTCCCGAAGCATTGCATAAAGGATCCTGCGCTGAACAGGCTTGAGCCCGTCCTTCACATCAGGCAGCGCCCTTCCCACAATTACGCTCATCGCGTAATCCATGTAGGATGTCTTCATTTCTTCTTCTATATTTATCGCCAGTCTTGCCATCTGTTCTCCTTGTTACAAGCTCTAAGCTGTCAGTTATCAGCGATCAGCTAAGAGAATCTGCATGTTTATTGTATGCCGCATAAAATTATTGCGAATAATAAATGGGTTTAACGACCTAAAATTATAACATTTCCGGGCCGGAAATGACATTTGGTATTAACTTGATAACCACCCCGGATTTCTGAATGGGACAGTATGAACTATAAAAAGGGTTCAGGAAGTCGGAGGTATAGTTTCGGCCTGATCAAGGATACTTACAATTTTTCTGACAATTAATTTAATGACCCTTTCCCCTTTTTCGCGGTCTGCCTTTGAGGGATCTCCCCATACGCCGCTGCGCCAGTATCTGATTTTGTCTTTTACCACAAACGGCCTCGGAAGTTTAGGATAGTCTTCTTTTGAACGGCCCTTTACGAGTTCAGGGGCGAGGGAGAGGACAAGAGAGGTCTCAATCTCTCCTGCATGCGAATCATTTTGTGTCTCTGCCAGCTCCGAAAGTTCTTTATGCAATATGTCATAAGGACAAAGTACAGCTATTTTAATCCCTTTAAGTTCTTCAATTAATATTTCCGCCGCTTCTTTCAGGGCAGAGGAGTGAAGCCCTCCACCATGGCCGGTTATAAGAAAGAAGGTCCTGAGCCCTTTCCTGTAGGCATCTCTAACAATGTCATAAGTAAGCCGTCTCAGTGTTTCAGGAGTAATGCCGATCGTGCCCGGATGCTGGCTTGTTGATGTACAGACCCCATATAAAACCGGAGGCGCCAGAAAAACCTTTCTCTTCTTTACTACCTGTTTGAGTACTTCGTAAATAATCAGCGTGTCAGTATTGAGTGGGAGATGATTGCCGTGCTCTTCTACTGTGCCAAAAGGCACGAGTATCGTTTTAGTTTTTTTAAGATGCTTTTTGAATTCATCCATAGTGATATTTTCAATAATCATGATAAACCCCCGGATCAATTTTATAGAGAATATCTGCTATTATACCTGAAGATACTGATACTGCAAGACAATATGATTACTATATAAACGAAGAGAAGTTATTTTGCCGTCATTCCCGCTTGCCGGGAATCTTTCTGGCATTTTAAAATTGAAAATAGATTCTGGACAAGCCAGAATGACGGAATGAGGGACCCTGTATTAAAATACAGGGAATTTCACGTTAAAGGCATTAAATGACTGACTGTGCGGCCCAAGTCATGAAACTGATTATTCTGGGAAGCGGCACCTGTGTGCCTTCTTTGAAAAGAAATGCCCCGGGCTATTATCTGGAAGCAGAGGAGTGCCGTATACTTGTCGATTGCGGTAGCGGTACACTTCTTCAGCTCGAAAAGGCCGGCAGAAGTTACAAAGACATAGATGCCGTGTTTATCACGCATAAACATCCTGACCATTTTGCAGACCTCATGCCTTTGATCCACGCACTGCTCGCTACTCCAGATTTGGGCAGGGTGAAGGACCTATATGTTTTCAGTCCGAAAGGGTTCACGGAATATTATGAAGCATCTGTCGCATCGGTGCTGGGACATCCAAAGGGATTTATTGTCAGGAATATGGAAATCCGGGACCACCTCGATTTCGGGCCGTTTAAAATTGCTACCGTTAAAACCATACATTCAGCAGACAGCATCGCATACAGGTTTGAACGCGGAGGTAAAGCCATTGTCTTTACCGGAGATGCTGATTATGACCAGGGAATAATAGCGCTTGCCCGGAACGCGGACCTGTTAATCACAGACTGCTCATTTCCTGATTCCCTGAAGGCAAAGGGGCACTTAAGCGCGAAAGAGTGCGGGATGGTTGCTGCAAAGGCTGGTGCCAGAAAACTCGTGCTTTCTCATCTTTATCCTGCAACGTCCCCTGACATGGACAGAATTAACGAAAGCAGAGAGGCTTTTGATGGTGAAATAGTCCTCGCAGAGGACCTTATGACAATTAACATTTGACCCGGACAACACAAACTATGAAAATATTTTACTCACCTGAATGTCTCAAATACGAACAACCGGGGCATCCTGAATCACCGGACAGGGTCGAAGCCACTGCTCAGTATCTCAGGTGGAATGGTTTTGAGCTTGGCGAGCCGCATCCGTGCAGTGATCAAGACGTCCTTCTGGCGCACTCTGCAGACCTTCTTGAAAGTGTCAAGGCCGGTACTTTTTTTGACTTTGACACCCCTGTTTTTCAGGGCATAGACAGAATTGCAAAGCTGTCGGCAGGGGCAGCTGTTGATGCTGTCATGCATTGTCTGAATCATGGAGAAAAGGCCTTTTCCCTTATGCGGCCTCCGGGACATCACGCGGCAAGAGACCGCCTCGGGGGGTTCTGTTATTTCAACAGTATTGCAATAGCATGCCTGAAGGCAATGAAGGAAAACGCAGATATAAGGAAAGTGGCAATTGTAGATTTTGACTGCCATCACGGAAACGGGACTGAAGACATTATGCTTGGCAGAAAGGAAATTTATTATCTTTCCCTGCATCAGAGCCCGCTTTTCCCCGGCACAGGGTTGAAGAGCAGGGACAACTGCAGGAACATCCCGCTATTACCCGGTACTGGACCTGACCGTTTCCTTTCGGTTTTTGCAGATGAAATGATGGCAGTAGAATCGTTTGGGCCTGACCTTCTTGCCATCTCTGCAGGTTTTGATGCCTTCAGGCTGGATCCTATGGCAGGGCTTTCACTTGAGATTGAAACATTCGGAGAAATCGGCAGAAGACTGTCCGCATTAAACAAACCGACCTTTGCTGTCCTGGAGGGGGGCTACAGTAAAAATCTTCCGGAGTGTGTTAATCAATTCCTGACAGGGCTTGAAGAGAAGTAGATGGGCTTCCTCTGACGTTAGTCCTTTATGCTAATCAAATATGGCCTGTGTTATAATTCCGGCGTGGATATTAAAAAACTCATTAAACCCAATATAAGGGCCCTTCGCGCTTATCAGGCAGAAGAAATCCCCTGCAGGATAAAGCTGGACGCGAATGAGAGTCCGTATTCAGCTATCAGCAGTCAGTCGGGATCGACTCGTACCGAGCAGTCAGCAGTCAGCTTTAAGAATAATTTACAGACACTGAACCGCTATCCTGACCCGCAGGCAACAACCATCAGAAAGCTCATTGCAAAGGAGTTGAAGGTAAAGCCGCAAAACATTCTTCACGGCAATGGCTCGGATGAACTGATCTATAATCTTATCTCCGTATTCGGCGGGCCGGTGCTATACCCTGGTCCAACGTTCTCCATGTATGGGATTATCTCGCAGGCACTTGGTGAGAAGAAGGTCGAGGTGCCTCTTGATAATAAATTCGATCTTGATGTTAAAAAGATGCTTGCTGCAATAAAGAAGTATAAGCCGAAACTGGTCTTCCTGAGTTCGCCCAACAATCCGACCGGCAACTGTTTTTCAGAAGACAGGATATTGAAAATAATCAGGCAGTCAAAAGGGCTGGTCATCGTGGATGAAGCATACCAGCCGTTTTCGGACAAGAAGTCTTTTGTTCCTTTGATAAGAAAATACAAAAACCTGGTCATCCTGAGAACATTGAGCAAGATAGGCCTTGCGGGCCTGCGGGTCGGTTTCATGATTACAGGCCCGGATATTATTAATGAAGTAAACAAGGTAAGGCTGCCCTTTAATGTTAATGTCCTTTCACAAAAGGTTGCTTCAGAGGCCCTTCAAAACAGGAGACAGATGAAATCGGACATCCGGGCGATCATATCCGGGAGGAAGAGGCTTTATAAAGAGCTTTCGGAAATGGATGGTGTAATTCCTTATCCATCGGATGCGAACTTCATTTTTTTCAAAGTGGAAGATGGAAACAGGATATATGGGGGCCTTCTTGATAAAGGGGTGCTTATAAGGAACATGAATAGCGTGGGAGACGGCTTTCTGAGAGTGACGATAGGGACGCCGCAGGAGAATGAAATTTTTATAAAAACACTTAAACAAGTGCTATGATAAAATCTCAAAGTATTATTGACGCGTTTATCGTTATGCCCGTCCCGCAGCATCGGGATAAACTCCAGCGGGTATCCAGAAAAGACCGGATTCTCGAATCGAGTCTACTCGAAGAGTCGATCCGACCCGATCAAGTCGGGAATGACAGCTGTTTCCGGGTCAATGTCCATAATAAATATTCATTCAGGAGGGTCACATGCCGAGAAAAGCAGCAGTATCAAGAAAGACTAAAGAGACTGACATAAAGGTAAATCTCAATCTTGACGGCAAGGGTAATTACAGGATCAATACGTCTGTCCCTTTTCTGGACCACATGCTCAGTCTTATGTCAAAACACGGGCACCTCGACCTTGACGTTCAGGCAAAAGGGGACATCGAAGTTGATTATCACCACCTCATGGAAGACGTGGGTATCGTACTTGGAGAAGCCATACATAAGGCCCTCGGCAAGAAAATGCAGATACGCCGCTACGGAGAGGCAATGACACCGATGGATGAGAGCCTTGCGCAGGTTGTTATTGACCTGAGCGGCAGACCGTACCTGGTTTATAATGTAAAGACACCAAGGGACAGCGCCCAGATCCAGAGCCTCGGGGTCTCTCTCTTTGAGGACTTCTTCCGTGCCCTGACAAACAATGCAGGGATGAACCTCCATATAAACCTGCACTATGGACGCGACCCTCACCACATCTTTGAAGCCATTTTTAAAGGGTTCGGAAGGGCCCTGCGTGCTGCTGTGGAAATCCATCCGGGGGCAAAAGGGGTGCCTTCGACTAAAGGGATGCTGTAGGAGATTCCAGTTTTTTTGGAGAAGGATAATTCAGTGAGTAAATCTAACATTATTATTGTTGATGATGAAAAAAGTATCCTGTCTTCCTTGAAACGAGAATTAATAGATGAACCATATGATCTATTTTTTGCCAGCAACGGTCAAGAAGCTTTAAAAATACTGTCTGAAAGACCGTTTAAAGTCATTCTTTCAGATGTTAATATGCCCGGGATGGACGGATTTGAGTTGCTTGAAAAGGTCAAGAAACTATATCCTGATATAATTAGTGTTATTTTTTCAGGCCTGTCTGATGTTAACTTGATTCTGAGCATTGTAAATGCAAGACAGATCGAGAGGTATTTAATGAAACCGTGGAGTATTATTGATGTTAAATTAACTATAACCCAATGTATTGAACTATTTGATCTGCGGACAGATGTAGCCAACCTCAGAAAGCAGTTGAAAAAACGGTCGTAGAGAAAAGACAGTACTGCTCTGCCTGATTATAAAGACTTTTGATTTAGCGAAAGCTTTGTAGAATCCCTCGTGGCTTGCCACGGGGATGAATACATGCATTACCCAGAGGGTTATTAGGGAGACGGGAAGGCTCCCTAATCCGCAAAGGCCCCTGCCAGATATGGTAT
>QZIL01000046.1 GCA_003599025.1 Nitrospiraceae bacterium | reverse complement strand
TCCAGGGTTCCCCGTGAAAACGGGGATCTATTTCATTTGACTGGATTCCTCCCGATACATCGGGACGGGAATGACGGCTTTCTAGTATTTAATTGCCGAGGTAATAATTACAATACCTGCTTCATACTAAACTTAAAGGCATTTAGATTAATCAGTAATGCAAAAAGACAGTAAAAAAGCGATCTTCGGATGGGCGATGTATGACTGGGCCAATTCAGCCTTTGCTACTACGGTCATGGCCGGCTTCTTCCCCATTTTTTTCAAAAAATACTGGAGCGCAGGCGCTGATGTGAATATCAGTACCGCAAGGCTGGGACTGGCCAACTCAGTAGCTGGGGTTGTCATTGCCTTGCTTGCCCCTGTCCTGGGGGCAATTGCTGACAAGGGGTCGTCAAAAAAGAAATTCCTGATGTTCTTTTCCTTCATGGGCATAGTCATGACGATGTCTTTATATCTTGTTTCAATGGGTGACTGGTCATCGGCTGTCTTTTTATACGTTGTTGCTACTGCAGGATTTCTGGGAGGCAATATCTTTTATGACTCATTAATAGTGGGTGTTGCGTCAGAAAAAAGGCTCGATTTTGTCTCAGCCCTCGGTTTCTCTACCGGGTATCTGGGAGGGGGGATACTCTTCGGGCTCAATGTATGGATGACCCTTAATCCGGAAAAGTTCGGGTTTGCGGATGCTGGCGAGGCTGTCAGGTTTTCGTTTCTGACAGTTGGAATCTGGTGGGCGGTTTTTTCAATCCCTGTCTTTCTGCTGGTCAAAGAACCTGAAACCGGCGGTGCTGTATCAGGGGCCGCTGCGGTTAAAGCCGGCCTCAGCCAGTTTATGAATACCTTCAGGGAGATCCGGCATTTAAAGACAGTGTTTCTGTTCCTTGTAGTTTACTGGCTCTATATTGACGGGGTCGACACGATTATCGTCATGGCTGTCGATTACGGGATGTCTATCGGGTTTGAATCAAATGACCTTATTGTGGCCCTTCTTATTACACAGTTTGTCGGTTTCCCCTCTGCAATAGCCTTTGGTTATATCGGTCAGAAAATCGGGGCAAAGAGGGGGATATATATAGCAATTGGCGTATATTTGTTTGTTTCGGTATGGGGTGCATTTATGCAGGAAAAGCATGAATTCTATATACTGGCGATTATAGTGGGCCTGGTTCAGGGCGGAATACAGGCGCTCAGCAGGTCGTTTTACGCGAGGATAATTCCTGTCAATAAATCAGCGGAGTATTTCGGCTTTTATAATATGATCGGCAAGTTTGCCACAGTGCTCGGTCCTGTTGTCATGGGCGGGGCCGGTCTGCTTGTTCGTTCCATGGGCTACAGCAGTGAGATCGCGTCTCGTGCGAGTATATCATCAATTTCATTGTTCTTTATTATCGGGGGCATACTTTTTTATTTTGTGGATGAAGAAAAGGGTAAGGCAGAGGTCAGGTATCTGGAGGGGGACAGTTAATTGTCCGAATCCTTTAAAATGTCAACGTACTGGTTGCATTCTTCAAATTTTCAGTTCAACAGGTACCCGGCCCTGAAACATAACTTCTCCTTTGAGGCACTTTATAACAGATGACTGGGCCTGGCCGGTTGTATCATATGCTGCAATGAGCGCATCAGCCTCCCTGAAGTGCCTGAGCAGGTAAGGATTACCGAAGGACAACACGATTGAACTGCGGGACCTCTTTATCAGGTCCCTGACAATATTTATGTCCTCCTCCTTCATACCTGCACTCCCCTCCCATGCTGCTATCTTTGTGAACAGAGCAACAATTATTAACGGCCTTACAGCGTCTCCCGTAACTTCCCGTATATGGACTGATTCCGGGAAGTATGACTTCAGTACCGTCAAGTCATGCTTGTTTTCATCAGCCTTGAATACAAGAGAGATGTCCTGAAAATTCTTTAGCGGAACAAGCCCGGGGGCATCTTTCACAATTGTAATAGACCTGTCCGAAATTAATCCGGAAAGCTTTTCATGTCTGCAAGTGTCTACCCGGACTTTTTTGATGTCCTTTATTCTCGCCTTATGGCCTAATATTCTTTCTACGGTCCTGTCTATCTGTATTTCTGCTATTTCTCCAGTCATGACAGCGTGATGGATTTCTTCTGCTATAGTGTCCGGATTTTCAGGATGGAGGAGAATATCCACCCCGGCATTAACGCAGGTGACTGCAACGTCCTTTATTTCTTTGAGGGCATGCATGTTAAGCGCGTCTGTCATGATAAGTCCTTTATAACCGAGCCTGTCTCTCAAAAGAGCAACTGACTGCTTGGAAAGGGAGGCAGGAAGGTCATCTAATGCAGGTATGCTTATATGCCCCATCATGATGCTGCCCACATTTGTTTTTACTGCTTCAATAAACGGCGCAAGTTCCACAGCATGTAATTCGTCAATTGATTTGGAGATTACCGGAAGAGAGATGTGGGAATCAACTGCAGTATCGCCATGTCCGGGGAAGTGTTTGGCGCAGCTGATGAGCCCCCTCTTTTCCAGGGTGCGAATATACAGGCTCCCGAACCAGGAGACAACTTCCGGTTTATCAGAGAAAGCCCTTGAACATATTATCGGATTATCAGGATTGCTGTTTACATCCAGCACAGGGATGAGAGGCATATTTATACCCGCGTCAATCGCTTCAAATGCGATGGCATTAAGTGCGTCTTCAACGTCTCTGATACTCTCAGGATCACCTCTGTCAGTTGCTGCTGCAATGGCCATCTGGCCGGGGAATGATGTGGCCCCCTCGATTTGCTGTCCCACCCCTCTTTCTATGTCAGAGGCGATAAACAGGGGCGTCTCTGCAAGCAGCTGCAACTTATCAATAAAAGATGATACTGCTCTTTTTTCTCCGCCGAAGATAATAAACCCCCCTATCCCTTTCTTTGCAAGATCAATGATTTGTTCCTGATAAAGCTCTGACGCAAGCTTGTGGCCGTCAAGTCTGCTGATAATAAGCTGATAGATTTTTCGTTTAATGCCGGGCATAGGACATTATAAACCACTTGCAGCGCAAAACTCTTTTATAGGGAACACGCAGTGCAGTAACTGCCGGAATTATCGAAGATTTAGCGGTTGAGTCAGGGGAAAATGAAAAGGACAGCCGGTGAGGCTGTCCTTCAAGATAACAAAGCCGGATCTTTTAATTGCTGAAGATATCTGCTAATGACCGTCACATACAAGTGAAGCTGTCATGGTCAAATTTTTCTTGCTGATATTGTCATTAATGGAGAGATCAGCCCCTCCGGCAAGCAGGGTATCGACAGTGTCATCGTGGCCCCTTACTGACGCCAGCATTATAGCTGTTCTTCCGAGGGTATCCTTTACAGCAATATCTGCTCCTTTGGAAAGCAGCGCATTAACTGTATCTGTATGTCCCCGGAGTGAGGCATATATCAGAGAAGTCACGCCCATGCAGTTCTTTGCATTAACATCAGCACCACTCGCTATCAGGGCATTAACTACTGCGGTCTGGCCTGCATTTGCTGCATAGATCAGGGCAGTTTCCTGCTTAACGTCAACCGCATTTATCCTGGCGCCTTTATCAAGGAGCATCTTAACTATCTTTGAATGTCCGGAAAATGCTGCTTCCATCAGTGCTGTTTCTTTTTTTACGTCTGCAGCATTCACATTGGCCCCTTTTGAAAGAAGGATCTCCACAACGTCGGCCTGACCTGCAAATGCTGCAGCCATTAATGCGGTTTCTCCCCTGACATTACTGGCATTCACATCAGCACCGCCGGTGATGAGGATATTCACTACCTTTGTGTGGCCCATAAGTGAGGCGATCATCAATGCTGTTTCACCATCCTTACTTTTTGCGTTGATGTCAACGCCTTTTGCAAGCATTGTATCCACCTGTGTTGACAGCCCCTCAAAGGCGGCAAACCTCAGGTCAGCCCCCTGGTCTGCAAAGGCTGGTACAGAACCGCATAGCAGAGTATAAGCAATAACAGAAACAACTAGTGAAACTATAACTGATAATCTATTCATGTTTAATACCTCCCTTTCCGGTTCCTTGTGGATGGTCTGATAATATTTGTTTATAACTATATCACAATTAATAAAAAGTTATGAAAAAATATTTAGTCATAACCAGCGACTTGTGTATTAGCATTTTAACTGTGAATAAAATTATAAGAAAATATTATGCAATTAGAAAGATATGATTCATGAATGCAAAAGAATTGCCAGGGCAGGAATGCTTAATAAACTGATAGTTGGAAATATACAGATGAAAATATCGGCCAAAATGGCACGCTATTTGCCAATTTGGCACTAAATGGGAATTATATACGGGTCTCAAATATATGATTATCTAACAGGCAACTCTTCTGTATAATTGCATTTTGACGAAATACTTACAGGATCAAGGGATGGCTATCAGTAGACGACGACACGGAAATGTTATACGATTTTATTGAGGGTAGATTATCTTTAATCAGGATCTCAAAACACAGCGTGTTATGAATGGTAAGATTTCAGTCATGAACAGCATCTCATTCAGCTCTGATGAACTGAAGGACATGATAGCCCGCTATGCCGGTCCTCAGCAGGTTCCGGAGAAGGTCAATGTTATTACTGATACTTCGAACTTCTTCAGGGTTGAATACAATGACGTTGTTGTCCTTAACACCTGTCCGTACCTTATCAGACGTAATGAACGAGAAGGCCGTTTCGGCATAGATGAACAGCCGAAATACTGGGTCAAAAGGGCGATTGACCTCAGGGACGGAAGCATAAAAATTATAAAAATGGTCTTCCCTGAAAAATTCAGAGCAAAGGTCGGAGATTTGACATTTGACCTTATGAGGAGTCCCAAAAAAGAGGCGAGGATCCTCGAACTGGTCAGAGGGCACCCCAATTTCATGCAGGGGTTCAGTACTGTTGACACAGCGGGGAATATTATCAGAGTCATCGATTATATTCCGGGAACCATATTTGATGACATGATATCAAAAATAGGAGGGATACATGAGGATTACTTCTACAGTTATTTCCCTTCAATATTTAATGATTATATTGATATGGTAAAGGCCATTAAATTCCTTCATGATAACGGAGAGAAACACGGCGACATAAGACGTGATCACATAATCAAGGGAAAAGGCGAAGGACATTACCGATGGATAGATTTTGATTACAACTACTGGCACAGAGAGAATATGTTTGGATATGATCTCTTCGGACTGGGAAATGTCCTTGTATATCTTGCGGGAGCGGGTGACGTCACCACACTCGAACTTCAGCAGAAGGACCAGTCAGCGTATGGACGACTTAGCTTTGATGACATCAACATTATCTTTAATAACAGAGTAGTCAATCTGAAAAAAATATACCCTTATATCCCTGACGTGCTTAACTTGATACTGCTCCACTTTTCCAGAGGTGCGGATGTATTTTATGATGACACAAAACAGTTTCTGGAAGATTTGTATGAAGCTAGGAGCAGTATTGGCTGTTCATAAATATAGAAAGGGGGAGAGCTTTGGATAATAGCAATGCAGACAGTTCTGGTGCAATTCAGGACAGGCATGTCCTGATCGCCCTTGATGAATCGGACAATGCTCAAAGGGCGCTACTTTATGCAGCGGATTTTCTTGGAGGGGTCCCCGGATTTCGTGTGACACTTCTCTGTATTGTCCCGGAACCCTCGGATGATTTTTTCGACACAGAGCAGGACCGTCAGTGCTGGATAAAAGACGAGCGTGAAAAGGCCTGTGAGCTGCTTGATAAATACCGTCATATACTCATTCAGTCAGGGTTTGCTGAAGACAAAGTCAATGTGCTTGTTGATGTTAAAAAATGTCCGTCTGTCGCAGAGTGCATTCTTGAAGAGCAGAGAAAGCTCGGATGCTGTACAGTAGTGGTAGGCCGGAGGGGGATATCAAAAAAAGAAGAATTTATATTCGGGAGCACATCAAGCAGACTTCTGCACTCCGGGAAAAATTGCGCTGTGTGGGTGATTGAATAAACCGGAGAGGGCAAGCAGTTATTAATACTCTTTTTCTTCTATCCCGTATTTTTTCATTTTATATCCGATCTGCCTCGGTGTAATGCCGAGGAGCCGTGCTGCCTTTGCCTGGACCCAGCCTGATTTTTCGAGGGCGCTGAGTATATTGGCCTTTTCAAGCTCTTCTATGTTTGTTGTTAATGACGATGCCTTATCTGAGTTTTTCAGCCGGCAGATATTCAGGGACACCGGCAGGTCTGTTGAAGTTATAATATCTGAGCCGGACATAACTACAAGCCTTTCTATAGTATTCTCAAGCTCCCTGACATTACCTGGCCAATGGTAGTTCAGAAATACCTGCATCGCACCCTTATCCATTACAACTGAACGGGAGTTTTCTTCATTAAATTTATTAAGGAAATGATCAATCAGGATAGGGATGTCCTCTTCTCTTTCCCGTAACGGAGGTAAAAAGAGCGGGATTACATTAAGCCTGAAATAGAGGTCCTCCCTGAATTTGCCCTGCGATACCAGCGTTTCCAGGTTTCTGCTCGTTGCCGTAATTATCCTGACATCAACTTTTACCGTTCTTTCACTCCCCACCCTCTCAAATTCCCTTTCCTGCAGGACTCGCAGGATTTTCGGCTGGAGCGTTGTTGGCAGGTCTCCTATCTCATCAAGGAAAATCGTCCCCCTGTTTGCAAGCTCGAACTTTCCGCTTCTTGAAGAAACTGCCCCTGTAAAGGCCCCTTTTTCATGGCCGAAAAGCTCGGATTCAAGAAGCCCTTCCGGGATCGAAGCGCAGTTGAATTTAATAAAGGGACCTTTGCTCCGCGGGCTCATATAGTGTATCGCCTTTGCGATAAGTTCTTTACCTGTGCCGCTTTCTCCGCGCAGCAGCACAGTTGCTTTTGAGGGAGCTACCCTGTAAACAGACTTGAATACATCCTGCATTCTGTCAGAGTCACCAATTACGTTTTCGATGCTGTATTTGCCTTTTAACTCCCGTTTTAAATTCTCTTTTTCTTTTTCTACCTTTTCATAACTTTCCCATAATTTTAAGAACTGCGCAATCAGTGAGGCAACGATTTCCAGGACCCTGAGATCATCATCAACACTGCCTTCTTTTTTTGAATAGATCCTGTCAACGCTCAATACCCCGAGCACTTCATTCTTCAGCATAATCGGTATGCATAGAAAAGAAATCCCTTCTTTCTCCGGTCGCGAACCGGTCTTGTTAAGGAACAGTGGCTCTTTCCCGATATTGGGAATTACCATAGGGACCTTTTTTTCGAGAACCCGGCCAACGATGCCTTCTCCGATACGGTATTTGCCTTTTTCGATATTATGTTTTTCGAGCCCGTGTGCTGCTACAATACGGAGTTCTCCTGATACGTGATCAAGGAGAAATACGCACCCCCTCTGCATTTCAAGAAGTGTCCCGAGTGTAGACATTACAGACATAAGATTTTTTTCGAGGGCAAAGGAAGCTGTAAGGACCTTACTGACCTCCAGTATGGCGGTCAGCTCCCTGTTTCTCTGTACGATAAGGTCTGTTTTCCTGTTCACATCTGAAGTGGATTTCATGGAATGACAAATAAATATATTGAAAAATCAGTATGTTTATCCATTGCAAATATTTTGCTGCTTATATTGATTTCATGTCTTAAGATCAAATAATACTAACATCAGGTCAAACCTTATATCAACAGACATGCTGTTATCTGTCCCCAAAACCGATGGAGTATCAGAGGGTGTCATTAAAAGTAAGGTTAATTAATTGTGAATTTTATGCATGAATCTGTATAATAAGACAATTGTAATCCATCTAGACATTTGTATTTCAGTGATAATACTCATATCTACCATAGAAATTCACAGTCACATGTTTGACGCGGTAATAATCCTATAGTACAAGAGAGTTAACGGAGATTTTATGGCAAAAGGTTGTTGTGATACAGGAAGAGATCAAAGGATAAAACAGTACGATCTTAATGAGTGGAAAATTGCCGATCCCAATCTGAGGGCCTTCAATGCTGATGACGTGCTTTATTCCCCCGAATATATAAAAAAACGGAAAAACGGCATCTCTCTTTTTATTGACCCCAAATCACCGAACTGGATAAGTGTGAACAATACAGGTGCCGAGATAATCAAGCTTTGTGACGGTAAACATACGCTGTCAGACATCCAGGATTATATTTACGCAAAATATGAAGGAACGGACAAGGGGCAGGTCATGGAAGAGGTATCGGAATTTCTAAGTGCTGCCGGGCTGCTTGAATTTGTTTCAAATGACCGTTTTGAACGCCCGGAATATAAAGGCAGAAGCGATGTTATAGCCCCGCACAAACTGGATGAACTCTGGATATACTACACCCTCGCGTGCAATCTGAGGTGCAGGCATTGTCTTGTAAGCGCCGGGAAGGGGCTTAAAAAGGAATTAACAGATGCCGAGATCAGGGAACTTGTTGATGAAAGCATAAAACTCGGGGTCAGGCGGTTTTACCTTACCGGCGGGGAACCTTTCTTAAAAGAAGGTATTTTTGACCTCATTAAATATATCACTAAAACCAGGAAACGCGAATTGATTGTTCTTACCAACGCCACCCTTTTTGATGACAAAAAAATCGCGGCACTTAAAAAGCTGACGGGACCCAGGCTGCTTATACAGGTCAGTCTGGAGGGACCTAACGCTGAAATACATGACAAACTGCGCGGAAAAGGGAGCTTTGACAAAGCGGTAGACGGGATAAAGAAACTTATCAGTATAGGCATTACCCCGATTATCTCAACTGCTATCAGCAAACTTAATGAAAAGGACATTGCAAAGACCTCCCGTTTTCTTTCAAAACTCGGCATTCAGGAACATAACGTCCTCTGGATGCACGCAAAAGGACGGGGCGCCAGTAATTTAAGCGACTTATATGTGCCTTCTGATAACATTGCCCTCGCGATGAAGAAACTCAAAAAAGAATATAAAGAGCAGGAGATGATATTTGACAATGTTGAATCACTGAAGGTCAGGGTACGTACAAAGAGGGGAAGGAAAAATGACCTGTGTAATAATTGTTATGAAAAAATCTGTGTGAATTCAGATGGTCACGTATATCCGTGCGCTTCGCTCAATGGCGATAAAAACTTTGATGCCGGTTCTGTCCGTAAGGAGTCACTTAAAGACATCTGGCTTAAGTCAAAGGTAATGGACAGGGGCAGAAAAAACAGTGTCCAGGACAAGAAAGAATGCCGGGACTGCTATCTTGAATATTTCTGCGGCGGCGGCTGTACATCCCACAGTTACTATGCTTCCGAGGTTGATACCGGAAAGGGGTCCGTCAAAGCTCTTGACCCATATTGTTCTACCTACAAGGCATTGTTTGAGGACATCATATGGGAACTGGCCTCTGAAGGGGTCACTGCCCAGGATGGTGACGGATATGCACCACCGCTTGTTTATAACGCCATGGATTCGAAACTGCCGGGACATCTGGGGGCCGGGATTAAGACAATTGACAAAAATTTTGAAGTAGGCTGCTATCACTGTTCATGCGTACTTTCGGTGGATGTTGAGGATGATGAGGAAGTCTGCAAGCCCGAGATAAAAGGACATGTGACCAAGACAGTGAAGAAGAAGTTTTCCAAGGCCGCATATAATCCGGTTGCTGATTACTATTGTCCTACAGGATACAATCCCAAAGAACTCTCACACATACCAAGTGAGGTGCTGGATGTTTCTTATGGCTGCGGTAATCCGGCAGCCCTTGCTGATATCAAGAAGGGAGAGACAATCGTTGATTTAGGCGCGGGCGGCGGCATTGACTGTTTTATCGCTGCAAAGAAACTCGGCAGAGAGGGTAAAGTCATTGGAATAGACATGACTGATGAAATGCTGGAGAAGGCGCGGGACAGCGCAAAGAAAGTTGCAAAGGTCCTTGGATATGACATTGTAGAATTCAGGGCCGGGAATATAATGGAACTGCCGATTGAGAGTGATTCGGTTGATCTTGTCATATCCAACTGTGTCATCAACCTTACAGAAGACAAGGCTAAAGTATTAGAGGAGATATATCGAATATTAAAGCCAGGAGGAAGGTTTATTATTTCTGACATAGTCTCGGACAAACCGGTGCCGGGATATTTAAAAAGGGACAAGGAACTCTGGAACGCATGCCTGTCCGGGGCTCTTACAGACATCAAGTTTGAGACAGTCGCAAAAAATGCCGGTTTTTCAGGTGTCAGCCTGACAAAAAATTACCTTTACAAGAAGGTTGAATATATAGAATTTTTTTCAATTACTTTGAAAGGGAGCAAGCCCTGCAAGGTCAGCTGCAGCTCCTGCGGATGTTAAATACGATCAAGAAACGAGGTAGGGATATATGAGAGTAACGTTAGTAAATGCTCAGGTTTTAGACGGCAATAATGTCGTTCCACCTCTGGGACTTCTGTATATTGCTGCTGTGCTGGAGAAGGCCGGACATGCTGTCCAGATATTCGATGCCGACCCGGAATACCAGGACACGATGCTGAAGGAGATCAAAGAATTTAATCCGGAATTGATAGGGCTGAGTTTTCTGACTGTTGCATATCAGAGGGCATTTAATCTCTGCAAGACCTTAAAGCAGGAACTGCCTGATGTTATATATTGCGCCGGTGGAGTGCATACGACTGTTAAGCCGCATGATACATTAAAGGAATTCAACCTCGATTTCATAGTAATAGGAGAAGGCGAAGACACAATAGTTGAAGTATGTGAGAAGCTTGCAAAGAAAGAAAGCCTTGAAGGTGTAAACGGGGTCATGTACCGTAAAAACGGTGAAATCATTGAGAACGGCAAGCGTGATATGATCATGGACCTGGATACAATCCCGTTTCCTGCCAGGCACCTGATAGATATGACACCTTATCTCAAACCACCAGGGATTATCCGCGGGTATGCCGAGAAGAACCAGACGACCATTGTCACGAGCAGGGGCTGTCCTTTTAAATGTATTTATTGCGGAAGCCATAACATATTCGGCAGAAGGACCAGGAGGCGTTCGGTAAAGAACGTTGTTGACGAGATAGAACATCTGGTCAAGAATTTTGATATGAGGGGTATATATTACTGTGATGATACGTTTACTCTCAGCTCCAAATGGGTAAAGGAATATTGCGAAGAACTGAAGAGGAGAAACCTCAATATTAAATGGGCCTGCCAGTCCAGAGTAGACCAGACCGACAGGGAATTGATGCAGAGAATGAAGGACTCCGGGCTTGTGCAGCTTGACTTCGGGGTGGAAAGCGGATCTGAAAAAATATTGAAGGTCCTTGGCAAAGGCGGTGCAGGCGACAGGACTTCACAGATAAAACAGTCCTTTAAGCTCTGCAAGGACCTGGACATCAGGACCCTCGCGACCTTTATAATCGGTAATCCGACAGAGACGAAAGAAGATATCGAGGAGAGTTTTCAGGTAGCAAAGGAAATCAAAGCGGATTATACGGCCTTTTATTTTCTGACACCGTATCCCGGGACCGATATATATGATATGGCTATTGAAAACGGGTGGCTTGACCCCAATATCCCGTTCTCGGAGATATGGGCGCACAGGCAGCCTGAGCTTCCATTAATGGCCATTACATTCGGCAAGGAGGAACTGAGGGACATCCGCAGACATCTGCAGAACCAGTTCTTTGTGAGAAATTATCTGAGCAGTTCAGGAAATATCAGTTTCTATTCAATACTCTTCAGCATCATCTTCAAACATCCCAAGGTCATCCTTGATTGTCTTGGCAAACTGATCAGGACGCGCAGGATTGATTATATAGTCGAGACGCTAAATGCCGAATACTGGAGGATGAAGAAGTACGAAGGCGCCTGAAGCTGAAAATATTTTAGAATAAAAAAATAATGGAAAGGGCATCGCGCTGCGATGCCCTTTTTTTATCTGAAAAAAATCTTTCCAAGTGGAAAGTAATAAGATATAATATTCTTCAGGAAGCATTCCAATTAATCTTTCTGTCCTGACTGCTTATCCTGCTTTTGGAATGACTTGATTTTCTTTAATCATTCAAAATGATTTCGTAGTATTTCTTTTTCGGGTGAGTTTGACAAGAGACCCTGTTTCACACCAGTGCAAGCTGTTACCTGAACTATACGTACGCAACAAGGGCGGCATATGTATATAAAAATGAAGAAGGGCGCAGGATTCATGGAGAGA
>QZIL01000091.1 GCA_003599025.1 Nitrospiraceae bacterium | reverse complement strand
TGCCAGGGACGCCATGCCCGGAGGCGGCAGCCTGACCATAGAAACGGACATCCGCGAAATGGACTCTCAATTTGTCAGGGCCCATGGCTTTGGCAGTCCCGGAACGTATGCGTTTTTATCGGTCACGGACACAGGCGAAGGGATAAGTGAGGATATAAGGCAGAAGGTATTCGAGCCGTTTTTCACGACCAAGGAGGTCGGCAGGGGAACAGGGCTCGGACTGTCCATAGTATACGGGATAATTACCCAGCACAATGGATATATTAATATATATAGCGAACCCGGGGAAGGAACGAGTTTTAATATCTATTTACCTGAAATCAAAACTGCAATCCCGCTCGAAAAAGCTTCTCCGGCCATTACATCATCAGGCAAGGCAGAGACCATACTTATTGTTGAAGATGAGGCCGAAGTAAGGGGGTCTATCAGATCGGTACTTGAAGAGTCCGGCTACAGGGTGCTTGAGGCAGTGGACGGGATGGATGCCGTAGACCAGTTCGTCCGGCATGCAGACAGCATCGCCCTTATTATCATGGATGTGATAATGCCCAGGATGAATGGCAGGGAGGCCTTTAAAGAGATCCGGAAGATCCGGCCGGAAGCAAAGGCCATCTTTACAAGCGGCTATACTGCAGACGTTATCCGTACAAAAAAAATCCACGATGAGGCCCTGGTTTTTGTCTCCAAGCCCATCTTCCCGGACAGGCTTTTGTCAAAAATAAGGGACGTGCTGGAGGGTTGAGTAGAAGCTGTTGCTTAAAGTAATAATTTGATATTAACATGTCATTTCGAGCGAAGCGAGAAATCTTGACCTGTTACAATACCGAAAGATTTCTCCCGCTGGTCGAAATGACAATCCAGCCAGGGAAGTGACTTATAGTTTCTGCAGCAGGAACTAATTATACGCCGGGGTGTTACAGAAAAGCGGGCTGCTTTCCTCATTGACTTGCACAGCAGAAGTGATATATTTAAATTAGAAAAAGGCGGGATGAAATGACAGACAATATGGAGGATTCAGACAGGCTGAGGGACAGTTTCGGGATTTCAGGGCAGGACTGGCACAACACCTTTGACGCCATAACCGACTTTGTGGCCGTCCTTGATACAGAGTTCAGGATAGTCAGGGTCAACCGCGCGATGGCTGATTTTCTCAAACACACTCCGGATAAACTCGTCGGCCAGTACTGCTACAAGCTTATGCACGGTCGTAATGCGCCGTGGGAAGGCTGTCCTCATGAGCAGATGCTGCGTGAAGGTAAGGCTGTTACGCGTGAAGTAAATGACCAGCATATAGGGTTACCGCTGCTGGTCACGGCCTCGCCTGTATTTAATGAGTCGGGGAAACTCACAGGGTCAGTGCATATCGCCCGGGACATCTCTGCTCTCAAGGCCATACAGGACGACCTTGCCCGGCGGAACAGTCATCTGACCGCCCTTAACAGGCTGAGCCGCAGGGCCGTTGGGAGCCGCTCGCTCAAAGAGGTGGCGGCTGTGGCCCTTGACGGCATCAGGGAGGCCTGCTCACCTGACCTCGCGCTTTTTTATCTGATATCAGAAGACCTGCTGGTGCTTAAGGAGGCCCTGCCTTCGGATGGCCATCTGAATGAAAGAAAGAAGATAGGCGACTGTCTCTGCGGGCTTGCAGCTGCAGAAGGCAGGCCTGTTTATTCTACAGATATTCAGCGTGATGACCGCTGCACCCTTAATGAATGCAAGGAGGCCGGGATGCGTTCATTCGCGGCCCTGCCCCTGATACATGACAGCAAGACGCTCGGAGTCATCGGAATTGCATCAAAGACAGAAAGGGAGTTCGCTGCTGAGCAGGAATTCCTTGAAACACTTGCAGCTACCGTTGCAGTAGTTACTCAAAACGCTATTTTATTTGAGGCCCTTCAAAGACAGTCAGACATTTTTGAGGAACAGGTGCAAGAGCGTACTCGCGATCTCGAGAAAAAAAATGCCGAGCTTCAAAGATTCAACAGGCTGTTCGTGGACCGTGAGTTCAGGATCAAGGAGCTCAGGGACAGGGTGAAGGAACTGGAGAAGACAAAATAGATTCAAGATTCAAGATTTAAAATTCTGTCTGTTACGGAATAATCATATATAGACATGTTGTAAAAAACATAAGTAGACACGTAAGGGGATGGCATGTTTCTTTAGTGGATATGTGTTAGATAGGTTTTCGTCTTTCCTGCGTAGGCAGGAATCCAGAAATAATAGTGGTATGAGATGCATGAAACAGCAGAGGCCGCTATCACAAAAAAAAACAGTTAAAGGCGTGGAAACGGCAATGGAAGCTCAGACTTATAGAGGAGGACAATCCGGAGTGGACTGATCTATATGATATTATTATTGAAAAGACTGGATTCCTGCCTCCGCAGGAATGACAATACAAGCCTTTTCCCTATTGTGACACAGTCTGTTCGCAGGAATGACGCTATAGACGATTCACAGCTGATCTTGAGCAGGGAGAAAAGAAAGAAACGTACCTGAGGTCTGTCTACAAATACTTCCCCGGATGTCTATATATGATTTTTACGTAACAGATTTAAAATTCTGTCATTCCGGACTTGATCCGGAATCCAGTCTTTTCAAGGCGTTACAAGTCTCCGGATTCTGAATCCCCGACAAGTCGGGACAGGCAAGTTCAGGATGACAATTGCGACACAGTCTGTTCGCGGGTATAACAGTTTAATAAAGTGACACTTGATTTTGAGATAGGTTTTAACAAACAGGAAAATCAGATGCAAAAATTATGAAATCAGTTTCTTTGCTTTTTCGGTAAAGTCTTTTGCCATCCTGACAGCTTCATCAGACTCATCCTTTGTGGAGGGAATTTCAGGAAAATAATCAGCCTCTTCCCTCATCTTCATAAGCCTTCCAATGGTTTTGCCTATGGCCAGATCAAATTCATTCGTTTTTATGTAGTAAAGGCCGAACATTCTTTCTATGCCTTCGTGGGTTTTTGGTTCAATGCCTTTCAGCAGAAGAAGCGCCTTTGCCGCGTGATAAATGGAATAGTAGGCTGATGAAACGCTTTTAAAATAGAAACCTTTTTCATGAAGAAGATGAGCGGCATCCAGTTCAGAACATGCCCTTTCGATCTCGTCAATTGCGCGGAGGCGGCCTTCTTCTTTGTCTATTCTCTCGACCATAAGGTCAGCCCCTCCAGATGAATCTGCCTGAGAACAGGCCTGACAGCCTCATGAAAATCTGAAACGGTGCTGAAGACTGCAGATATAACAACGTCATGTTCTGTCTGAAATTCATAAATTATATCGTAGATCCCGAACTTCTCTGCCCTTGCAACAGGATAGTCCGCAATAAACAGAATATCCAGATCGGATTCTTCCGTAAAATCTCCTCTTGCCTTTGAGCCGTACAGAATGATCTTGTTTATCATCGGATAGAGCGAAGAAACTTTCCGGATAATTACGCCGAGAGCCTTCTGCTCGTTATAATTAAGATAATAGGTCGGAGAAGAGGCAGTTTTCATAAGCAGATTATAGCACAGGAGCGGATTTTCTGCGCTTGCATATTATCCCTATTATGATACAATCTGATTATCACAGCTTTGGTAAATTCCATCATATTCTGATCTCCGGTACTCAAGAAGAAGTATTTATTGCATTGCTTTCAGGGAAAAGCAGGCGATTAAGATTCAAGATTTAAAATGTAAGATTCTGTCATTCCGGACTTGATCCGGAATCCAGAGTCTTCCGTAACTTTTCTGGATTCCCGCCTGCGAGGGAATGACAACTAATTGAATTGAATAGTTTAGTTAACCGGACACTACTGATATTAAATCTTGAATCTTGAATTATTTGTAATGAAAATCCTCATCGTCGATGACAACGCTGACTCAAGGATAATACTCCGGAAGACCCTTGAATCCGACGGATACACGGTCATGACCGCATCTGACGGAGCCGAGGCGCTCAGGCTTGCACGTGATGGCCCTCCCGACATGATTATCTCGGACATTCTCATGCCCGGCATGGACGGTTACCAGCTGTGCCGCCTGTGGAGGGAAGACGAACGGCTTTCGAGCGTGCCTTTTGTTTTTTATTCAGCATCCTATACAGACAGGAAGGACGAGGAGTTCGGCCTGGGCATGGGCGCTGTCCGGTTTATTGTAAAACCAATGGATCATGATGATTTTCTGAGAATTATACGTGAGATATTGAGTGATTATAAAAAGGGCCTGTTAACGCCCTCCCCGCCTGTAGATAAGAATGATGAGGACTCTTTTCTAAAAGGCTACAGCGCAAGGCTGATCACCCAGCTTGAAAAAAAGGTCCGTGACCTTGAGGCCTCCAACGAGGCACTGCGCAGGTCGGAGGCTGATCTCAGGGAGCTGTTCGAGTCCTTTGTAAGGACAATGGTCAACACACTTGACGCAAAAAGCAGGTGGACAAAGGGGCACTCCAGGCGGGTAGCAGTCTACGCCGAACAGATAGCGCGGGAAATAGGGCTCGGTGAAAGGGAAATTGCTGAACTCAGAATGGCCGCTCTGCTGCATGACATCGGCAAGATCGGTCTCAGGGACAGTCTCCTTGACAAGACAGAGGGGCTTACGGAGGATGAGTTCAAGACCATGAAGGCACACGCGGCTCTCGGCGCAGATCTGCTTAAGGACATAAAGCAGCTCAGGAACATAACCCCTGCCATACGGTACCACCATGAGAGGTCGGACGGAAGCGGATACCCCGAAGGGCTGAAGGGGAAAGAGATCGGCCTTTATGCTGATATAATACATGTAGCAGACTCATTTGACTCCATGACAGCCGACAGGCCATACAGGCACTCTCTGGGTAAGGCATACGCGGTCTCTGAGCTGAAAAGGCTCGCGGGAGAGCATTTTAATCCAGACTTGGTCAATGCGTTCCTGAATGCCCTCGGGAGGAAGCCGGGTATAGCTGGGCAGGAGAGAAAAGATAGAAGGCAGAAGCGTTGAAACTGTTCCGGTATGATGTGACTGGAGATTTGCATGAAAAAAAGGGTCCTGGTATTTCTCATAATCTGTTTTACTGGCCTGTGCGCACTTCTTTTTATTGTCTTCTATAACAATGCAGAGAAGACCGCAATCAGGCAGCTGAATGATGAGCAGAAGATCCATGCAAAACAGGCAGCTCACGGTATAGAGGATTTTTTCTCGACCTGGGCCGGCATACTGAACTCGTTCTCAAAAATAGATGCGTTAATTGACTCTGACGCTGAGGGTAAACGATATATGGAGCTGTTTTATGAATCGCATCATGAACAGATCAGATCGATTACCCGGGTTAATCAAGAGGGCCGCATACTGCACACAGTTCCCCATACCTCTGCCACGGGAAGCGATATTTCCGGACAGCGGCATATACGGGAGATACTTCGGGACCACAAACCAGTTGTGAGCAATGTATTCTGGACTGTCCAGGGATTTGAAGCTGTCGCGCTGCATGTGCCGGTGTTCAGGGGGGCAGAATTCAAGGGTACAGTCGCCATTGTAATTGACTTTGAAAAACTGGCGCGGAGCTATCTGGAAGTTATCAGGATAGGCAGGACAGGCTATGCCTGGATGGTAAGCAGAGACGGGACGATGCTGTACAGCCCGGTCCCGGGGTTTACCGGAAAATCTGTTTTTGAGACCTGCAGGGACTTCCCTTCGATAATATCGATGACCAGAGAGATGCTTAAGGGCCGTGAAGGGTCTGCAACCTATACGTTCAACAGGATACGTGAACAGACCGTAGAGCCGGTTAAGAAATATGCTTTTTATATGCCTGTCCGCATTCCCGGCAGTTACTGGTCGGTTGTTGTGGCGTCTTCAGAGGATGAAGTGCTGTCCTCTCTTGCTTCATTCAGGAACAGGCTGTTTATTGTTATAGGGATGATACTTTTCGGAGGGGTCCTGTTTTCGATTATAGGGGCCAAGGCCTGGATAATAGTCTCTGAAGAGGAGAAACGCAAAAAGGCAGAAGCGGGCCTGAGGGCCAGTGAAAAGCTCTACCGTACGCTCTTTGAGCAGTCACCTATCGGGCTTGCCCTCTGCCGCATGGATGGAAGCCTGGTGGACGTTAACCCTGCATATGCCGGAATCATCGGACGGTCTGTCAGGGAGACGCTTGAGCTTTCGTACTGGGACCTTACTCCCGAAAAGTTTAAAGAACAGGAACTCACTCAATTAAAGAGCCTTGAGCAGACCGGGCGCTACGGCCCTTATGAAAAGGAGTATCTCCACAGTGACGGCAGTTCCGTACCTGTACGGCTGCAGGGGCTGCTCATAGAAAAGGGGGGCGAGAAATTCATCTGGTCAAGCGTTGAAGACATATCAGACAGAACAAAGGCTGAAAAGGCCCTTCAGAGAAACGAACAACTGCTCCGGCTTTTTGTGGAACATGCTCCTGCGGCAATCGCCATGTTGGATAATGATATGAAATATATTGTGGCGAGCCGCCGCTTTATTATGGATTATGAACTGGGGGACCAGGATATAATCGGCCGTTCTCATTATGAGGTGTTCCCTGAAATTCCCGAACGCTGGCGGGAAATCCACAGGGATTGCCTGGCAGGAGCGGTAGAAAAATCTGACCAGGACCCCTTCCTGCGAAAGGACGGGAGAACGGACTGGGTGCGCTGGGAGATCCGCCCTTGGTATATAACCCAGGGTGAAATCGGAGGTATTATTCTGTTTTCGGAAGTAATCACCGAACGCATGCGTGCCGAACTGGAACTCACAAAACACCGCGAACACCTCGAAGATATGGTCAAAGAGCGCACCATGAATCTCGAGGAAAAAAAACATGAACTTGAGCGCTCTCAGACTGCCATGCAGTATCTCCTTGAGGACGTGAACGCGGCCAAGAGGGAACTTGAGGCAGCCAACGTGAAACTGAAAGAACTGGATCAGCTCAAGTCCATGTTCATCGCCTCCATGTCTCATGAGCTGAGGACCCCGCTTAATTCGATAATAGGTTTCACCGGAATGACACTGCAGGGGCTTTCGGGTGAGATGAATGAGGAGCAGAGAGACAATCTCCAAAGGGTCTACAAGGCCGCAAAGCACCTTCTTTCACTGATCTCGGATGTTATCGATATATCAAAAATCGAAGCCGGGCGCCTTGATGTCTATATAGAAGAGTTCCCGCTTGAAGGCCTTGTCAAGGAGGCCGCTGCCGTAGTACGTCCCCAGCTTGAGGAAAAAGGCCTGTCCCTGGAAATAAATGTTGCCAAAGGGATTATCATGCATACGGACAGAAAGCGGCTGCTGCAGTGCCTGCTTAATTTCCTGAGCAATGCGGTGAAGTTTACAGAACACGGAAGCGTGAAGATAGATGCAAAATGCAACTTGCAACTTAACAGAAATTTCGTTGAAATCTCCGTCTCAGACACAGGCATCGGCGTAGCAGAGGAAGACATGCCCAGGCTCTTTCAGGCATTCGAGCGTCTCCAATCACAGTTACGTGTGAAGGCAGGAGGGACCGGCCTCGGGCTGTATCTGACAAAAAAGCTTGCCACAGAACTTCTGCACGGGACTGTCTCTGTTAAGAGCGATCCGGGGAAGGGGAGCGTGTTTAGTGTTGTGATACCGAGGGAGATTTAAAATAAGTTGCAAGATACAAGTTGCAAGTCGCAAAAAAAAAGATGCAAGATGCAAGTCGCATGTCGCAAAAAAAAGATGCAAGATGCAAGTTGCATGTCGCAAGGTCTTACTTGCATCTTGAAACTTTCCTTACAGGAGGCTTATATTTGAAAGAAGAGAAAGGCTTTAAAAGACTGACCGTATGGCAAAAGGCTTACGAGCTTACTCTCATGGTTTATAAATATTCACAGAAATTCCCATCGTCTGAACTGTATGGTCTGACATCCCAGTTAAGAAGGTCTGTTGTATCTGTTGCCGCAAATATAGCAGAAGGAAGTGAAAGATAGCATAAAAAGGAATTTTACAGTTCCTGTCTATAGCAAGAGGATCACTTGCAGAAGTAGAAACATATTTAATGCTGGCCAGGGATCTGGATTATATTGGCAAAAAAGAATTTGCCGATGCAGACGAACAAAGAAAAGAAGTCGGAAGGTTATTAAGAGGGCTATACAAGTCCTTATCTTGAATCTTGCAACTTGCAACTTTTTTCATGAAAACCGTACTCGTTATTGAAGACAATGAGGACAATATGGTCCTTATATCGAGGCTGCTGGAAAAGTCTCAATACCGCGTCCTTCAGGCCGGGAACGGGCAGAAGGGCATCGATGCCGCGATTGAGCACAGGCCTGACTTTATCATCCTCGATATCCAGCTCCCTGATATGGACGGTACCGAGGTCCTCCGCAGTCTCAGGGAGAAGGACATGACATCCGGTATCCCTGTTATTGCGATGACTTCATTTGCCATGTCAGGTGACCGTGAAAGGCTCCTTGCCTCGGGATGCAACGGTTATATTGAAAAACCGATTGACCCGGGAATAGTAATAGAGCAGATAAAGAAGATCATTAAAGAATAATTGAAGATTCAAGATTTAAGATTATGAAAAGCCCGGGACAGGCCCGAGACGGTCGGCCCCTCTGTCATTCCCGTGAACAGACTGTGTCATAATTGTCATTCCGGCCTGAGTGTCGGAATCTATGCATTTTGAAAGTGCCTGGAATAGCGGGAGTCCTGCATTCGCAGGAATGACACAAAGCGTATTTTTCGGAATTGTGACACAGCCTGGAAAACGGGAATCCAGTCTTTTCAGAAACTTCTGGATGCCTGCTTTCGCAGGCATGACAATCTGAATATTTGATATCTGATGTTTGATGTGTTCAAGTAACTTATTAATTTAAATTTTTCTTTAGAAGTGAGATAATATCGTTAACCACGGGACGGACAGGAGACAGGCATGAAAATCCTGATTGTTGAAGATGACTCAGACTCGAGGGTGTTTCTTGAAAGGGCACTGAAGGGCAAGGGATATCCCGTTGAAACTGCTGTAAACGGTATTGATGCTCTGGACAAGATCCGGCAGTCTATGCCTGATCTGATCATATCAGATATTATGATGCCCGAGATGGACGGCTTTGACCTCTGCCGGGCAATAAAGAGTGATAAACGGCTGAAGAACATTCCATTTATATTTTATACAGCAACATATACTGACTCAAAGGACGAGGAACTTGCCATGTCACTTGGTGCCTCAAGATTTATTGTCAAGCCATTGGAGATTGACATGTTCCTTCAGGCTATGGGGGAGGTAATAAGAGATCACAAAGAAAAGAAGCTGCATGTCCCGAATGATGTTAAGGCCCCGCCCAGAGACCTGACCCGCATGCATGAAGAAGCACTTTCCCGGAAACTCGAAAAGAAGGTCCGTGAGCTTGAACTGTACAGGCAGATATTCACAAACGCGCACGACGCCATTGCGATCTTGGGGCCTGACGGGCGCTATGCAGCGCAGAACACTGCACACAGGGCCCTGACAGGATACACAGACGAGGAGCTGAAGGGCAGGACCCCGGCAATGCAGTTTGGAGAAAGGGAATTCGACAGGGTGCTTGCTAAGCTGATTAAGCAGTTTGTGTTCTTTGGAGAACTCCTGAGCCGGACAAAGGACGGGGATGTCCACAATGTTGAGCTCTCCGCATTCCCGATAACGGATGAAAAAGGTAAGGTCATATACTATGTCGGGATCCAGCGTGATATTACCAGACGAAAGCAGGCAGAGATGGCGTTGAGGCTTTCAGAGGAGAAATTTGAAAAGGCCTTCCGCTCAAGTCCGACATTAATCACACTATGTACCCTGGAAGACAACCGTTTTATTGAAGTAAACGATGCCTTTCTGGAAAATAGCGGATACAACAGGGAAGAGGTCATCGGCAGGGAGTCAAAAGAACTGCACATATGGACTGATCCTGCTGAAATGGAGAGGGTAATGGGCCTGCTCCGTGAGGACGGGATCGTCAGTAATTATGAATTGAGCTTAAGGACAAAAGCAGGAGATGTGATAACTGTGCTGTGGTCTGCTGAACTGATTGACATTCAGGGAAGTCCGTGCGTCCTTGCCGTTGCCCTTGATATAACAGACAGGAAGAAGCTTGAAGAACAGCTTCTGCAGTCACAGAAGATGGAGGCCATAGGCCAGCTTGCCGGCGGGGTTGCACATGATTTCAATAATATCCTGACAGCCATCACAAGCTATGCATATATGGCAGAAAAAAAAGTGGGAAAAGACGAAGCATTGAAAAACAATATAATGCAGATCAGCTCGCTTGTTGACAAGGCGGCAGAAATAAGCAGGGGCCTTCTTGCCTTCAGCAGAAAGCATGTTATCAGTACCATTCCGATCAATATAAACAGCACGATTATAAGCACGCAAAAGATGCTCACAAAGTTTATCGGGGAGGACATAGACATAACTGTACGGTTAGCAGGCAGAGACCTGATAGCCATGGCAGACAGTGTCCAGATCGAGCAGGTCATCATGAACCTCGTAACTAATGCCCGTGACGCCATGCCCCGGGGCGGACAAATAACAATAGAGACAGAGTGTGTTGAGATAGATGAGGACTTTGTGAAGGCGCACGGATTCGGGAGGCCCGGCCCGTATGTCCTGCTTAAATTCTCTGATACCGGAAGCGGCATTGATCAGGAGACAAAAAAGAAAATATTCGAGCCCTTTTTTACCACAAAGGAAATCGGCAGGGGTTCAGGGCTCGGCCTTTCGATAATATACGGTATAATAACACAGCATAACGGGTATATAAATGTCTATAGTGAGAAGGACAGCGGCACGTCTTTTAACATTTATCTGCCCCTGTACACCGGGGAGTTTAAAGACAGTAAGGACATGGTAGATGATCAAGATTATTCCGGGAAAGGTGAGACTGTCCTGCTTGCCGAGGATGATGATCTGGTCCGGCGTGCTGAAATGTCTATATTAACCGATGCCGGATACAAGGTAATAGAGGCCGTAAACGGTAATGATGCGGTAGAGAAATATTATGCGCATAAAGACCGGATCAGTCTGCTTATTCTTGATGTGATCATGCCGAAGAAAAACGGCAGGGAAGCCTATGAGGAGATAAAACGTCATGATCCGTCTGTAAGGGCCATATTTACAAGCGGCTATACATCAGAGATCATGGACCGGAAGGGGATCCTGATCCATGACGTTGACCTTTTAATGAAGCCCGTTGTTCCTACTGTTTTACTGAAAAAAATAAAGGAAGTCATTGGCGGGTAATTTTAATCAGGGGCGTATACCATACGCCCCTGTGCTACTGGATTACAAACTGTTTACTTCTTCAAGCGGTTGTGACAATTCGTCATAAGAAAACACTATGGCCTCTTTCTCTTCCAGTCCAACACGTTCAGCCAGCCAGAGTGATGCCAGGCGGTAGTCATCAGAGCCGCGTGATATACGGGCGGTCATGATAACGGGCTTCCCACGGCCGGGGGCCTCTGCAAGCGAAACATTTTCATGAATTATCGGTGAGACTTTTCCGGGGAACATCTCATTAAGCCTGTCCATGATCTCCCAGTGGATCCGGCGGCGCGGCTGCGCGCGGCAGGGGATGATGGCCCTTATATCGAGTTCCGGGTTACGGGACTGCGCTGACTCAACAGCCGGCCCCAACTGTTTTACTCCGTTCAGTCCGAGAAATGAGGCCTCCACCGGGACGATCACGTGCTGACTGGCCAGCAGCGCTGACATAGTAAGAACATCCAGGCTGGGAGGACAGTCGATAATCACGCAGTCCCATTCTCCTGCTGTCTGCTTCAGGCAGCTCGAAAAAATCTCGTCACCCGGCCCGTCAATGAATATCTGTCTTGCTGTTGCCAGTTCAGGACCTGAAGGTACAAGGTCCAGTCCCTGTACATCTGTAGGGACAACCGGCAAGGCGATTATTTTCTGCATTGCATCAAGGAGCCTGCGCCCCCTGCTTATCACTCCGACACATATGCTCGCGCTTCCCTGCGGATCAAGGTCTACAAGAAGGACCTTCTTCCCCTGCTCAGCCCAGCATGCTGCGAGATTGACTGCTGTCGTTGTTTTCCCGACTCCCCCCTTGAGGTTTACTACCGATACTACCTGTTTCATATATCCTTATTCCCTCCCCTGTTGTTTCCGGCCGCAGATGTGGCCGGGATTAAAGTTAATAAGTAACATGTATTCAGATTTTAATTTTTCGGCAAGCAATGAGTAATTTATATATATTTTATTTTATTGTCAACCGGTCAATATATTTAGGTAATGTCAATCATTTTGTGTAAATTCCTTTAAGGGCTTCTTACCCCATTGTTCGTTTAGGTGACTTAGCACTGCATAGACGATTCTTTCGATACT
>QZIL01000075.1 GCA_003599025.1 Nitrospiraceae bacterium | reverse complement strand
CCTGTTTCGTGATATCTGATCCGGCGGAAATCACATCCTCCTCATTCAGCCTCAAAAAGGTCTGCAGCTTCCTGTAATATCCATATGTGTTATAAAGAGTGTCCCTTTGCGCGCGGACGACCACTCCTTTTTTTGCAAGACGCCTGATGGCCACGAGTGTATTCTGCACGAGTATATCAGGGAAGCTGCGTGCATGATGCAGCTGCAGAAACTGTACATGGAATTCGATTTCCTCCAACCCTCCGGGGCACAGTTTGATATCTGTCCTTCCCGCTTCTCCGGCCAGTTCTTTTACTATCTTTGACCTCATGGAAGTAATCTCGTCTATTGTGACTTCATGACCTCTTTTCAAAATAACGTCCTTTGCCATGTTTATAAATGAGCGGGCCAGCGCTGTGTTGCCTCCCACAGGCCTTGCCTTAAGGAGCGCCTGTATTTCCCAGTGATGGGCCTTGTTCAGATAATAATTTCTGTATCCCTCGATGTTGTTGACAAGTATTCCTTTTGATCCGTCAGGCCTCAGGCGGGTGTCTACGCTGTATAGAAGTCCAAGTCCGGTATATGACGTTAGAGTCCTGATGGTCCTTTCTGCAGCGCTCATGGCATCGGGTGATTCAGATACAAAAACAATATCAAGGTCAGACCCGAAGGTCATCTCCCGGGCGCCGAGCTTGCCTAGCGCTATGACCGACAAGTCCCTGCAGCCTGCATCATCAATTACAGCCTTGATTATCGCCTCAGCAACCTGCGACAATCCCTTGAACAGGTCCTGGATCTTGAGTATATTCAGCAGAAAGAACATACCCAGCCGGACCTCTTCAAATCTCCTGTATCTTGCAAGCCTCAGGCTGACGTCTTCCTCACCTCCTGCAAGCTGCCTCAGTTTGACTTCCATGGCCCGCAGTGTCTTTGATATGCTCCATTCCTCAATAAGTATATTGAGGTAGTACTGGTTGCTCAGGAAGATACGCGAAAGATAAGGACTCATGGATAGTATCTTTATGATTCCGGTCATCAATTCTTTCTGCTCAAGAAATGCCGTCAGATGTGCGGTCCTGATTTCATATGGAGAAAGGAGGCTCTCAATACCTGCAATGGCCCTGTCAGGGTTCTCGGCCCTCAAGGCCTGTTCCAGGAGTCCAGGGACAACTTCCCTGGCAACTGCACGCTCCTGTATGGTGCGGAATACGCGCATATGCTCGCGAATATTCCTGAGACTGACTATGCATCTCTCTGGATCTTTTACCTTGCGGAAAGACAGATACCCGGCCAGCTCATAATCTTTCAGGCTGCCTTCAATCAGGTTCAATGCCTCGGAATGCGTGTCTTCCTGGGTGCCGAGCAGGGAGTTGTACATGGACTTTACCTGCATCCGTCTTACCTGAAGGTTCTGCAGGAACCCTTCCCTTGAACCAAAGCCCATTTCCCTGGCAAGTATGTCCAGGTCTTCATCAGAAGAGGGCAGGGCATGTGTCTGGAGGTCTTCCTTCATCTGCAGATAATGTTCTATACGGCGCAAGTAAAGATAATTGTCCCATAGTATGGTAAGGTCATCTTCGGGGACCTTCTTCATCCATTTAAGCGCCTGAATGGCATTAAGTATCCTGTAGGTCCTCAATGAAAGATTTACACCCCCGAAAAGGAGCTGAAATGTCTGTATGAAAAACTCGGCCTCCCTTATGCCGCCGTAACCGCGCTTTATGTCGTCACGTGAAAACGTGGAATCTATTTTTTTCTTCAGCCCCTTGATTTCATCTATTTCCGAATAGGCCATGGATTCCCGCCATACAAAGGGACGGATGGTTTCGATAAACTGTCTTCCGAGTTCTGCATCTCCGGCTACCGGACGTGCGCGTATCAGCATCATCCTTTCCCATGTGCGCCCCCATGATTCGTAATAGGTCCGGTAAGCTGCAAGCGGAAGGGCTATGTCCCCTTTCTGACCCTGGGGCCTTAACCGCAGGTCCACCCTGTACGCTATGCCGTCCCCGGTCTGGGTTGACAGTAATTTATTAAACAGTTCAACTGTCTTGCAGTAAAATTCATGGTTGCTTATCCTGTTGGATAGTATTCCTGACGGGTTCAGTGCCCCGGATGTCTGTCCTTCATCATTTTCATAGACTGCCAGAAGATCGACGTCAGAGCTGTAATTAAGCTCCTCCCCGCCCAGTTTCCCGAGTGCGATCAGGCAGATGGTACTCTTTTCAGGTGTACCGAATCGCTGCTGATTGTACATCAGCGCCCACTGAAGGGCGGTAGAGATGATTATTTCAGCGAGTGCGGTAAGCTCATCCATCGAAGAACGGATATCAGTCTCTCCATAGATATCACGCAATGTGATCCTCAACATGTAGCGTTTCCTGAATAGCCTCAATGACGACATCATCTGTTTTATGTCAGCCTGCTCCGGCATGGGTGATAAGAGTTCTTTATCTGCTCTTGCCGTCAGCAGTTTTTTTGTAATATCTTTTTTTCTCTCCTTTATAGCGGAATACAGCTCCTCCGGATCGGCTATGCAGTAATTTGCAAGATACCGGCTGGCAGAGAAAAGCCGTGCTGCTATCGGGAGATGAGGAAAAATATGGCCGCTTTCATTTGACTCTACGAACCTGAGCAGATAAGTCTCTGCCCGTTTGGGGTCAAATGAACTGTGCGAGGCCTCAGCAATTTTATTTATTATTTCTTTATCGATTGCCATAATTAATAGAAAGCTTCCAGCATTCAGGTGTCGGCTTTCAGCTTATTTTCAGACCTAAGACCACTGACCCCTGAAAACTGTTATGTTTTCTGATAATATAATCCAATCTGTAGAATAGAATAATAGAACCGGAGGAAAATGTCATGAAAATGATAGCTGCCATTATTAAACATTTCAGGCTTGACGAAGTCAGAAAGGCGCTTACAGACATAGGTGTCCATGGCATGACTGTTATTGAAGTAAAGGGGTTCGGCAGGCAGAAGGGGCATATGGAGGTTTACAGGGGAGTGGAGTATGAAGTGAAATTTCTGCCAAAAATAAAAATTGAGGTGGCTGTCGCTGATGAACAGGTGGAAGCAGTTATAACTGCCATATCAGAGGCGGCAAAGACCGGTGAAATCGGGGACGGCAAGATATTCGTTTACAATCTGCAGGACATCATCAGGATCAGGACCGGGGAGAGAGGGGAGGGCGCGGTTTGAGATAATTGATTGTATGGGGTCACTGTAAGGAAGTCTGAGACTTCTGATATCTGATTTGGTGGGTCTCTTAAATATCAAAATAGAGAAAGAACTCATAAGGATGTGGCCTCAACCTCAGCACATCAACCTCGTTTACTTGATCCTTTATTTCATCGCATCTTCGTTAATACATTGTCTTTGAGGAGGAATGCATGGTCATCCTCCAGAGTATCAAGTGTCTCGTCAAGACTGTCAGGCATCTGGAGGATGCTCGTCAGTTCCTCTAATATTTAATATGTAGCACAACCCCGGCTGTCCAGGACTTCATCCCGGCACAAATATACCGGCTGTCCTTTTTATCTTAAACATAATTGTCAGACATATTTGTTCCACTTGATTCAATCATGTCTCAGGTTGTTTTCGGGATTTCATTGTTTACCGTGAGTTTTAATGTGGCATGCTTTTCGCAATAACTCAATTAGAACAGAAACTAACATTTCAAGTAACAGACTGAAAGGAGATTTGAATGAGACAGATAGCAATTTACGGAAAAGGTGGAATCGGAAAATCAACCACGACTCAGAACCTGGTCGCGGCCCTGGCCGAGGCCGGCCGCAAGTGCATGATCATAGGCTGCGACCCCAAGGCGGATTCCACCCGTCTTATCCTCAACAGAAAGGCGCAGAACACGGTCATGGACATGGCGCGCGAAAAGGGGACTGTAGAGGACCTCGATCTTGACGATGTTCTGCTAAAGGGGTTCAAGGACATTAAATGCGCCGAGTCCGGAGGACCTGAACCTGGCGTGGGCTGTGCAGGCCGGGGTGTTATCACTGCCATAAACTTCCTTGAAGAGAATGGCGCATATGGTGATGACACGGAATTTATTTTCTACGACGTCCTCGGTGACGTGGTCTGCGGCGGCTTTGCCATGCCGATCAGGGAAGGCAAGGCGAAAGAAATATACATCGTCACTTCAGGCGAGATGATGGCGATGTATGCTGCAAACAATATATCCCGCGGTGTTCTCAAATACGCACAGAGCGGAGGAGTGCGGCTTGGCGGTCTTATCTGCAACAGCAGGAAGACGGACAAGGAGTATGAGCTTATCTCAGAGCTTGCGAGTAAGCTCGGCACACAGATGATCCATTTTGTGCCGAGGGACAATGAGGTCCAGCGCGCAGAGCTAAGGAGAAAGACCGTGATCGATTACGCACCGAACCACCCTCAGGCAGACGAATACCGCGAGCTTGCTAGAAAGATTGCAGACAACAAGAACTTTGTTATTCCAACACCGATCACCATGGACGAACTCGAACGGCTCCTGATGGATTACGGCATTATGGAGAGCGAAGAAGCAGCAGTTTAAATACAGTGTCCGGTTTCAGTGTCAGAAGACGGTGTTACTGACACTAATCACTGACACTGTTTACTAATAAAGGAGGAATGAATGAGCACAGCGATTAAAGATACCCAGAAGATGATAGAGGAAGTTCTCGATGCCTATCCGGAAAAGGCAAAAAAGGACCGGGCAAAACACCTTGCAGCAAACGACCCGTCAGGTCAGTGCAGTACCTGCCAGGTTAAGTCAAACATCAAGTCCCGGCCCGGGGTAATGACCGTGCGCGGCTGTGCCTATGCAGGCGCCAAGGGGGTAGTATGGGGACCGGTCAAAGACCAGATAACAATCAGCCACGGCCCGATCGGATGCGGTCAGTACAGCTGGTGGTCGCGGCGCAACTACTATAATGGCCAGACCGGCATTGATACCTTTGGCACCATGCATATAACCACAGACTTTCAGGAAAAGAACATCGTATATGGCGGTGACAAGGGCCTCGACCTTGCTTTGCATGAACTTAGGGGGCTGTTTCCGCTCACAAAAGGGATCGGCATACTTTCAGAATGTCCGGTCGGTCTTATAGGAGATGATATCGAGGCTGTATCAAAACGGGTTGCGAAGGAATTCAAGTTCCCGATTGTGCCTGTGAGATGCGAAGGTTTCCGGGGCGTGAGCCAGTCCCTCGGCCACCATATCGCAAATGACACCATCAAGGACTATGTCCTCGGCAAGGGGACACTTGAAACCTCCAGCCCCTATGATGTGGCCCTTATCGGTGACTATAACATTGGCGGAGACGCCTGGGCCTCGCGCAAAATCCTCGAAGATATGGGGCTCCGCGTGATTTCCCAGTACACGGGGGATTCAACGATCAATGAGATCGGCATTGCTAACAAGGCAAAGCTCAACCTGATCCACTGCTACCGGTCAATGAACTACATATGCCGCCACATGGAAGAGGAGTACGGCATTCCCTGGATGGAGTTTAATTTCTTCGGCCCCACAAAGACCTATGAAAGCATCAGGCAGATAGCAGCCAGGTTCGATGAGAAGATACAGCAGAACGCGGAAGCGGTAATCGCAAAGTACAAACCGGTCATGGACGCGATTGTAGAGCAGTACCAGCCGAGGCTCGAAGGCAAAAAAGTGATGCTCTATGTAGGAGGTCTACGCCCGCGCCACACAATCGGTGCCTATGAGGACCTGGGCATGGAAGTGGTCGCATCAGGGTACGAGTTCGGCCATAGTGACGACTACAAGCGGACCTATCCTGAGATGAAGGAAGGGGCCGTGATCATGGACGACGCAACTTTATATGAACTGGAGGAGTTCACCCGCAGGTTAAAACCGGACATGGTCGGTTCCGGCATCAAGGAAAAGTATTCTTACCACAAACTTGGAGTGCCTTTCCGGCAGATGCATTCATGGGACTACTCAGGCCCTTACCACGGTTTTGACGGGTTCCCGGTCTTTGCACGTGACATGGACATGACTGTAAACAGCCCGACATGGGACCTTATAAGGAGGAAGAAATGAGCACTTTAAAAATCAAGGACCATTGCGACCTGTTTCAGGGACCAGAGTATCAGGAGCAGTTTGAGCGTAAAAAAGAATTTGAAAGGCCATGGCCTGAAGAGAAGGTAAAAGAGGTCTCGGACTGGACCAGGACTCAGGAATACAGGGAGCTGAACTTTGCAAGGCAGAACATAAAGATCAATCCTGCAAAGGCCTGTCAGCCGCTTGGCGCGGTCTTCTGTGCCTCCGGCTTTGAAGGCTCAATGCCCTTTGTGCAGGGCGCCCAGGGTTGTGTCGCCTATTTCAGGAGCCATCTGAGCAGGCACTTCAAGGAGCCCTTTGCTGCAATCTCGACATCCATGACCGAGGATGCGGCGGTATTCGGCGGACTGAACAACATGCTTGAAGGCCTGGAGAACACCTATACACTCTACAAGCCAAAGATGATCACGGTCTCTACGACCTGTATGGCTGAGGTGATCGGAGACGATCTGAACGCGTACATTAAGACAGCGCGGGAAAAGGGCTTGATCCCCCAGGACCTGCCTGTACCCTTTGCACACACACCCAGCTTTGTCGGGTCACACATCGTGGGCTATGACAATATGCTGAAGGGTATTCTCAAGACACTCTCAGAGGGCAGAAGGGGCGAGTCTAACAATAAGGTGAATCTCATTATGGGATTTGACACCTACACCGGCAACTACCATGAGATCAAGCGCCTCATGGCGGTGATGGGAATAGACTTTACGCTTCTGGCTGATGTGAGCGAGACCTTTGATTCTCCAAACACAGGCGAATACAAACTCTACCCCGGAGGCACGCCGCTCCCTGATGCCATGGATGCAGTAAACGCAATCGCAACTCTCTCTCTGCAGAAGTACTCGACTGTAAAGACGATGGAGTACATCCAGAAGGAATGGGGGCAGAAGACACTTTCACTTTCTCCAATAGGTATCAGAAACACAGACACGTTCTTTGAAGAACTTGCCAGGCTCACGGGCAGGCCGATTCCTGCTTTACTCGAGGCAGAGCGGGGCAGAGTAGTAGATGCGATGGTCGATTCTCATCCCTACGTTCATGGCAAACGCTTTGCGCTTGTCGGAGATCCGGACATCCTGATCGGGATGATGAGTCTCATTATGGAGATGGGAGGCGAACCTGTGCATGTCGTATGCACCAACGGTGACAAACACTTCGAGGCAGAAGCTAACGAACTGCTGGCGTCAAGCCCCTTCGGGGCCAATGGAAAGGTCTACGCAGGCAAAGATATGTGGCATATGCGCTCTCTCCTGTTTACAGAGCCGGTCGATGTCCTGATCGGGAATTCCTATGCGAAGTTCCTGATGCGCGACACAGGGACACCGCTGATCAGGATTGGATTTCCGCTCTTTGACCGGCATCATCTGCACAGGTATCCGATCATCGGTTATCAGGGGGCTCTGAACCTTGTGACCATGATTGTAAATAGCGTGCTGGATGAGATGGACAGAAAGACGGTCGATACCACGAGCTTTGATGTGATCAGGTGATTATTAAAAATCTCCCCTGACCCCTCTTTGCTAAAGAGGGGAAGACACTCTCCCCCTTTGTAAAAGGGGGATGAAGGGGGATTATTTAAAGAGGTTGTGATGATAACAAACACAGACAAATTAATGCAGAGCGGATGTGAACAGGAAAATAAAAACAAGGTCTGCCGCTCGCGAGGTGGAGAGTCCTGCGCCTTTGATGGTGCGATGATTGTGCTTCAGCCGATTGCGGACACGGCGCATATAGTCCACGGGCCGATTGCATGCTGCGGCAATTCCTGGGAAGGGCGGGGGAGCCTGTCCCGAAAAGGGATGCTCGACCGGATGGGCTTTACCACCGACATTTCAGAAATAGAGATTGTCTACGGCGCGGAAGAAAAGCTCTCCTGTGCCATACAGGAAACATTTGATAAAGTGAGGCCGAAGGCGATATTCGTTCATGCAACCTGCGTGAGCGGACTGATCGGTGAGGACATTGAGGCTGTCTGCACCAAGGCTGCTGCTGATCTCGGCATCAGGGTCATCCCGGTCAATGCCCCGGGTTTTGTCGGTCCTAAGAACCTCGGCAACCGGATCGCGGGTGAGGTGCTGCTGGACCATGTTATCGGGACAGGTGAACCACCCCCCCCCTTTTCTTCCTCCCTTGGCAAGGGGGGATTGAGGGGGGTAATCAATCTCATAGGCGAGTACAACATTGCAGGAGACCTCTGGCTTGTAGAACCTGTGTTGAATGCAGCCGGGATAAATGTCCTGTCAAAAATCACCGGGGACGCGAGCTTCGAGGAGATCACCTGGGCACACAGGGCAAAGCTGAATGTTGTTGTCTGCAGCAGGGCGCTTATAAATGTAGCAAAGGAAATGGAAAGAAAGTACAGTATCCCCTATGTGGAGGTCTCTTTTTTCGGAAAGACAGAGATGTCGAAGGCACTGAGGCGGATAGCGGAAAGACTGCAGGAAGGAGGAGAAAATATTATTGACAAAATCCCCCTTCATCCCCCTTTTACAAAGGGGGATATTTCCCCCTCTTTGGAAAAGAGGGGTCAGGGGAGATTTTTTCAAATAGAGTCAATTATAGCAAGAGAAGAAAAACAGCTTGAAGAAAAACTAAAAATATACTCCCATCTCAAAGGCAAAAAAGCGGTGCTCTACACCGGCGGGGTAAAGAGCTGGTCATTCATATCCGCTCTTATCGACCTTGGAATAGAGGTGGTTGCAGTAGGAACAAAAAAGAGCACATTCGAGGACGAGGAGAAGATGAAGGAAATCCTCGGCCCCGACGCCCCGCTCATAGAGGACGTCACCCCTGCCAATCTGCGGAGGCTCATGAAGGAAAGAAATGCGGACATGCTTATCGCAGGCGGCAGGAACCTCTATCTTGCGGTGAAAGAGGGCTTTCCCTTTGTGGACGTTAACCAGGAGCGCCATATTGCGTATGCAGGATACGAGGGGCTCGTCAATCTCGCTCAACAGATCAGCAACAGCGTCCGGTTTTACAATGAAAATAGGTCGTATAAGTCTTATAAGACCTATGTTGATAAAAGCCTGGGAACGAGTGTTGTCATCAACCCCTTGAAGCATTCCCAGTCGATCGGGGCTGCGATAGCGCTGCAGGGAATAGACAGGGCGTTGCCGATAATTCATGGGGCGCAGGGCTGTACCTTCCTTGGTAAGGTCCTGATTACCAAACACTTCAGGGAACCGATAGCCCTTGCCAGTACTAAGCTCTTTACTGAAGACGTGGTGATGGGGAGCGAGGAGGCTTTAGTGAAAGTTACAGAAGGGTTTATTGAGAAACAGACGCCCGGCCTGATAGGTGTGCTTTCATCCGGGCTCTCGGAGGTCAAGGGGGATGACATTCAATCAGCGATCAGCAATCAGCGGTCAGCGGTCAATGGCATAAACAGGCAATGCCATATTGTCCATATACCCACCCCTGACTACGAAGGGGGGATGGAAACTGGTTATGCAACAGCGGTTGAGGCGGTCCTCAGGGGGATATTGGACAAAAGCAGGAAGGAGATAAGAGGACAGATTAACGTCCTTGCAGGCCTGCATCTCACCCCGGCAGACTTTAACGAGTTACGGGAGATCATCGAATCATTCGGTTTATGTCCGGTGTTTCTGCCCGACCTTTCGGCCCTTGACGGAAGCAGGGAAGGGTCCTCCCCGCTTGCGACCGGAGGCGTTACAGTCAGCGAGATAGGTTCAATGAACAGCTCGATGTTCACTATCGCCATAGGAATGAGTATGGAAGCCCCGGCCAAATATCTTTACGGGACATATGGAATTGAATATAAGTTATTGGAATCAGTAGCAGGACTTAGAGGCAGTGATGACCTCATGATTACACTTTCAGCTATAAGTGAAAGACCTGTGCCTGAAAAATATGTGAGGCAGAGAAGGTCCCTCAGCGACGGGATGAGAGATGCCCATTATTACCTCAGTGGTAAAAAAATATGCACTGCGCTTGAGCCGGACATGTCTGTTCAAACATCTGCCTGGCTTAATGAAATGGCAGCAGATGTTGAGCTGGCTGTTATCCCGTGCTGCTCCGAAGCTGCTGACAGGATTAATTCAAAGAGGACCATAGTCAGTGACCTCTTTTCAGTCAATGGTGATTTCGATCTGCTGATCTCCAGTTCGCATGCCGCAGATACTGCGGACAGGCTCGGAGTGCCCCTGTATCAGACAGGATTTCCCGTTTACAAGGTAATGGGTCATACATCAAAGACTACCATAGGTTACAGGGGATCACTCGCGATGATTAATGAAGTTGCGAATGTGTTTTTACATGAGAGACATTGATAATGTCGCTGTATGTCATTCCCGCGCAGGCGGGAATCCAGTTCCATTTTCTGGATTCCGGGTCAAGCCCGGAATGACTGATAAGGAGATAGAAATGAACAGGCTTAAAAAACATATTAATCAATTGAAACTTTTATTGTCAGGGATTGTTTCAGACGTAAACCAGTACTGTGAAGACAGGCATATCTTTTAGGAGGACGTATGAAAGTGGCATTTGCAACAACAGACAGCATAAATGTGGACGAACATTTCGGCAGGTGCGGGACTTTTGCCGTATATGATGTCTCTGATGAAGGATATCAGTTTATTGAAGTGAGAAAGTTTGCTGAAGGCAGGGACAGCGCCATAGAGGAATCAAAAGACGACAAAGACCTGCACGATGATCTGCTGCAGAGGAAGGTTGACAGACTGGATGACTGCAAGCTCATATACCTGATGGCGATCGGCGGTCCGTCAGCAGCCCGGCTTGCGAGAAAGGGAATCATGCCGGTCAAGATAAACAAGGTCGTATCTATTAAAGAATCCCTTGGCCAGCTCGTGGACAAGCTGAAAACATCGCCGCCGCCATGGTTAAAAAAGGCCATGAAGAGTGAGTAGTAGTCAGCGGTCAGTACAGTCTGACTGATTTGGATTAAATTTATACTGAAAGCTGACGGCTGATTGCTGACAGCTAAAAAAGGAGGATAAAACATGAAAATGATCAGAGCATTTATCAGACCGGAAAAGGAACAGGAGGTGGTGCTGGCACTGGAGGGATCGGGATTCCCCTCGCTCACCAAGATGCCGGTGTTCGGGAGGGGAAAGCAGAAGGGCCTTCAGGTCGGGCCTGTGCATTATGACGAACTTCCGAAGACGCTTATCATGATGGTCGTTGACGACAAAGACACAGACAATGTCATCGCTATTATCCAGGACAAGGCAAGGACAGGTTTTGTTGGTGACGGGAAGGTCTTTGTCAGCCCGGTAGAGACAGCATACACCGTAAGGACAGGGGAGAAGACATTATGAAAGAGATAACCGTGATAATCAGGAGGGACAAACTCCCTGCAACCAAAAAGGTACTGGATGAAATGGGCTACCCGTCACTCACCATTCAGAGCGTTGACGGCAGGGGACGCCAGAAAGGTGCCATGTGTGCTGAAATGGATTATGACATGCCTGACAGTTTCTGCACTGCTGTCAAGCTCACCCCGACGCCCTCTGAGTATGCGGTGGAACATACGCTGCCAAAGGCAGCGCTCTATGTACCCAAGCGCCTGCTCACCCTGGTAGTCCCGGACGATCTCGTAAGCACGATCGTCAAGGGCATAATCAAAGTCAATAAGACCGGCAGACATGGCGACGGCAAGATATTCGTCTCCCCGGTCGAAAATGCGATAAGGGTACGAACAGGTGAACAGAACGGAGAGGCGATAGCGTAAAGCAGCGTTCAGCAGTCAGGAAAAACGGACTGCATTATTCATTAGTGTTGTCCATAAACTAGGTTTGTGTATCTGTCATTCCGGCAGTCTTTTAGCCGGAATCCAGTCTCTTAATAAGTTTCTGGATTCCTGCTGGAGTTTATCCCGTACTCTGTTACGGGGCAGTAATGATAAAAAAAGCAGACTTTATGGATAGACACTGAATAGAGTATATGCAACTGTTCTATCTGTGCTGACTGCTGAAAGCTTAATAAAATAAAGGAGACAGAATGAGTCAGACAGTTTCATACACAAGAGGCGGCCAGACATGGACGCCAAAATTTCTTGAGGCAATTGACGTCGATAAATGCATCGGCTGCGGCCGCTGTTACAAAGTATGCGGCAGGGATGTTCTTGAGCTTATTGAAAAACCTTTTGAAGGTGAAGACGAGTATGGCGATGATATGGGCAATAAAGTGATGTCGATATCAAACCCCCAGAACTGCATAGGCTGCGGGTCGTGCTCCAGGACGTGCACAAAAAAATGCCAGATCCATATTGAAGTCGTACCGGCAATGTAGTCTTAAAGTTGCATAAAGCAGTCGAAGCAGTGTCGCCATAAAACCTTTACAATGCGATGAGATATTGGAATTAAACATG
>QZIL01000003.1 GCA_003599025.1 Nitrospiraceae bacterium | reverse complement strand
GCGGGAGAAATCTTTCGGTATTGCAACAGGTTAAGATTTCTCGCTTCGCTCGAAATGACATGTTAATATCAAATTATCACTTTCCGCAACAGATACTAACTATTTGTCAGGAGGCAAGAGTTGGAGCGCATGCGTGGAGTAGCCTCCATGTCTGCCGACTACCATCTGCTGACTACCCTTTCATAAGGAGAGACCGTTGGATCACCTCAAGTTTCTTTTCCCTGTTTCAGGAGTTGAGACATACGTTTTTATTCCCCCGCTGGTAGCTCTTGTTGTTTCCTTTTTCACTTCAATGGGAGGAGTATCAGGCGCGTTTCTGCTTCTGCCTTTTCAGATGAGCTTTCTTAATTATACAAGTCCGTCAGTCAGCGCAACCAATTTTGTTTTTAATATCGTCGCGATCCCGAGCGGTGTATACCGCTATATTAAAGAGGGCCGCATGGCATGGCCGCTGACATGGGTAGTGATTGCCGGGACCCTGCCCGGTGTATTTATAGGATATTACCTCAGGATACTGTATCTGCCTGACCCGAAATCATTCAAGTTCTTTGTCGGTTGTGTCCTGCTTTACATCGGCGTGCGTCTTTTTTATGAAACAACCGGCATGGCCGCCAAAGGGAAGAGCCGGATGAAGGCCCTCGATGAAAAGTTCAGACAGAGGACAGAGGAACTTAAGAAACAGCAGCATGCGCGGATCGCGTCAGGGCTGCCGAAAGAAGCGGTTGTAAGGACTGTATCTTTCAGCCTGTTGAGAGTAGAGTATGAATTCTGGGGAGAGAGTTTCTCGTACAGCACTCCTGCGATGTTTTTTCTTGCTTTTATTGTCGGGATAATAGGAGGAACATACGGCATCGGCGGGGGCGCAATAATCGCGCCATTCTGCATTGCGGTGTTTCACCTGCCTGTTTATACAGTCGCCGGTGCTGCCCTGATGGGGACTTTTCTGACGTCAATTGCGGGAGTTGTTCTCTACAGCATTATGCCTGCAGCCCCGGGGCTTCCGACCTCTCCGGACTGGATGCTGGGACTCCTGTTCGGGGCCGGGGGATTTGCCGGCATGTATCTGGGAGCCAGGTTCCAGAAATTCATGCCGCAGAAATTTATCAGGTTGATGCTCGGTACGATAATTCTTTTTCTGGCTTTGAAATATATCCTGCAATTCTTTATAAGATAGGGACTGTTTTTTAAAGTGCCTTTTTTCTGTCATTCCGGCCCCGACTTTTTCGGGATCCCGATATATCGGGGCTTGTCCGGAATCTTTACCCAGGAGGATTCCCGACGCGCGGAGCCTGTCCCGGCCCGTCCGGGGCTTGCGGGAATGACAAATAACCGTCGTTTATATACAAGCTCTATATATTTCCCCTTTGCATTAAACCACTCAAACTCCTTATAATATTTTTCTTTTGAAATAATTTGTTAAGGAGGTCAAATTTGCGAAATAATATTTCCATTAAACTTGCCGGCAGGGTTAAGAGTCTTCCGCCTTACCTTTTTGCGTCTATAGATAAAATGAAACAGGAAGCCCTCGCTAAAGGGGTAGACCTTATTGACTTAAGCATCGGAGATCCTGATACGCCTACACCCCGGAACATTGTAGAGTGTATGAGAAAGGCTGTGAAAAACCCGACCCATCATCAGTACCCGTCATATTCAGGGATGCTTTCATTCAGAAAGGCAGTGGCAGGCTGGTACAAAAAAAGGTTCAATGTAACACTAGATCCCGTAACAGAGGTCCTTTCCCTCATTGGCTCAAAGGAAGGCATCGGCCATGTACCGCTTGCGTTCGTAAATCCGGGCGACGTTGTGCTTGTCCCTTCTCCCGGATATCCGGTTTATCCGGTTGCGACCCTGTTTGCCGGGGGCATCAGCCACACAATGCCGCTGCTTGAGAAAAACGGTTATCTGCCGGATTTAAAGGCTATACCTGCCGGTGTTCTTAAAAAAACCAGACTGATGTTTGTTAACTATCCGAACAACCCGACCTCTGCCTGTGCAGGCCGTGCCTTTTATAAAGATGTAGTAAGCTTTGCAGCTAAAAACAATATCATAGTCTGTCATGACGCTGCTTATTCAGAGATCTATTATGATGACAAAAAACCATTGAGCTTTCTTCAGGTCCCGGGGGCAAAGGATGTGGGTATTGAATTCCACTCGCTTTCAAAGACATACAATATGACCGGCTGGAGAATCGGCTTCGCAGTCGGGAACAAAGATGTTATCGCGGGTCTCGGAAAGATCAAGACAAACCTTGATTCAGGTATCTTTCAGGCGATTCAGGAGGCAGGGATCGAGGCGCTTAACACTGACGATGCTGTGCTTAAAAAATTAAGGGACATGTACCAGGAAAGAAGAGATGTCTTTTATGAAGGCCTGAAAAAACTCGGCCTCGCAGTTGATAAGCCAAAGGCCTCTTTTTACCTCTGGGTCAAATGTCCGAAGGGCTACTCCTCAATGGATTTCACGGTCCATCTGCTGAACAATGCAGGCATCCTCTCAACACCCGGCAATGGCTTCGGGGCACCCGGTGAAGGATATATAAGGTTTGCACTGACCGTACCCGTCAGGAGATTGAAAGAAGCTATAGAGAGGATCAGTAAGATTACTTAGCGGTTGTCAGTAAAGTCAAGAACATAAGCCGTCATTCCCGCTTGTCGGGAAGCAGATGCCTAATTATGCTGAAAATAAAAAAAGACTCCCCCGAACAAGTCGGGGCATGCTCCCAAACCGGAATGACGACAGTAAGATACTTATTTACCAAGGGAATAGTAGTTCAAATCAGCAGTCACTTGCCAGATCTTTCAGAGCTAAATCTGGCAAATAATTTTTTATATACCTGAAGTATGCCTTCCGCTTCATCCTGGATCCTGTGTTTCTCGGCCTTCTCTCTCGCCTTCAGGCCCATACGAGACGTTCGCTCCGGGTCCTCTGTGATTTTCATTATCGCCCCGGCCAGTGCCTCGGTGTCTTCACAGGGTACCAGATATCCGTCCTCTCCATCAGTGATAAGCTCAGGCCAGTAACCTGTGCTTGTTGCAACTACAGGACATCCGGAAGCCATGGCTTCGAGGCAGGGTAATCCATAGCCCTCAACCCTGCTCGGGCATACCACTACAGACAGGGAACGATACCATTCAGGGATATCATTTGAATCTTCAAGAAATCCGGTGAAGTGAAACCTGTGTTCCAGTCCGGCTTTCTGGATCTTCGCGTGGAGCTGTTGTTCAAATGAATGATACTCCTTTGTTGTCTGGCCAACCAGCACAACACTCCAGTCAGGACGTTCGGGCAGTACCCGTATCATCGCATTCACGAATTCTCCAGTCCCCTTCTGAGGCCGAATGCGGCCGAATACCCCTATGCCGTATTTGCCCTTCAGCCCCCGTCCGGCCCAGGCTGCGGCGCGGTCTTCAGGCGGATAAAATACATCCGTATTCACTCCGTGTGGAATGACAACTGCTTCCCTGTCAAGAAATGATGCTGCACTTGATGACGCTGCAATGAGCCCGTCCATACGGCGGTAATAGAACCTCGTTATCCAGCTGTGCCTGCGCTGCGCCACTGATGTAAAAAGAAGGATGAGTCTGAAACGGAATACATACCGCAGGACAAGACCTGTCAGCATATCAATATTGCGCCTCGCATGCCAGATACGGTATCTGCTGTCACGGCAATAACGCCAGAACTGGCTGAAACTGATCCTGGGAATACCTTCGGCGATATGAAAACCCAGTGTAGCTATTGATATATGCCTGGCCTGTTCAGGTATCACCGCAATCATGCTCGCGTTAATACCTGAAAACCGCTTGCCCAGACACGGAGCAATGACACACAGTTCGCGGGGATCGATTGAATTATATTCCATGATTATTTGATTTGAGCTGTCAAAGCCGGAACCCAATTATTTACCTCTGATACTGACAAACAATTATTGGATACCATTGGCCGTCATTCCCGCGCAGGCGGGAATCCAGAGAATTGGATACTGGATTCCGCATCAAGTGCGGAATGACATTTTACATATTTACTTGCCATAGTAACAATTGATCCGGACATGTTGATTCTATCCAATACAGACAGACATTTGCAATGCAGATAATTGTGATACAATAACCGCACATGTCAAAGATATACATTGGTATCGGCTCCAACCTCGGCAGAAGGGAAGAGAACTGTAAGAATGCAATCAGGCTTCTCACTGAGAAGGGAATAGCGGTCATAAAGCGATCCTCTATGATCAAGACCAAACCGTGGGGTGTAACTGAACAGCCTGATTTTATCAACATGGCAATAGAGATTGAGACTGTTTTAAAACCTGAAGAACTGCTGCATCTTTTAAAAAAAATAGAAATCGAAGCCGGGAGGCAACCAGCATATCGATGGGGACCGAGGGCAGTAGATCTCGATATCCTGCTTTATGATGATCTTGTTATGAAGACCCCTGAACTGGATATACCGCATCCGCACATAGCGGAGAGGGAATTTGTCCTTCGGCCGCTTGCGGAAATAGCGCCGGATCTCATGCATCCCGTTATCAGAAAAAGCATAAAAAAATTGCTGACAGAAAGACTGAGAAGTCGGTAGTCAGTAGTTAGTATCTGTTGCGGAAAGTGCTAATTTGATATTAACATGTCATTTCGAGCGAAGCGAGAAATCTTAACCTGCTGCAATACCGAAAGATTTCTCCCGCTGGTCTAAATGACAATCCAGCTAAGGAAGTAATATATAGTTTCCGCAACAGGGACTAGTAAGTATAAAATGGCCCCTTAGCCCACTACTACTGACTGCTGTCTACTGATTTTTACAATATCCCCGAAATTCTTCAGTACTTGCAACCCCAGCGTCTGGCTCTTTTCCGGATGAAATTGAACCGCGAAGATATTGTCCTTCCTCACAGAAGAGGTGAACTCAATCCCGTAATCAGTGGTAGTCGAAATTACTGAAGCCTCTTCAGGCGCTACATAATAGGAATGCACAAAATAGAAGTAGCTCTGATCAGGGATGCCCGCGAATAAGGGGTTGTCATTCTGTTTTATGTTAAGGGCATTCCAGCCCATGTGAGGGACCTTGAGATTGCATAGTTTAATAATGTCATTCTCCGGCTTGACCGGAGAATCCAGTTCCGATGTTCTGGATTCCCGCTTTCGCGGGAATGACGAATTCATGTCGTTCTTACGCCCAAAATCAAATTTGACTACTTTTCCCCTCAACACATCAAGGCCCCTGCATCTGCCGAATTCTTCTGATTCACTGAATAATACCTGAAGCCCGAGGCATATTCCCAGATAGGGCTTGCCCTGCCTTATAACATCAGCGACCGCATCAACCAGTTTGAGATTTGTCAGTTCACGCATGCAGTCCTTAAAAGCGCCTACCCCGGGAAGGACAACACCACCGGCATTAAAGACATCCTCAGGCCTGTTAGTCACCTTTACTTCAACTCCAACCTTAAGGAAACCCTTTTCAACACTCCTGAGGTTGCCCATTCCATAATCAATTATCGCAATCATCAGGTATATTATGATTTTACACCTGATAAATTCAACACGGTCAGCAGATTTGACATCCACTTGTAAAAAATGTACATTTTGAGGTATAGTGTAAGCCGTTAAAATTCACATATGAGGTGGTGCCCATGGATATGATCCCAAAACAAATTTTCTTTACAAAAGGCGTTGGCATACACAAAGATAAACTCGCATCATTTGAGCTTGCATTGAGAAAAGCTGGTATAGAAAAATGCAATCTTGTTTATGTATCAAGTATCTTCCCGCCGCAATGCAAGATCATTCCCCGCAACAGGGGTCTGAAATTCATCAAACCGGGGCAAATCACATTCTGTGTTATGGCAAGGAGCGATACCAATGAACCCAACAGGCTCATCTCATCTGCTGTAGGGCTTGCCGTACCTAAAGACAGGGAGCACTATGGCTACATATCCGAGCATCATTCCTATGGCGAAACAGCCAAGAAAACAGGTGATTATGCCGAAGACCTTGCTGCTACGATGCTCGCCACTACACTCGGTATTGAGTTTGATTCCGATCAGGCATGGGATTCGAGAAAACAGGTCTACAAGGCAAGCCAATATATATTCAAATCTACCCATATCTGCCAGTCTGCTGAAGGCGACAAGCACGGTGAGTGGACAACCGTTATCGCTGCTGCAGTGATGCTGCTGTAATTGAAAAGCAAAATCCCATATAATTTTGGCGGCTTGACAGAAGAGTATTCCAGTTATTCAAACGCGAATATCGTGATACTGCCTGTGCCGTTTGACAAAACAACCTCCTGGATCAAGGGTTCTGACAAAGGCCCTCGCGCTATCATCAGCGCCTCCAGGAATATGGAGCTCTATGATATTGAGACCGATTCGGAAGTGTATACGAAAGGGATATATACTGCGGATGCGATCAAAGCTGCCAGTTCCCGGAAAATGATAAGTGATGTGAGGAAGAAGACTGGCCAATTTCTTGGAGCTGGGAAGTTTGTTGTACTTTTAGGCGGAGAGCACATGGTTTCCCTCGGCTCAATAGAGGCCCACGCAAGTAGTTTTAAAAATATGAGCATCCTGCATCTTGACGCCCACTCTGACATGAGAGACTCATATGAAGGCGACAAATTCAGCCACGCATGTATAATGGCGAGGGCTAGAGAAACAACACGCAATATAGTTTCAGTCGGAATTCGCAGTTCTGACACGTCGGAACTCGACGCTATGGACAAAAGCAGGGTTTTTTACGCCTCCGCAATCAACAGATCAAAGGACTGGATAAAAAAGGCAACTGAAAAACTTTCAGACAATGTATACATATCCATCGACCTTGATGTCTTTGACTCTTCGATCATGCCCTCAACCGGCACACCCGAACCGGGAGGACTGGGCTGGTATCAGGTAATCGACCTGCTGGAATATGTCACAAAGAGGAAGAACATAGTTGGCTTTGACGTTGTAGAACTCTGCCCTTCAAAATATAATATGGCACCGGATTTTCTGGCAGCAAAGCTGATTTATAAGCTGCTGAGCCTGAAGTTTGCCTCTTAGTAAGTTCCCAAGCTCGAAAGCGTGAAAGCCGGGAAGTTAAAAGACATATGGGGGAATACTCATGCTTTTTTACTTTTTTTTCTTAATTCGTTAACTTGCGAGCTTTCGTACTTGCTAACTTTTATCTTCCTGCCTCTCCCATGTCTTGGCATATTTAAGGAAGGTATAGAAACTGTAAAGCACGGCAAGCATGAATCCCCTTGTACCATCAAGGAACCCAAGCCTGAGGAAGTACATCTTGAGGAATGTAAAAGGAGGTTTAATCACTAATGATATCAACCCGGCACGGCCGGAATTCTTTATGATCTCTTTTGCGGCAAGAGTGGAATAACGCTCCATCCGTTCCATAAAATCAGAAACGCTTCTGTACGTATAATGTCTGAGGGGATTTTTCAGATAGGCAGTGCCCCCCTCGACAATAACACTCTCGTGCACTTCACGGGGCCCGAGCCGCCCCCTGTCCTTTTTAAAAAGCCTCAGTGTATGATCAGGCCACCACCCTCCATGCCTGATCCGCTTCCCGATAAAATAGTTCTCCCTCGGCATGTAGAAACCATTTACGTCCGTACCATGGATGTTCTTTAAGACCTCTGCTTTCAACTCCGGCGTGACCCTCTCATCCGCGTCGAGGATCAAAACCCACGGCCCTTCGGCATAATCAACGGCCGTCTGTTTCTGCAGTGCAAAACCCTGCCATTCGTGCTGATAGACCCTGTCCGTGTAACGCCTGCAGATATCAACTGTCCTGTCAGTGCTGAAGGAGTCGACCACAATAATCTCCTTCGCGTCCGCTACACTCTTGAGCGCGTCTTCGATGTTGCTCTCTTCGTTTTTTGTTACTATGACTACTGAAATTGGGAACAAATTAATTTACCCACATTAGCGTCATTCCGGGCTTGACCCGGAATCCAGTCTTCTCTCTGGATTCCCGCTTTCGCGGGAATGACAACCGGAAATTATCTTATTATACAGCTCTTTTATTCTGCCGATATGTTTCTCAAATGTAAATTCCTCGGCAAGACTGCGTGCGTTATTACTCATGACCGACAGGAGCTCCCTGTTATTAATCAGCAATCCAATTTTCTCTGCAATTGCCCTTATGTCCTCCGGTTCCTTTATAACAAAACCCTGCATACCGTCCTTTATTATCTCAGCGGCCCCGCTGTTTTTTGTGGTTATCACGGGCAGGCCGCTTGCCAGCGCCTCAAGATGAACATTGCCGAAGGGCTCATACATTGTAGGAAAGACAAATACATCAGCTGCCGCGTAGTATTTATAGTTGTCCTTCTGCGGGCCGCAAAAGATGATATTTTGCAGCGGAGACTTTCTTCCTTTACTTCCGTGCTTCCGCGCTTCCGCGCTTCCTATTTTCCTTGCATTCCCCTTCCCCACGATCATTACTGTAACCGGCTCCGCTAATGATTCCACCGCCTGGATCAGATACCTCACACCCTTTCTCTCAAAGCCTGATCCCATAAAAAGCACAACAAAATCAGTGTCCTTTACTCCGTACTTCTTTCTGATTTCGCTCCTGTATTTTTCACGGTTTGAGGGATGGAACTTAGCCAGATCAACCCCGTTATAAATAACTTCTATGTCTGAAGGAGAAACTTTGTAGTGGTCGATGATATTTCTTTTGACCATCTCTGATATGGCTATGATCTTTTTGAACTTATGACCGTCCAGTATAGACCGCTCAAGGAGCAGAATCAGCCAGTGGTAAGGATTAATAAAAGCAGACAGTTTCCCAAAAATGCCCGATCGCTTCCATCTCTGCTTCAGCCACTCAATATGGCAGCCATCACCCGCACGGTATATGTCTTGATACAGTGTCTTGTCGTGCGTCTGGATTATGTCAAAAGTCTCCCGCTGCTTTTTCAGCAGTCGCATACAGGAAAGCGCAAAGCTAAGGTCCCTGAGGAAGGAATTAAATGTGACAGCAGGCACTTTATGGAAGACGATATTTTCATGCGATGAATCAGCCTGCCATTCTATCGCGAATATATGCATCTCGTGCCCTTCTCCCGCAAGTCTGTCTATGAAACTGCTGGAAAAACCCTCCGCGCCTCCGTGAAAGGTGTACTTTTTTCTAAGTACCGCGATTCTCATTTATACCCCTGGCAGCCATTCCCAGACCCAGTACAACGGCAATATACTGCAATTTAAACAAGGTCTCAAGCATGGCCTGCACTACATAGTTCCCTATAAAAATCGATGCGCACGCGATCAGCATATAGCTTTTAACACCTGTGGAACTGAAGGCCTCTTTCCAAAAGCCCCTTATCGCTGCCATTATAAGCAGCACAAAAGGAACAATACCGACAATTCCCTCATGAAACATTATTTTTATAAACATATTGTGCTGGTCTTTTTCTGTCTGGGGCGCCTTTTTATACGGCGTGTCCCTGTATGGTTCATCCCTCATATAGATATTGGCACCGTATCCCCATCCGGTCAGGGGCCTTTCCTTAAATGCATACAGGGCAGCCCTCCAGAGGTCCGTCCTTGCATTTGCCGTGTAAATTTCTTCCGGTGTCTGGGATATCCGCTCTCTGACACGTGGCGAGAACATATAGGAAGCTGCCCCGAATATGAGCAAAATACTCATAAGCGCGGCGACAGCAACTTTCATGTTATGTCCCTTTTTCTTAGAAAGATACAGCAACCAGACGATCAGGATAACGAAAAAGGCAAGGTACCCTCCCCTTGAGGTGCTCAATATCAGGGCAATGACAGAGATAATTGCCGAGGCTGCCAGATTGATCTTTGGACCCGTTTTATTCCATACAAAAAAAAGGATGCATGCCAGCGGCAGATAGGTATTAACATAAGCTGCGAATTTAGTGTGCCACGCATGGACCCAGGCAGTGTCAGGCTTTAGCATCGGGATATCGTGAAAGATGTAGCTGTAATATCCGGCAAAGACAATAAGAAGTAGTGCAGCGAGGCTTACATATGCTGTTCTTACCAGCCGCTTTTCATCAGACATGACCGTAGCTATCACAGGGAACAGGAAGACAAATTTCAGAGGTTCATCTTTCAGTTCCTTTAAGGAAAATGAAGGGTCCATTGAAAATACCGCGGATATGACAATCGCGGCAACATATATCCAGCACAGCCTCGAAACATTATTATTCAGGATATAAAGGTCACGTCTGTATTTTAGTGTGATCAGCCATAGACCGAAGGTGCCGAAGATCAGCATATTCCTGATCCCTTCGCCCTTTGCGAGGAACATGAAAAAGATATACGCGTATATACCGTATTCTATGATTCTGTCAATCGTTTCTTGTTTCTTTTCCATAACAAATCCTGCTCCGGAAAATGTCTGTCCATAAATTGATATTTGTATTTTGTCATGCCTGAATTCTTTAATCGGGCATCCAGATCTTCTTGAAAAGGCTGGATTCCCGCTTAACAGAGTGCGGGAATGACGATTTAATATTTAAGTTCATGGACAGACACCAAGTAATGTTCTAGTCAGGTCAAACAAAGTTTTTTACTATCTCCAGCAGCTGCCCGGTCCTGACCTGATACGTATGCTCCCTTAATACCCTCTCCTGTCCGGCCCGGGCGATCTTCATCCTGAGGTCATCATTTTTCATGTAATATTTCATCTTGTCTATCATCTCATCTACCGATCGGAAGGTCACGATTTCCCTGTCAGGTTCCAGAATGTCTTCTATCCCGTCAACATAATTACACATATAAAAAGCCCCGCAGCAGACTGCTATGTAAAGCCTCTCACTCACGGACTTGCGGACCCTGGGCTGGGCATCAAACCCCAGATATATCTTTGACAGTCTCGATATCTTCGCATGTTCCTCGCCCCAGACAAATTTCCCGCCATAGGCCCTTCCGAGTTTGCCCAGCAGCAGCGGTATGGTTGAGAATTTCCTCGGTATCTTCTGCCCCCACCACTTCAGCCGGAACCCGTTGTCTATGACAGCCTGCAGGAATTGTCTCCTCGGCAGGTACTGCGGCTTTGATCCCAGATTACCGACAAAGGTGGCGTCAGCTGAATACATCCGAATATCTTCTTTCGTAATGTCCGTCTTAATCTCAAAAAAAGACGGCGCAACCGCCTCGGTCAGCCAGAAGGAGTTGGGATTGAGCTTCCTGAATTCATCCACCAGCCCCTCGGACATGGTTAGGAACACGTCCGCTGCCTCAACATACGGCAGCAGCCAGTCAGTGATAACAGGGTCCGGATACCACTGTATCACTTTTGCATGCTGCCTGAACTCATTGAACACGGCTGGGGGGAATTCATCCTTTGAATGCAGGATGAAATCAGGCTTTGCCTCCCTGATTATTTTAAAGGCAGCACTTACCGGGTCCTTGACACTTTCCGGATCAAAAGGGATCACTTCGTGCCCGTTCAGCTCAAACCCGGATTTCTTCCACCAGCCGCTGTTCCACTCATGGCCGAATTCGGCAATGGAAAGCAATTTATATTTTTTCATTCTGCATCCTCTTTCTCAGGACCTCTTCGAACAGTTTTTCATAAGACGCCGCAGTTTTCTCAACAGAAAAAACCTTTGCCCTCTCTGCAGATTTTTGCGCGAGCCGCGACTTCAAAGCAGGATCTTCCACTAATTTCCTCAGGGTCCCGGCAAGCCCTTCCGCATCCTGAGCCGGTACAAAGACCCCGGCTTCACCCAGTATCTCCCTGTGGGTCGGCAGGTCCGAGGCGACTACAGGAATACCTGCTGCCATGGCCTCAACAAGCGCGATGCCGAACCCCTCCCACAAGGACGGGGAACAGAAGACATCCATCGCCCTGAGCGCAACGGGAATCTGATTGTACTCCATTTGGCCCGGAAAATAAAATCGCCCACCCCCCTGCTCTTCCAGCATCTTTCTCAGCGGCCCGTCCCCTATGATCAGGCCTTTGACATCCTCCGGCAGCCTGACGAGTGCGTCAATAATGAGTCTCTGGTTCTTTTCCCGTGAGAGCCTTCCGATAGTGCCGACAATAATGGCCTCTTCAGGCAGGCCCAGTTTTCTCCGGCAGTCCGTCTTTGATGCTGTTATGTCAAACAGAGAGAGGTCAATGCCGTTGTGAATGACCCTGATCTTTTCAGCGTTCACCCGGTCATAATATTTTATGTCGTCAGCGACTGCATTCGACACCGCGACTATCGCGTCCGTTCTGCCTGACAATATACGGTTAAAGAGCCTCCGGTGCATTTTAGGATTATCATAAAGGGCGTGGAAATTTGAAACTACAGCAGTCGACTTTGCGTTCAGCACTGCCATCCGGCCGTAAAGATTGGCCACATATTGATGTGTCCACAGGACATGGATATTATTCTCCCTGATTGTCCTTGCAATCTGCCGGGCAATGCCCGGGCTGAACCGGTTGCTCTTCATTAAATTAAGGGCTGCCACCTTTATCCCGGCTTCAGCCGCCTTTTCTCCTAACACTCCCGCGTCCTTTATGCAGCATATCGAGACATTGTACCTGTCCCTGTTCAGCCTGCTCAGAACGGAAAGCAGCTGTGTCTCGACCCCGCCCACAGGCATGCTCACAA
>QZIL01000050.1 GCA_003599025.1 Nitrospiraceae bacterium | reverse complement strand
AAGAAGAAATGCTGTCATGCGCAACCATACTGCCACGCACCTGCTGCAGGCCGCTTTGCGGGAAGTGCTTGGAGACCACATCAAGCAGGCAGGTTCACTCGTTGCTGCTGACAGGCTGAGATTTGACTTCACACATTTCTTTGCACTGGATGATCATGAGATAAGCGAGATTGAAGGTATTGTCAATGAAAAGATCATCAGTAACCTCCCTGTTGAGGTAAAGGAAACATCCCTTGATGATGCCATCTCCAGGGGAGTGACTGCTCTGTTCGGAGAGAAATATGGTAATGAGGTAAGGGTTGTAAGGGCAGGGGACTTTTCAGCTGAGCTCTGCGGCGGCACCCACTGCCGCGCAACAGGTGACATAGGCCCGTTCAAGATCATATCTGAAGGGAGCGTTGCATCAGGGGTCAGGCGTATAGAGGCATTAACAGGCTTTTCAGCCATTGAATATAACAGGGCAAGAGATATTGAATTAAAAAAGGCCGCTGGCCTGCTTAAGGTGACTGACCTGAAGGTTGCGGAACGTCTGGAAAAGGTCCTCAGCGACCTGAAGCAACATGAAAAAGAGCTGGAGAAAATAAAACAGAAGGTTGTAACCCGTGGTGCGGATGCCATATTGGAAGAAATTGTAAGGGTTGAAAATATCAAGGTGCTGTCCCATAAAGCCGAGGGTCTTGACATGAAATCATTAAGGGGCCTTGCAGATTCATTGAAGGACAAAATGGGTTCCGGCGTTATAGTCCTCGGATCAGTTCTTGAGGGGCAGGCTTATTACGTTTCTGTTGTAACAAAAGACCTTGTACCCCGTCTTAATGCAGGAGAGATATTGAAGGCCGTTACAGGAGGCAAAGGCGGCGGAAGGCCTGACATGGCACAGGGCGGGACAAGCGATGCAGGGGGGATTGACATGGCGTTATCTTCTGTCTCTGATATAATTAAGGAAAAGATAAAATAAGTGTCAGTTACTGAGCAGAATATAAATATGAGACTGTGTTCTGTCACTCCGGCTTGTCCGGAGTCATGCTTCGGATGGATTCCCGACAAGCGGGAATGACAACTTAATTCATGACCTTATTGGGATTAATCTAAAAGTTTTAAACTATTAACTGACAACAGAATTAGGAGGTTATCATGTCTATCAACGAAATCATTCACAAGGCATTAATGGCAGGCATAGGCGTACCGGAGAAGATCAGCGAGCTGGTTGACGAACTTGTAAAAAAGGGCGAACTGAGTGAGAGCCAGGGCGCAAAGCTTATTAAAGAGTACTCTGCAAAGGCATCGAAATCAGGAGAAGACATCAGTAAAGGTGTTACAGAGATAATTAATAAGGCGCTTGAGAAGATGAATATCCCTACAAGAGACGAGGTAGAGAAGCTGAACAGAAAGCTTACGGCCCTTTCTGCACGGATCAAGAAACTTGAAGAATCAGCCCCGGACAGGGAGTAACAAGATCCTTTCATGGGAATTACGGGTCTATTAAGATTCTGGCATACATATAAAAATCTCAGCCGCATAAAACAGATCGTCAATGTGCTGCTCAAGCACGGCTTCGGGCAGTTTATTGAGCAGACCAATCTGCAGCGCTTTATTCCCCTCAGAAAAAGAATAAAATATTTTACCCGCCTGCAGGAAATGGAAAAGCATACCATCCCGCAGAGGCTGCGGCTGGCCTTCGGAGAACTGGGGCCGTCTTTTATCAAGCTGGCGCAGATGCTTTCCACAAGACCGGACCTGGTGACAGAGGAATATGCCAATGAATTTAAGAAGCTCCAGGACAGGGTCCCTCCTTTTTCTTCTGATAAGGCAGTGCAGATGATCGAAGCTGAATTTAAATTGCCTTTGTCTGCTCTCTTTGCGGGCTTTGACATGGTCCCGGTTGCCGCAGCGTCCATTGCCCAGGTGCATAACGCTGTCCTTAACACCGGAGAAAAAGTCATTGTGAAGGTCCAGCGTCCTGACATACGCGAAATGATAGAGACAGATATCGTGATACTCGGGGCCATTGCCCGTCTCATGCTGAAGTACATCCCTGAAAGCAGATATTTTGACCCGGAGGGGATTGTTGAGGAATTTTCAAAGACAGTGAAAAGGGAGCTCGACTTTATCATGGAGGCCAAGAACGCCCAGCGTTTCAGGAAGAACTTTGAGGGCCATCCTGATATCTATATCCCTGCTGTTTATCCGGATTTCCTTTCTTCCAGGGTGATTGTCATGGAGAGGATCGAGGGCACAAAAATCGATGATATCAAGACAATTGATGACCTCGGAATAGACAGGCGTGCACTTGCAAGAAAGGGCGTGGACGCTTATTTCAAGATGATCTTTGAAGACGGGTTCTTCCACGCAGACCCGCATCCCGGCAACATTTTTGTCCTGAATGACGGGAAGATCGGCCTTATGGACTTCGGCATAGTCGGCTGGCTGTCGCCTGATATGATAGACAACATTGCCAGGGCATTTCTTGCGGTCATCAACAAGGACTTTGACCGGCTTATCGACATATACATAAACCTCGGGCTGATGGAGGATGAAGTGGACCTCGATGCGTTCAAGAGGGAATTTCGTGCTGACCTGGTGTATATGATGGAGCCGCTTTATGATCTCAGTATTTCTGAAGTAAACTTCCCGGAATACCTTGAGGCCCTCACACACCTTGTCATAAAGCATGGTCTCAGGGTGCCGACCGACCTGCTGCTGATGAACAGGACCATCCTGATCGTGGACAATATCGGACGGCGGCTGGACCCCAAATTCAACCTCATTTCAGCTGCTGAGCCTTATGCTGCCAAACTGGTAAAAGAACGCATGAGCCCCCAGAGCATACTGGGCAAGGCAGTAAACAATATAACTGATATGGGAGAGCTTTTTCTTGATACGCCGAAACAGATAAACAGGCTTCTGAGAAAGACCCTTCGGGACGAAGTGAGTTTCAAAATGGAAATTGCCGGGATGGACAAGCTGATAAGGGACCTGGACCGTTCAAGCAACCGGATAGCGTTCAGCCTTATAGTCGCCTCTATCATTCTGGGTTCATCCATGCTGATTCAGTCAAATATAGGGGGGAAGATATTTGGCCTGCCTGCGGTGGGGGCCATAGGTTTTATGGTCGCCTTTTTGCTGGGGGTGAGGCTTCTTATTTCCATTATCAGGTCAGGAAGACTTTAGCTAGGAGGATGCAGACATTGTTCCATGATTTGTTTAACTCGATAAATTGACCTAAATGTTGCATGAACTGGCAGGGGGACCTGCCGCATAACCTTTATAAATGCGACAGGACATCGAAATTCTGGCTATGAAGGAAACTAACACCCGGAGATTAATGCAACTGAATTAGTAATACATTTGGAGGTAATGTATATGACAATCGATGAACTAAAGCAGTACTGTGATAATGAATTCAGTAATATTGACCGTATCATGCATGAGCTTTTCACTGTTTTCAAACATGAAAAAGCCGAATATACCCTCGCTGAACAGGCCGCCATCTCAACTTATATCATGAATACATACAGCGCGGTCGAGAGTATCCTGAAGCAGATGCTTCTTTACGACAAGCTTGATGTTGGAGACGCGCCCGGATGGCATGAGAAGGTGCTGAGGAAGGCCGGAGAGATAGGCATACTCCCTCCGGACCTTTTGCATACGATATCCAAGTACCTTTCATTCCGGAACTACTTTATCTATACATACATGTTCAACATCAAATGGGAGGACATGAAGCCGCTGGTTGAGGGGGTCAAAGAGATGATAGAGCAGATAAGGGCGGAGACCAGTGAATATCTTCAGACGATTTAGGGCGGGAAATAATCAGGTGTCCGCAGATTTCGCAGATTAAATAGATGATAATGTAGTTGTATGGAACTTATTTCAAAATTAGATTTAGTCTATTCAGGATGTTTGAGATGCCCGCATATACCAGATACGATGGCATGAGTTTATGTTAATCTCTGCCCCGCTTTGTTCATAGACCAAGCCTGCCTTATTCTTTGTACAATCGAGGTTGATTAATTCAGTGATAATCTGCGGATTATTGCCGTTCCCTTTGACCTTCAGAAAGTCTCATACGCATAGTTCTTGATAAAGAGAATAAGTTCCTTGTCCGCGTGGGACAGATGCTGTTTTTTGGGGTATATGAGCGCAAGGTCCCTCGAGATGCTGCCTTCCCTGATATTTACGGTCTTTAATCTGCCGTCTTCAACTTCCTTTTTCACTGCCCAGCGGGACAGTATAGCGATGCCGTTTCCGGCTTCAACAGCTGCTTTTATTGATTCTGTGCTTCCCATTATAAGCCCGACATGCAGGTCCCGCATATAGAGACCATGGCGCTCCAGAAAGTGCTCGATATGCTGCCGAGTACCGGACCCCTGTTCCCTGAGGATGAAAGGTTCCCTTGTAAGGTCAAGAACTGACACGACCCTCTTGGTGGTAAGAGGGTGCTTTGGATGGACTATCACTGTAAGCTGGTCCGAAATCACTTTTTCGGTTTTAGTATTACTCTTGGAAGCCCTGCCCTCTACTATTCCAAAATCTACAAAGCCTGAATGCATAAGGTCTTCAATCCGCTCGGTGTTACCGATACGGAGCTTTATTTTTATTTTGGGATGTATCCGTTTGAAGTCCGTGATTATGCGCGGGAGGATATAGTTGCCGAGCGTCGTGCTCGCGCCTATTGCGACTGCCCCCTTCATTGTGCCGGTCAGTTTGTTTATCTCTTTGTGCAGATCATTGTAATGGTCCAGTATGTGGGTCGCGTGGTCATACAGTATTTTCCCGGCTGCAGTAAGACTGACCTGCTGACCTGTCTTGTCAAAGAGCTTTGTCTCAAAGAACTCTTCAAGAGACTGTACCTGAAGCGAAACAGCAGGTTGGGAAAGGTGGACTATCTGGGACGTCTTGGTAAAGCTCTTTGTTTCTGCCACAGTGCAGAATACTTTTAATTTTGTATCCATGGAGTTGTTGTCCTCATAATTTAGTTATGTTATTCAACAAAGACCGTCAATAAGCAAGTGACTGTCATTCCGGTCGGATCGACTCGATGCGAGCTTGTCCGGAATCTTTCCTTGGAGTAAATGAGGGATTCCCGACAAGCGGGAATGACGTTTATAAAAATTCTCATCGCAAAGATTAAGATAACATAATCTTTATTGCTAATCCATGAAAATTCATTATAGACCCATAAGGTCCATGAAAGGAAGCAGAGTTTTCATTAAACTGTAAAGTCCCGGCACTGTCCGGCGGTATGTTCAGGCGAACATGCCGGGATTGGCTGACCTTTTCTGCTGATTAAATCCGATTTACATGAGATCAATAGATAAATGGAGGGAACAATGAAAGACATATCATTGCTTGACTTTCGCAACGAATTAAAAGGTTTTATAGAACTGGAAAAAAGCCTTATGCCCAGAAGAATCGCGATCGAGGAGACACTTGAAGCGACCATGGGAAAGATCATCGACAATGCACGCGCTGATGCCTGCCTGTCTGATGACCAGCTCGAAGACCTTAGCATCATCGAAGCAGGTATATATTACCAGGAATATTATGACAAGCTCGTTAAGATAAGGAAGAAGCTTGAGAGTGCAAGGGGGCAGTTCGTGCTTATACAGGACACTGACTTCCAGCTCTTCCTTGACCTGGTCCACCCCGGGCACAAGTACCATAAGCCTTTCTCTATCGCGGCCATAGGGAAAATAGCGGATGAACCTCTAAAAGTGGGATTTGAGGAAAAGACAGACGGCAGCCATTTTTATCTGAAGCTTATGTTTAAGGACGGGGCCTATATAAGAGAATGCAAAATAAACGACAACGGGTCTGACAACCTGTTTTCAAAGGCCCTGAGGCTCATTCCGTCGCAGCAGGGCACCAGAGTGTACCGAAAGACTGTGAAGGAACTGCATTATGTGCAGTCGGATTATGATTTTGAGCGGTCCTATGAAAATATACAGAACCAGTATCTCAACAAGCCGGGCAGTCAAAAATCCAGGAAACCCTACTGGAAGATCGCCCCTGGCAAATTCAAGTCCCACAGTGTAGTGGTTGACAATAAACCCGTTATAAAGGTACCGGACCATAAAGACAATATCAGCTTTGCAATGTATATAGGGGACAAGGAGGTCTCCAAATGTCTCGGTATAGACCTCAGGGGGACTAATTCGCTGGATCTTGTTTATGAACTGCTGAGGGCATCACGCGGCAATGGTTCGAGGAAATCGCTGATTGTTTGAATGTCTATCAAATGTAGGGGCGTATTGCAATACGCCCCTACTACAACCTACCTCTTAGAGTAAATCAATTTCAATACAAGCACTACCCATGGAGTACCGTGCATGACCAGGTCGAACCAGTCTATGGGATGCACAAGACGGCCCTTGAACAGCATGATGAGCTTCTCAACGATGTGGGGAGGCCAGAAAGGGGCGAGGCCCAGGGTAAAGCAGAAAAATATTGCCACGCTCCATGGTATTTTTTCGAGCAGCTGTTCCATGAGGTCAGTATATCACAGAATAAAGCTCTCAGCGGTCAGCTATCAGTAAAAACAACCCCTCTGTGTCTCCCCTTGGTAAGGGAAGAATAAATTAACATCATTACATCCTCAATATCGCCGGTTTTTTCCAGAGAACAATCACTGTTCCTGCAAGGCACAGACATGCGCTTGTCATAAGTGCCTTTTGCGTACCCGTATAATGTGCCAGGCTGCCTATTGCGAAGTTGCCGAGGGGGGACATCCCCAGAAACACGGTCGTAAATGAACCCATTACCCTTCCCCTTAATTCGTGCGGCACGGTAAGCTGAAGCAGGGTATTTGCTGTGGCTATCTGGTTGATGGCGCCCAGCCCGACAAGAAAGAGCATGGCGTATGACAGCCGGGCATTGGTTGATAATGAGAACACGAGAAGGGCGCATGAAAAGAGTATCCCGGCTATCGCCATGACAATACCCTTCCTTGCAGTATCTCCCCTTACAGCGAGCCCGACTGCGCCGGTAAATGCCCCTGCCCCTGCACAGCCCATAAGTATGCCGAGTCCTGTAGCACCTGTCTTAAGAATGTCCCGCGCGTAGACGGGGAGGAATGAGATATAGGGGAACCCGAAGAAACTTACAATTCCTGCTGCTATCAGGAGTGCGGATATGTCAGGACTATGCATCATGTATTTGAGACCTTCAATGAATGATTTTCTCATTCCTGTTTTTGGAGAGGGATTGACTTCTTCGGCTATGAAACGCATTCTGAAAAGCGCAAGGACTATAGCGATAAAACTTGCTGCATTAATAAAAAAACATGGGGCAAGTCCGAAGGCGCCCATTATCAGTCCGGCAACAGCAGGGCCTATCATCCTTGCAGCGTGAAAGGCGGATGAATTGAGAGCGATCCCATTGAGCAGGTCTTCCCTGCCGACCAGTTCGATAATAAAGGCCTGCCGGGCCGGGATCTCAAAGGCGTTCATTGAGCCGATGAGGAAGGCGAGGATGAGCACATGCCAGACATTGACTGCTCCGGCCGAGACAAGGACTGCCAGCAACAGGGCAAGGAACATAACAACAGTGTTTGACAGGAGCATAATATTTCTTTTCGGGTGCCTGTCTGCCATTACTCCTCCAGCCATGGTAAAGAGGAGGATTGGTGCGGACGCTGCCATACCTGCAAGCCCCAGGAAAAAGGGGGAGTCGGTCAGTTTAAAAACGAGCCAGCCCTGTGCGGTCTGATGCATCCATGTCCCTGTAAGGGAAATCAGCTGTCCGGTCCAGAACAGCCTGAAATTCCTGTGCCGGAGAGCTGCGAGCGGACGGAAAGATTTCATGATCAGTAATGATAACATATGAAAATACCGTTGCAACGGTTACAACGGTTGCAACAGTTGCAACCGTTCATATTGTGGTATAATTTTATCCGTGATGACCTTCAAAAGACTTATATCTCTTACTGTTGTAGTTGCTTCCCTTGCATTATGGTCGTGCCAGAAAAATGAACCTGATTCATCCGGTAAAGCTGACATAAGCAGACCCCTTGCATCTGATAAACTCAGGGTGCTGACTACGACTGCCCCGCTTTACAGTTTTACCCTGAACATTGCCGGTGATGCTGCGCATGTTGAGAACCTGCTGCCTTCAGGGACAGGGCCGCATGATTTTTCTCTGAGCCCCCTTGATGCAAAGAAGGTGACAGATGCTCACGTACTTGTAATTAACGGAGTGGGCCTTGAATCGTGGCTCGATAAAGTCATTGACTCAGCTGGTGCACAGAAATCAGCTGTAGAGATGCTGGTCATAGTGGATACAAGCAACGGTATCGGGACCATGAACAGGGACCCCCACATATGGCTCTCTCCTCTGAACGCAATTATACAGGTGCGCAACATCAGTGATGCCCTGATTAAAGCCGACCCGCGCAACAGAGATATATACGCGGCAAATGCGGAGGCCTACATCATTCGTCTTAATAATCTGGACAGGGAGATCAGTGATGAAATAAAGACATGGAGTAAAAAGAAGTTTGTCGCGTTTCATTCTGCATTCGGGTATTTTGCGAGGGATTACGGACTCCATCAGGCGGCTGTGATACAGGAGACGCCTGAGACAGAACCTTCTCCAAGGCATATAGCATCAGTTATAAAAACAATCAGATCAAAGGGGATTAAATCGATATTTACAGAGACCCGGGCATCGCACAAAATAATCAGTTCACTCGCCAATGATCTGGGACTGAAGGTCTACAGCCTTGATACGCTTGAGAAAGGTGAACCCGGAAGTGAATGGTATGAGGAGCGTATGAGGGCCAATCTTGCTGTTTTTAAGGAGGCATTGAAATGACACGATCAATTCCGGACAAGGACAGACAATGATCGCCCTGCAAGTTGATAATCTCTGTGTAAAGGCTGACAACCGGCACCTTATTGAGAACATCACTTTCTCTGTTGAGGAAGGAAGGATCATTGCGATCATAGGCCCCAACGGTGCGGGAAAGACCACTTTGATAAAGGCGGTCCTCGGGCTTATCCCGTATGAGACAGGCACAGTGTCTCTTTTCGGACAGCCTTTTAAAAACAATCATTCTGATATTAAAGTTGGGTATGTTCCTCAGAGACTTGAATTTGACCGGACAATCCCGCTTACCGTATCAGAGCTTCTGGGTTTTACATTGCCTCCGCTCTACTCTGTCCCTTTTCTGAAAAAAAAGGGTGCCAGGGAGCATATTGACGGTTTGCTGAATATAGTTGGCGCTCAGGCCCTGGCCCGGAGGAGTATCGGCAGCCTGTCAGGAGGTGAACTCCAGAGGGTGATGATTGCCAAGGCGATTGTGAATGATCCGAAGGTCCTGTTTCTCGATGAACCTGCCTCAGGTGTGGACATAGAAGGGCAGGAGAGGTTCCATGACCTGGTAAAACGCCTTAACAGGGAAAAGGGCCTTACTGTCATCCTGATATCGCATGATCTTAACGTAGTGTACCGCTATGCAGACAACGTGCTCTGCATGAACAGGAAGCTGATATGCAAAGGAAGGCCGGAGGAAACGCTGACCGACGAGGTCATTAAAAGCATGTATGGTGAAATGATGGGGGCATATACCCACAGCTGCCATGAACATGATTAGAAACCATTCAGTTACTTGCGCTGATACCCCCCCCCTTTAGCAAAGGGGGGCGAGGGGGGATTTAATTATATGATTCAAAAATCAATTATTATAGAATCTCCCCTGCCCCCTCTTTTCCAAAGAGGGGAAAATTGAGGGCTTAACATGATTAGCGAATTCATATCATATCCTTTTATACAGAGGGCGCTGCTGGCATCTGTCATGGTCGGCATACTCTGCCCCTTTGTCGGGAATTTTGTGGTGCTCAGGAGGATGTCCTTTTATTCCGACGCCATATCACATTCTGCCTTTGCAGGAATCGCAGCAGGTGCTCTGCTCGGAATCGACCTATCATTATCATCAATTATAGTGGCAGTTTTTATAGCTGTTGTTATTGCCTTCCTGTCCGAAAAGACAGGCCTGTCACATGACACGGTCATAGGGATCGCATTTTCAGGTGCAATTGCTGCAGGCATGCTTGTCATGGGTATGCTCAAGGGATACAGGACTGATATGTTTACGTTCCTTTTCGGAGACATTCTTGCTATTACGGAAAGGGACATTTTGATGATCTTCTTCGTCGGGATGCTTACCATAATAATCCTCCTGACCTTTCTCAAACCCTTTCTCCAGATAACATTCAACCGGGACCTTGCCAGAGTGGAAGGGATCAGTGTACGTTTTTTTGAATATCTCCTGTTCCTGATTATTGCTGTTGTCGTAACTGTAAGCCTTAAGATCATAGGGATGATACTTGTAACATCACTTCTCATTGTCCCTGCTGCATCTGCCAAAAACCTTGCTTCAAGCATGAAGCGGCTCTTTGTGTATTCATGCATCTTTGGGGTTGTTTCCGGGGTGCTCGGTCTGGCAATGTCCATTTACCTCGACACTTCCTCCGGCCCTACGATCGTGCTTGTGAGTATAGGTATATTCTTTTTAACAATGATTAAACGGGAATGAACATGAGGATAAATTACGAATTACGAATTATGAATGAAAAGGGAGGGGCATCATGAAATATCTGATTATAGGTAACGGCGTTGCCGGGACAACGGCGGCGGAAAACATAAGGAGACTTGACAGCGAAGGTGAAATAATCATACTTACAGACGAGGCTGTGCCGTTTTACAGCCGCATAAGGTTAATAGAATATCTGGCGGGGGAGGCCGACAGGCAGAGGATTGTCATTCATAAGGAGGACTGGTATAGCAGAAACAACATAAAACTGGTCCTTGATACCTCAGCATCTTCAATAGATAAAGATAACAAAAAAGTGATGACAACAGCTGGAGGGGTTTATCCCTTTGACAGGCTGCTTATTGCGACCGGGGGCATTTCTTTTGTCCCTCCAATTCCGGGATCGGACAAAAAAGGCGTCTTTACATTAAGAACAATCAGAGACGCGGACGAAATCATGACTTATGCGGAAGGCGTAAAAAAGGTAATTCTCATCGGAGGCGGTGTGCTCGGACTTGAGGCAGGCAACAGTCTTAGAAAGACAGGGCATGAAGTGACTGTCGTAGAATTTTTCCCCCGGCTGCTGCCGAGGCAGATGGACCCGGAAGGCGCGGATGTGCTTAAGTCGCAGATGGAAGGCATGGGTTTTAAATTTTACCTCGGTGCAAGATCAAAGGAGATCTTTGGGGACGAGAGGACAAAGGGGCTGCGCCTTGAAGACGGGACTGAAATTGAGGGTGACCTCATTATCATTTCAGCCGGAGTAAGACCGCAGGCCGGGTTGTGTAAAGGCCTCGGCCTGACAATCAATAAAGGTGTTGTGGTTAATGACAGGATGGAGACAGAGACAAAGGACATTTACGCTGCAGGAGACCTTATAGAGCACCGGGGGATGTTTTACGGCATCTGGCCCGCAGCGCAGAAACAGGGGGAGGTTGCAGGAATGAACATGGCTGGAGGCAGCGCTGTCTATGAAGGGACAACGATGTCCAATATGCTTAAGGTCGTCGGCATTGACCTTGCTGCTGCAGGTGACATAGACGCCGAGGGCAAATCTGAATCAGTCGTTCATAAGGACAAAGATAAATACATCTACAGAAAGCTTGTTATAAAAGATAATGTTATTACAGGCTGCATCTTGTACGGCGATATATCCGGTTATCAGAAAATACTCAGAGCGATTGGTGATAAGAAGGATATAGGTCCTGTCAGGCAGAAACTCATTGACTGGGACCTGAGCGGTCTGTAAATGCTGTAATTTTACTCTGTTCGGGAATATTAATGTTGTGACGTCTGAATTTGCAAACTATAACTTGCCCCGGTTGTACTGATATTTTATTTTCCTTCCGGAGTTAATCAACAGGAGTAACGCTGCTCTTCCGTCTGGCAGTTATAACTTCATGCAGCAATAATGTATATTAAAATCATGAGCGAGATAACTAAACGTTCCAATCTGCTTACCTTTGTCTCCTTCATTCTGTTTGTGATAGTGTTCAGTAACGGGTTGTTTATCTATTCAATATCGGAGAGATTAAAGAATGACGCTAAGGCTGTTAATGATGCAGGAATTGTAAGAGGGTCAATACAAAGGGTGACAAAGCTTGCACTTGCAGGCATGGATCCCTCTGATAAAATTCGGGAGATAAACAGCATGCTAGAAACCCTGGGCCGGGAAGAAAACCGGCTGGAAGGGTTTTTAAGGAGCGGAAGATTTAACGGAATTCAGAAGGATCTGCTTCAGAAATGGGCGCAGCTCCAGCAGGGGCTGGAAGGGCTGGACACAGATGGCGGCCCGGAAAACAGGAGGAGGATTGTTGATTTAAGCGAGCAGTGCTGGGAAGCTGCCAACGGACTTGTGTTTGAGACCCAGTTTATTTCTGAGATCAAATTGTCTTTTCTAAACTATGTCTTCGTCATCATAGGCTTTAACATCGCTTTTGTTGTTATCAGTATTTTCCTGATAAGGAAGCATGTACGGAATGAACTTGAATTTCTGGCGAGTCATGACCCGCTCACCATGTTGTTAAACAGATATTCTTATAATATAATCCTCCGGCAGGACCTAAACAGGACCAGGCGGTATCATTCAAATCTGTCTTTACTGATGATTGATATAGACCATTATAAATCAGTCAACGACAGGTTTGGGCATGACAGTGGTGATGAAGTATTAAAGAAAATTGCTCAGATCATTGCCGGGACTGTCAGAAGCAGTGACGCAGTGTTCCGTATAGGGGGCGAGGAGTTTGCAGTTATCGTGTTAAATGCAAACATGGAGCAGGCAAGACAACTATCCGAAAAAATCAGGGAGGCTGTGTACAGCTTCGACTTTGATAAAGTCGGGAAAATAACCGTCAGCATCGGCTTCGCTGAATGCAGGGAAGAGGACA
>QZIL01000089.1 GCA_003599025.1 Nitrospiraceae bacterium | reverse complement strand
CTTGTCCTGAGCCTTACAACCGTCACATTTTTCAGTGATTACGAAACTTGGCATTGTGCTACCTCCTTCTTTTGTTTTTTGCAGCTTAAATTAAGCTATTGTTTAGCAAATTTAGCAACTCCAACAGTTGCCTACAGATCTATGATCAACACCCCCTTTCAATTAAATATGCCTTTAAAGAGGGCAACATATTTCCTGTCCCTTATTTACCGAGCCCCCGATAATAACCAATCAGGATTTCAGCCACTTCAGGACGTGAGAATTCTTTAGGTGGTGCTATGCCTTCAGACAGCATTTGACGGACCTTTGTACCTGAAAGCAGAACAAAGTCTTCTTTCTTGTGGTCAGGCGCTTCACACATCATCATTACCTTGCCCAGCTTCTTGGAGTATGCTGTGTGGTCAGCCTTGAAGATCTCAATCAGTAGAGCACCGGCAGGGACTTCCTTGTCAAAGATGGTCTGAGCATCAAACGGGCCGTAGTGATCACCAACACCAGCATGGTCACGACCTACAATGAAGTGGGTTGCGCCCATGTTCTGGCGGAAGATAGCGTGCAATACTCCTTCGCGCGGACCGGCATAGAGCATATCAAAACCATAACCGGTGACCATTGCACTGTTTGGTTTGAAGTACAGCTCAACCATTTTACGGATAGCAGCATCACGGACAGGTGCCGGGATATCTCCTGCCTTCAGTTTGCCGAGCAGCATGTGAATAACCAGACCATCACAACCCAACCGGTCCATGGCCATGTGGCAGAGTTCTTCATGGGCCAGGTGCATGGGGTTACGGGTCTGGAAGGCAACGACCTTGTTCCAGCCGCGCTCGGCTATTTCATTGCGGATTTCGACTGCGGTACGGAATGTATCAGGGAATTCATCCTGGAAGTAGGAGAAATTCAGGACCTTGATCGGACCTGAGAGACAGACTTTACCCTGGGCATTGAATGCCTCAACCCCGGGATGTGCTTCATCAGCCCTCGGACGGTAGACTTTTTGAGACATCATGGCCATATCATCATCGCTGAACTCTTCGACTGCTTTAACATCCATAATTGCGAGGACCGGATTACCCGCAACGTTAGGGTCCTTAAGTGCGATGCGGTCGCCTGCCTTGATCGAGCCAGCATCTTTTACCAGGTTTAAAATCGGGACAGGCCAGAACAGGCCGGATGTTGTTTTCATATTGTTGGCAACAGACAGGGCATCAGCCTTGTTCATGTAGCCAGTAAGCGGGTTGAAGTAACCACCGCCCATCATAACTGCATTTGCAGCAGTAGCTGAGCTTACAACAATAGAAGCCAGACCCTTGGCTTCTTTCTGCAGGGCCTCATTTTCAGCCGTGTCATATACAAATAGCGGATTCAGTTTATCTGAACCATGTGGTTTAATCATTGCCATTTTCCTCCTTAAGTTGTTGTTTATTTAAATTAAGATCCCAGAATCTTACACACTTTGCTGAATATTTCGTCAACACTTCCCATGCCCTCGACTGATTTCAGTATGTTCTTCTTGCCATAATAATCAATGAGGGGGGCAGTTGATTTTTCATAGACTTCGAGCCTGTTCTTTATTGTCTCTTCCTTGTCATCAGCCCGCTGAAAGAGCTCTCCGCCGCACTTGTCACAGGCGCCGTCTTTCTTTGACGGGCCGAAGTATATGTTATACATCTGCTGACAGCCTTTGCAGGTCCTTCTTCCGGTAAGCCTCTTCATAAGAATATCCATGTCAACATCAACAACCAGTGCAGTGTCAAGGGGGGCTTTCATATCAGCAAGGACCTTATCAAGGGCCTCTGCCTGGGGTGTTGTTCTCGGGAAACCGTCCAGGATGTAACCCTTCTTGCAATCATCCTGGGCAATCCTCTCTTTGACCAGTCCGATAACAACTGAATCCGGAACAAGTCCGCCTGAATCCATATATGATTTTGCTTCTTTTCCGAGCGGGGTGCCGTCTGCCACGGCCTTTCTGAGGATATCACCTGTTGAAATCTGGGGGATACCGTATTTATCGATAAGCTTCTTGGCCTGTGTTCCCTTGCCAGCCCCTGGTGCTCCTAACAAAACTAATCTCATGCGCTTCTCCTTTTCAAATTATTTCAAGGATAAAATATCTGTCCATGTTTGATGACACATCACCTGTTGTCAGTGCAGACTACGGTGGTATTAACCCGCTACTCAAAAAAATTAATAAATACAAGAAGAAGGATTAATGAATTGATATGATATAAATAGCTCGAAACAGAGTCAATATAAAAATTTAAATTAATTTATAATATTTGCTTATTCATCGAGATTTCGACAATATAACCTTTAAATTTCAGATGGTTATCTATTTAATTGGCATTCAGGCCCTGTTCAGCTTAATATCTTTATTTAGGTATTAAATCAAAACACCGGCTGCCTGTCTGCATCCCGGACTAACTTCTTGGAATTAATAGTTATTTACAACTTTCCCAGCCTGTAATTCAAAATCCGGCAACCTCCATGAACAGCAGCAGTCCAACATCGACACTTGATTATGCTCATCAAATATACTCTATCTAAATCTAGCAAAATCAACGTGTTAAGCTAAAAAATCATAGCCATTGATTTACGGGAAGATGAAAAAAGAGACCGAAGACGTGGGTTATCAGGTCTGCACCACGATGCGGTATCATTAATAGCAACCCTCGGGTCAGTATATTCGCCCCCGCTTCCCCCCCCTTAGGTGCCATACATATCTTGTCTGCCAGAAAAGTCTTTTATTTTTTGCAGGCAATGCTTGTTATAATTTTTACGGGGGAACAATTACAGGAGGGATTTAATGACCGGACAAAATATAAAATATGCACTGCTTAAGTGAGTCAGGGGGTCAGCTGATATTGACTCTTCGCCGTCTGTAGCCAACAGGGACAAAATCTTCTTTCTCTTTTTCTTCCATTTTTTTCAGCGCAAGGCCCATGAGTATACTCCTCTTTTCCGCGTCCCTTCTTGCCATTTTTCTGTACCTTTTTAAACCGAGCGTTTCACGCAAAACAAGTAACCCGGCAGGGGATTCATCTCTGTACCTGGTTTTTTTCGCTTTCATTTTTCAGCCTCTTTTTTTATCTCCCGCAATTCAGAAGCAGTATTATTATCCGGTTCAGCAGCCTTTTTTTCGAGGTACGCCCAGTCCAGTTCTCCGAAATATTTCCGCACAAGAAGATAAACCATCTCGCAGTCAGTTTCATATTTCCAGTTCTTGCATGCATTCAGGCGGTCTATGATCAGGTCTTCAATGCCAATAATTTTACACTGCAGTCCCTCGTCAATTTCAACAATTTCAACAGGGGAGTCTTCGCCAATCAGGGCCGATGAAGGCGCTTCTACGGCAAGTTTTAAATCCTCACTTATCCAGTACCTTCCTTCTTTATTAAAACCGATAGTCTTTAAAACTTCATCAAGGGCCGCCCTGTCGGCATAGGCCAAAACTATATCAGCTGTAAAATAAACCTCTCTCGAATAGTAAGAGAGAGCGCATCCCCCGATGATTGTAGGGACCTCTTTTCCCTTTTCTTCAAGCAGGCCGCTTATAAGCGCCGCAGTCAAAAGCTGTCTTTTAAGCGGTGACCCTGTTTTTCTGATTTTATCGAGAATTTTCTGTACATTCAAAATGTTAAATAATAACAACAATTGCCGGTTACTACAAGCTGCTGACAGGAGGATGTAAAAGGAGGTTTATTGGCCCCATAAATGTATCGTGGTTCTTATGCAGGGCACAAGACCTGGCTGATAATCTGCCTCTACTCGATTATATCCAGTTTAATCCCGAGCTCTTTCAGCTGTTTTTGATCTACTGTGGATGGTGCATTGCTGAGCGGGCAGACCGCTTTTTGAGTCTTTGGAAAGGCGATAACATCCCTTATCGAACTGGCCCCGGCCATGATCATCACAAGCCGGTCAAGGCCGAGGGCAATGCCTCCGTGAGGTGGGGCGCCGTATTCGAGGGCTTCAAGGAGAAAGCCGAACTTTTCAGTAGCTTCTTCCGGACCAATATTTAAGAGCTGAAACATCCTGTCCTGCACTTCCTTCTTGTGGATACGTATGCTGCCCCCGCCAATTTCGTAACCGTTCAACACGATGTCGTAGGCCTGTGCCCTAACTGAAGAAAGTTCGGAAGCGCGGAAGCCCGGAAGCGCGGAAGTCTCAACAGACAGAAACTTTTCAATGTCCTCTTCCATCGGGCTTGTAAACGGATGGTGCATGGCCTCGAACCTTTTTTCATCCTCATTCCATTCAAAAAGAGGGAAGTCCGTAATCCATGCAAATCTGTATACTCCATCTTTTATAAGGTTGAGCCTTTTCCCCATCTCATTTCTGAGCCTTGAAAGGCAGTCATTGGCAACGTTTTCCTTATCGGCTACAAAGAGCAGCAGATCGCCTTCTTCTGCTTTAAATATTTCCACGAGCGCTTTTAATGTCTCTTCAGTGAAAAATTTCGCGATCGGCGATTCAACGGTCCCCTTGACCTTCATCCATGCCATGCCCTTTGCCCCAAAGCCCTGCACCTCTCTGGTAAGGTCATCCAGGTCCTTTCTGGAGTAGCCTGCCAGACCTTTTGCGTTGAGACCTTTTATTATACCGCCTTTTGATAAGGTATCAAGGAATACTTTAAATGATGAGTCCTTCACAATATCGCTGACGTTTTTCAGCTCCAGCCCGAACCTCAGGTCAGGCTTGTCGCAGCCGTACCGGTCCATCGCATCACGATACGTAAGTCTCGGGAACTGTTCGGTTATCTCCATGCCGATGGCGTCTCTGAATGACTTTTTAATCATGTCTTCAATAAGCGCCATGATATCGTCCCTTTTAATAAAGGACATCTCAAGGTCCACCTGGGTGAATTCAGGCTGCCTGTCCGCCCTGAGGTCTTCATCACGGAAACACTTTACTATCTGGTAGTACTTTTCAAGCCCTGACACCATGAGTATCTGCTTGAATATCTGGGGGGACTGGGGCAGTGCAAAAAAATGCCCGGGGTTCGTCCGGCTCGGCACCAGGTAATCGCGCGCACCCTCAGGCGTGCTCTTTGTAAGCATGGGGGTCTCTATCTCTAAAAAGCCCTTCGAGTCAAGGTACTCACGGAAGGCCCTTGCAGCCTTGTGCCTGACAATAAGGTTTTTCTGTATCACAGGCCTCCTGAGGTCAAGGTACCTGTGCCTGTACCTGAGGCTTTCAGAGGCATCAGTGTCATCATCCACCATGAAAGGAAGCGCCTTGCACTCATTAAGCACCGTGAGTTTCTTCGCCACCACCTCAACCTCTCCGGTAGGGATCGCGGGATTGACCGTGCCTTCGGGCCTGTGCCTTACTTCCCCTTCCACCTGAATGACAAATTCATTTCTGATCCTGTGCGCAGCCTTATGCAGCTCTGCATCGATTTCAGGGCTGAAGACCACCTGCACTATCCCGCTGCGGTCCCTGAGGTCGATAAAGACAACCCCTCCGTGGTCGCGCCATTTATTTGTCCAGCCCGATATCTTTATTGTTGAGCCGGTATCTTTTACGCCAACTTCACCGCATGCATGTGTTCTCATTTGTTTTTCTTCACCTTGATCTGAATTATGAATCGAACAGCTACGACTCCTGACTTATAAAATGACCTTAATATTATCATAAATACTGTGTCTTTGCTACAATAGCCATGATTGTTGATATCTAGGCAAAATGGCAGAGTTGCCACCGGTCATAACGATTATGAAACATGTGAGAAATTAAGCAGGCCCCGGAATTAATGCTGTTCTGATTTTATTGCCTTCAACGCATCTTTTAGCACAGGCAGCACCAGCTTATCTTTTGTACGGCCGGCCGCCTGTTTGCTTTTAATAATCAGCTCAAGCGGCAGAACCGGTACTTTAAAATCACCCAGTGATATTTTTATCGCCTGTTTCTTGATCTGGGCATATTCGCCCAAACCATGTACATGCGTTACAATGTCAAAAAGCTTAACGTCATCCCCGGCAAACATGGGGGGGTTGTTTCCCATCGGAGGGACATAAATGGATTTTACTTTATTTAAGGCTTTAGTTAATTGAGGGGCGGCCAGATCTGCAAACCAGAGATCAATATCCTGGGTAACAACCGGCGCACCCTGTAAAGCGGCTGCTGACAGGCCTATTATCATGAAATCAACCTTATTACGGACCAGTTCGCGTAGAAAGCGGACTTCATTCCCGGTGAATATAAGATTTTTGACCACGGGTCAAGGCCCTCCTTAAACGTTCAATTGGCGGTTCTTGCAGTAATAATAACGTGTGCCTGATATTGTCCGGATCGATATTTTTGTATTTACTGGTTAAATGATCTGCTTTATTTAATAAAAGCTTCATCTTCTCCATCTCTTTATTATCTTCGGTAAGCAATTCTGAAGGAGATATGCTCAGTCTCTCCGCAATAGCTCTTATAGATTTGGGCAGGACATAATCCACACGCGCTAATGTATAAAACGCGTTGCGGCTTACCCCTGCCTGCTTAAGCAGTTCTGAGAGCGTAATATTCTGCTGACGGCATTTATCTTTAATTACTTCGAGTGATATTCTCATAACAAATATAGTGTACCATAATATGGTACACTATAACAATGTTTACTCCCCTTTTTCTTCCGGAGTGCAGTTGTCCTCTGCAAAGCATACGAAAAATACCGGGATATAAAAAAACGACAGGGAAGATAAGCTCAGTTTTGATAGATAACACGGGGGTGAATCAATGACGTAACAGCACTTCCTTTTTTAATTTATCAACTTCCTCTGCAGTAAGATAACGATATTCCCCGGGCTTGAGGTCTCCCAGCGAAAGGCCGTTTATCCTGAGGCGTACAAGCTTTGAAACAGAATGGCCGATGCGCTCGAACATCCTCCTGACCTGCCTCTTTCTTCCTTCATATATAATAATGTCCATCCAGGAATTTGCCTTCAGTTTCTTTACCAGCTTTACCTTTGCCGGTGCAGTTATGCCATCATCGAGCAGGATTCCCCTTTCCAGTTTCATAATGTCTTCGTTGTCAGGAAAGCCGTCAACCTTTACGCGGTATGTCTTGGGGATTTTGTTTTTCGGATGAAGGATTGCATTGGCGAGCTCCCCGTCATTTGTCAGGATAAGAAGGCCTTCTGAATTAAAATCAAGCCTGCCGACAGGGAACACCTGTGTTTTTATGCGCCTTAAATAGTCCATAACCGTGGGCCTGCCTTCTTCATCATTAGTAGCAGTAAGGCATTGGACCGGTTTGTTAAATGCCAGATAGACCTTGTTCTGGACAGCCCCGATAAGCTTGCCCCTGACCTTGATATGGTCCCTCTCAAGATCGGCCTTCATGCCGAGTGTAGCAGGCACCCCATTGACCCGCACAAGTCCTTCGAGGATCATCTCCTCTGCCTTCCTTCTTGAGGCAATGCCGCATTTTGCTATTATCTTCTGTATCCGCTCTTCCATAATTTATTATTTTGTTTCTCTATACCGTCTCGTCGTCATTCCGGGCCTGACAAGCCTGCCCCGGCAGGTCGTAAGCCGGGGGAATCCAGATTATTTCTTGAAAAACTGGATTCCCGTTTTCCAGACTGTGTCACAATTCCGTAATATCCGCTTTGTGTCATTCCTGCGAATGCAGGAATCCCGCTATTCCAGGCACTTTCAAAAGGCATAGATTCCGGCACTAAGGCCGGAATGACTATTGTGACATAGTCTGTTCACGGGAATGACAAACTGACAGGATTTGATAAATCAAACCCCCTACTCCCATTCTATTGTGCTCGGTGGCTTTGAACTTATATCGTATACAACCCTGTTGACGCCCTTAACCTCGTTGATGATCCTGTTTGAGATAATGCCGAGGACATCATAGGGAATCTTTGCCCAGTCAGCAGTCATACCGTCAACGCTCTTTACCGCGCGCACTGCAATGACGTTTTCATATGTTCTTTCATCACCCATCACACCGACGGTCTTTATGGGGAGAAGCACTGCGAAGGCCTGCCAGATTTCATGATAAAGGCCTGCCTTCTTTATCTCTTCAAGCACTATCGCGTCCGCCTTGCGCAGAATGTCGGCCCTCTCAGGGGTGACTCTGTCGATTATCCTGATCGCCAGGCCCGGCCCGGGGAAGGGGTGGCGTCCGATAATTTCCTCAGGCATGCCCATCTCCCTGCCAAGGACCCTTACCTCGTCCTTGAAAAGCTCTCTCAGAGGTTCAACGAGTTTCAGCTTCATGTTCTTCAGCAGACCGCCGACGTTATGGTGACTCTTGATCATGGCTGACGGTCCCTTGAAAGACACGCTCTCAATGACATCAGGATATAGTGTGCCCTGTGCAAGATACTTGACGCCTTTGAGCTTTTTTGCCTCTTCCTCAAAGACCCTGATGAACTCGTTACCAATGATCTTCCTCTTCCTCTCAGGGTCAGAAACCCTGCTCAGCTTTTTCAGGAACCTCTGAGATGCGTCCACGCAGACAATATTCATATGGAAGTGTTTTTTCAGTGTTTCCTCAACCTTCTTTGCCTCGCCCTTTCTCAATACGCCGTTGTCCACAAAGATGCAGGTTAGCTGTCTGCCGATCGCCTTATTGATAAGGACAGCGGCGACCGCGGAATCAACGCCGCCGCTTATGGCGCAGACAACATTATCCTTGCCGACCTTTGCCCTGATCTCCTGTGCAGTCGTCTCGATAAAAGAGTGCATGGTCCATTTGGGCCTGCATTTACAGATATCAAACACAAAGTTCTTTAAAATCTTCGTTCCGTTTTCCGTATGCACCACTTCGGGATGAAACTGGAGTGCGTAGAATTTTCTCTCCTTGTCAGCCATGGCAGCGACCGGAGAATTAGCGGTATGCGCAATCGGGGTGAATCCCTTCGGATATTTTTCGATTCTGTCGCCATGAGACATCCAGACGACAACCCCCCCTGCTCCCCCCCTTAGTAAGGGGAGGATGGGTGGGGTGACTTTTCTTTTCTTCTCTGCCATCCCTTTAAGCAAATCTGAATCATCATCAATGATAAGTTCCGCCCGGCCGTACTCCCTCTTCGCAGACTTTGCTACTTTGCCGCCAAGCGTGTGGGCCATAAGCTGCATGCCGTAACATATGCCGAGCACCGGAATTCCAAGGCTGAATATCTCTTTGTCCGGCAGAGGCGCATCCTTATCATAAACACTCGAAGGCCCTCCAGACAGTATTATCCCCTTCGGGTCAAATTCCCTTATCCGATCAATAGTGACGTTAAAGGGAAGTATTTCTGAATAAACCTTCTGCTCCCTGATTCGCCTCGCAATAAGCTGGGTATACTGGGAACCGAAATCGAGTACGAGTATTTTTTCTTTGAAGTCCATATCTTTTTCTCTTTTAATTTTGAATTTATTAATGGTTAAGGCTTAATAGTATACTAAGTTTTCAAGAACATTTCATGCCGGCCCAGTGATTGATTAACTTCCGGACGCTGTCATTCACATTCAGACAGCTGTCAATTTAAACCGAAAGGGAATCTGGGGGCTAATCTGCAAAATATTTTAGCAGAATATTTCAGAATAACTTTTCAAATTGATTTACCTGTTTAGGTAAATAGTACGGTAATGAAAGGGAGATTGAACATCTTTTCTACTATTTCCCCTAAACAAAGGCGAAGACGTCCATACTGATGGTCTTTTCAGGCTTTGCCTCTCCATGTACCATCCGGCGAATCTTCTCGGTAGTCTCTCTGCTAAAAACAGGTTCGCTGCATCTTGAGCAGACTGTTGCAGGGATATGTTCAACCAGAACAGGTTTGTCGTCAATCTGAAAGACCTCATTTACAAATCCTTCTTTTGCTTCTGTAAAGCCGCATGCATGGCAATGAAACATATTTACCTCCTTTTCTCAAAGCCAGTCCATCGCTCCTCGTCTGGTTCGTAAATAGTGATGATCTTTAAAATTTCAGAGTCCTCTACTGATACCTGCAGGTGCAAAGGACGTTTGTTTTGAGTAAACCCTAACAACAAGCAGCTCGGCGAATATTTATCATCAGGATACTCTTCAATAATTTTAACATTATTCCCGATTTCGCGTATCTCAAGTTCACTGATATTGCGTTCGATTGCGCGTTTGAAAGCATGCCGGGTAAATTCGAACTGCCCCGATGTTAACTGTTGACGGACTTGCTCAAGGACTTTCATTGATAAGCATAACCTTGTTTAAGACTTGCTTTGGCAGACCCCTTCCCAAAAGAGGTAAAAAATATATCAATCTAATCCAGACTGTAGTTCGGCGCCTCTTTGGTAACAGTAACATCATGAACGTGGCTCTCTTTTAAACCAGCAGGAGTTATCCTTATGAACCTCGACTTTTTGCGGAGCTCAGCAATAGTTTTGCACCCGCAATAACCCATGCCGGACCTCAGGCCGCCGACAAGCTGATGGATGCTCGAGGCAAGCGGGCCTTTATAAGGTACCCTGCCTTCAACGCCTTCAGGTACCAGCTTCTTGCTTTCGACCTTTTCCTGGGCATATCTGTCCTTGCTTCCGGCCTGCATTGCACCCAATGAGCCCATCCCTCTGTATACCTTGTACGTCCTTCCCTGATAAAGCATATGCTCCCCGGGACTCTCGTCCGTGCCTGCAAACAGGCCCCCTATCATAACAGAGTTTGCGCCAGCAGCAATGGCCTTGGTTACGTCTCCGGAAAACTTGATACCGCCATCGGCAATAACAGGGATACCGAGCGCTTCAGCGACCTCAGAGCACTCTTTGATTGCTGTAAGCTGGGGTACCCCGGCGCCGGCTATGATCCTTGTCGTGCATATGGAACCCGGGCCTACACCGATCTTGACGGCGCTTGCACCTGCCTCGATCAGGTCCTTTGTAGCTTCTCCGGTGGCCACGTTCCCTGCAATGATTTCGATCTCGGGGAATTTGCTCCTCAGGTCCCTGACCGTGGAGATGACCCTTCTGGAATGACCGTGTGCAGTATCAATCGCGATAAGGTCAACCCCAGCCTTGATCAAGGCTGCAGCTCGATGGATAGCATCAGCGCCTACACCGATCGCGCCTCCGACCCTGAGCCTTCCAAAAGTGTCCTTGCAGGCATTGGGATACTTCTCTTTCTTTTCAATGTCCTTTATGGTTATAAGCCCCATCAGGGTCATCTTTTTGTCCACTATCGGCAGTTTTTCAATCTTGTGTTTATGCAATATCTCCTTGGCTTCATCAAGCGTAATGCCCACACGGGCAGTAATAAGGCCCTTTCTGGTCATTACTTCCGAGGCCTTTTTCTGAAAGTTAGTTTCAAACTTCAGGTCCCTGTTTGTTAAAATGCCGACCAGTTTCTTCCCCTTGGTAATCGGGACGCCTGATATCCTGTATTTTTCCATAATGGCGAGTGCCTTGGAGATCTTCTCATCCGGCTGCAATGTTATAGGGTCTACGATCATACCGCTTTCCGATTTTTTCACCTTGTCCACTTCCACGACCTGCTCAGCTATCGACATGGCCCGGTGAATAATGCCCATGCCCCCTTCCCTTGCTATGGCAATGGCGAGCTTGGCTTCTGTAACGGTGTCCATCGCAGCGCTTATAATGGGCACATTTATCCTGATGTTTTTCGTAAGCTGTGTGCTTACATCAACATCCCCCGGAAGTATGTCCGATTTGTCAGGCAATAAAAGTACATCATCAAAGGTAAGGCCGATTTTTACATTGTCCTCTAACATATTTTGGCTCCTTATGAAAAACAGGGGCACAGAGAGCCATACCCCTGCAAATTTACAATTTTATTTCTATAAACGCCTTTTCTCTCAGGCCCGCCTTCCATTCACGGTATCCGGCCTCAAAAGACTTCTGCTGCAGGGCCTCTCTGATTCTGTTCCTGACCTTATCAATGCCTCCGCCTTCCATCCTGTCTTCAATCTTTATTATATGAAGACCTGCCTGACTCCAGAAGGGGCTGCTCACCTCACCCTTTCTGAGGGCCTCAGCAGCATCTTCGATCTCTTTTAAGGCGCTGCCGCGGCTGATGTAACCCAGATCTCCTCCATAGGCCCTGCTGGGGTCCTCGGAATATTCTGCGGCCAGTTTCGCAAAATCTTCACCACTGCTGATCCTCTGCACAATATCCCGGGCCTTCATCTCCATCTCCTCTTTTCGGGAGCTCTCCCGGGGCATGGCAAAAAATATCTGGCTTATCCTGATCTTTTCACCGCCGTCAAATTCACCTGGATGGTCCTTATAGTACTTCTCTATTTCTTTGTCTGAAACAACAATATTATTTCTGACCACATAATTTATCACCTTCTGTAAAAGGATCTGGTCCGCCAGCCTTGCCCTGTAGTCCTCCGGAGCGAGGCCCTCGGCCTTTAATGACTCCTTAAGCGTTTCCTCTGTAAGACTGTATTTGGCCATGATATCTGCGATGGCGCCGTCTATTTCAGAAGGGTTCACTTCGAGGTTCATCCTGCGGGCCTCCTGGAGCTGAAGCTTCATCTCTATCAGGCTGTTAAGCACAGGCCGTTCAGCCTCCCTGATTTTATTGTCCCTCTGCTCTCCGGTTAATCCGGTCAGCAACTGCCTCCCGTCAATTACAATCACATTCATCAGTTCGCTCCAGGTTATTATCTCATCATTCACCGTAGCGACAATCCGGTCAAGCAGGACCGGGCCGGAAGCCGCGTAACTGTCCGGGATGAAACACGATAGGACTGCAATCATGAAACATATGATGCGCAATGTCTTTTTCATATAAGGGATTCCTTGCTGAATAACAAAAGAGAAATATACATTTGTTTTTATATTAAGGTAATATACCGCAAATTTAAATAAAGGCAATTATGACATGGTTTGAAGTTTTAATTCAAGGACAGTAAGGGGGGCGAATTGACTCAAATAAAATGTTACCGTAAGGAAACCTGAAAGGGTATCGTTGACTCATAATGCATGTTACCGAAAAAACATGCAGCTAAAAGGAGA
>QZIL01000013.1 GCA_003599025.1 Nitrospiraceae bacterium | reverse complement strand
GAGTATCGAAAGAATCGTCTATGCAGTGCTAAGTCACCTAAACGAACAATGGGGTAAGAAGCCCTTAAAGGAATTTACACAAAATGATTGACATTACCTTAAACAGCTGATAAATTGGAAATTATTAATAAAAATGTTATTATATTAAAAGTTTTATCTGTATTTGTATCATTTAACACAGAATTCCTGGAAATTTAATAGTCCATCCGTTTTAACAGACACATTTTAATCTAAGGAGAATATGATTCAAAGACAAGACCATCTAAAAAAAATGGAGATTAAAAAACAGAACAAACTGGACGCAGGTGTAGTTTCTGATCTTTTTCCGAATGTTGAGGGTATTGTCATTCAAATGACCTACTTTCATAATGCGGAAAATCCGATTCTTATGCAGCGCACAGTCAATGTCTTTCCTTCCAGTTATGCCTTCTTCAAAATGGAATGTATGATTAAAGGGTGTGAAGGCGGCGGCTTTGACCTGACTTCTTTAATTGCAAAAAATATCAAGCAGCTTAAAAAGACATTTAAGGGAGAAATGGTTTGTAAGGGGAAAAACGGGGGGAAACCATCTGACCACGCAAAAATCTCTTATGAAATCAATATTAAATACAGCAAAAAGAAACGTTCCAAGTAAACCTTTATCAATCGTTCGTCCGAATATTAAAAAGATTTATTAAATTTAAAAGCCTTCATCCTTTTTTTGCGGGCTTCAATTCTTTTTCGTTTCTCTTTAACTGAGGGTTTCTCATAATACCTTCGGTTCTTCAGTTCCTTGAATATCCCCTCTTTCTGAAGCCGCAGCTTAAGATCCCTTATTGCTTTTTCTATATTATTCCCTTTGACTTTAATTTCCAAAATATTCTATCTTCTCCCTCTTCTGCCAGGACCTGCACTGCCTCTGCCCTTGCTATTTCCATAACCACCTGCTCCGCCTCTGCCCCTGTCATAACCACCTCTGCCGCCTCCAAAGTCCCTTTTTTCTCTCGGCGGTTTGGGACGCGCTTCATTAACCACTATTGTTCTTTCCATAAATGATGATCCATTCAGGTCGGTAATAGCCTTCTTGGCGTCATCTTCTGATGCCATTTCTATAAAAGCAAACCCCTTTGACTGGCCGGTATTTGCATCAGTTATTATCTTGGCCGACTCAACTTCTCCGATTGTTGAGAAGAGTTTGACAAGATCCTCTTCTGATGCATTAAATGAAATGCTGCCCACATATAACTTCTTTCCCATGTGTTTACCTCTCCATAAATAAAAAATGCCTCGCAGACTTTAAAGCTGTGAGGCTCATCCAACTTTAAAAGTTATAATACTATAGCACAAATTAAATATATTTGTTGTCAAGGTCTGAATTGATATTATTTCCTCTTTACCTCCCCTGTCATGGGCACAAAAGCGACTCCTCCCATCTGTTCGACATTAAGTTCTTTATTGTTTTTTGTGACAAGACTCAGTGTTTGATAGTATAGAGTGCTGCCAAGTGGAATAATTAATCTTCCTCCTTCCTTCAATTGTTTGATCAGCGGCGGAGGTATGTGATTTGCAGACGCTGTAATAATGATTGCATCAAACGGTGCATACTCCTCCCACCCATAGTAGCCGTCACCATATTTCGTTTTTATATTTTTGTATCCAAGTTTATCAAGCAGTTTATCTGCTGTTTCTTTAAGCCCTTTTCTGATTTCAACTGTATAAACCTGACTGACGATCTCTGCGAGGACAGCAGCCTGATATCCGGACCCTGTTCCGATTTCCAGGACCCTGTCAGAGGGTTTCAGGTTTAAGGCCTCTGTCATCCAGGCAACAACATAAGGCTGAGAAATCGTCTGACCTTCACCAATTGGCAGTGGATGGTCTCCATAAGCCCTTTCTTTCAGAGAACTATCTACAAATAGATGCCTGGGGATTTTCAGCATTGCATCAAGAACGCGCCGGTCTTTAATGCCTCGTCCTGCAATCTGTTCTTCAACCATACTTAATCTTTTTTCAATTGTTTTATCAGGATCAGCATGTACGTTATCTGCAAACAGATATTGGATGAAACCAAGGAGAGACAGGGAGAATAAAAATAAAACTGATTTAACCGCCATTACACTCATGAATGATTTACCTCTAATTCATCAAAACGGAGAATAGTTACGTATCGTGAACGGATATATGGTTAAAAGAAATTAAACATATCTTTAACAAACGCCCATCAACTAATTGCTTGCACACATTTCATGACATTTGTCTTCATATCACCAGTTAATATCCCCGAAGCTAAAGCAGCTGCATCCGCCCCGGCACCCAATACTTTATTTACATTGTCCCACGTTATGCCTCCGATTGCAACTATTGGTATGTGAACATGATTTCTGATCCGTCTTAACGTTGTAATTCCCCTAGGTTTTCCGGCATCTTTTGTCATTGTATGAAACATGGGGCCAAAGCCAATATAGTCAGCCCCGGCACCCTGTGCCTTAGCTGCCTGATATAGAGTGTGAGTTGAGATGCCGATCAACATGTCTTTACCAATTATTTTTCTTGCTTCCTCTACAGACATGTCTTCCTGTCCCAGATGAACTCCATCAGCATTCACAGCCACAGCAATATCCACATAATCATTTACAATGAACACTATATTGTGCTTGCTAGTAATTTTCCTGATGCTAATTGCTAAATTATAAATTTCCCTTTTGGGTAGATTCTTTTCTCTCAACTGTATTGTTTTGATCCCTGCATCTATTGCACTGCGAACGATCTGAATATGTGACATGCCTGCAATTCGGGCGTCAGTAAGAAGGTACAAGGGGGGGGGCTTAAATATCGTGCTCATATACTTGGCCTGTAATCGGAAAACATGCCGTCATAAAAAAAGCACTTTATCCTGTTTAAGTATTCAGGATTGGTTGCTGTTTTTCTTCCTCTCAAGAAAATGCGTATTGATGTTACCTTTTACAAAATCAGGGTCATCAAGGATTTTAAGGAAGAACGGAATTGTTGTTTTTATTCCGTCTACAATAAACTCGTTTAATGCCCTCTTCATCTTGATAATGGCCTCTTTCCTGTCCTTTCCATGGACTATCAATTTTGCGATGAGTGAATCATAGTGAGCCGGCACTGTCCATCCGGAATAAGCGGCTGTGTCGGTCCTTATGCCTCTTCCACCCGGAGGTATGAACAAAGAAATCTTTCCGGGAGACGGGATAAATCTTTCAGGGTCCTCGGCATTTATCCTGCATTCGATACTGTGTCCCGAGAATTTAATGTCCTGCTGCCTCAGAGACAGCGGCTCTCCTGCAGCAAGACTAATCTGCTCCTTAACAATGTCTACTCCGGTGACCATCTCTGTGACAGGGTGTTCAACCTGAATTCTTGTATTAATCTCCATAAAATAAATCTGTCCATCGTTGGCGAGAATAAATTCTATTGTGCCGGCATTTCTGTATTTAAAGGCCTTTGCCGCTTTTATCGCAAGCTCTCCGATTTTTTTTCTGAACTTGGAATCAGCAAGCATATATGGCGCTTCTTCGAGAAGCTTCTGGTGTCTCCTCTGTATAGAACAGTCCCTTTCCCCAAGATGGATCATATTTCCTTTGTTGTCAGCAAGGACCTGGACTTCTATATGCCTCATATCAGGGATGTATTTCTCTACATAAAGGTCTCCGTTAGCAAAGGCTGCCAGTGCCTCCTTCTGGGCCATGTAATACATCTGGGGTAAATCTTTTTCCTCCTGAACAATCCTCATGCCTTTGCCACCGCCACCTGCTGATGCCTTGAAGATGACCGGAAACCCTATAGTCCTGGATACCTTCATGGCATCTTCATCGTTCAAAACAGGGGTTTCACTGCCGGGGACTACCGGGATGCCTTTTCTTTTCATAAGCTTTCGGGCCATAGACTTGTCTCCCCCGACACGAATATTTTCTGCTGATGGACCAATAAAGGTTATTCTTGAGGCCCTGCAGGCCTCCACAAAATGGGAGTTCTCAGCAAGAAAACCGTATCCGGGATGTATTGCCTCAGAATCAGTTATCTCTGCTGCGCTGATTATTGCGGGGATGTTCAAATAGCTCTGTGCTGCAGAAGCAGGACCTATACAAATCGCTTCATCAGCAAGTCTGACAGGCAGGGTACTCTTATCTATGTCCGAATATACAACAACGCTCTTGATACCGAGCTCTCTACATGCCCGAATAATTCGCAGTGCTATTTCACCCCTGTTGGCTATAAGAATCTTTTTAAATAAACTCATGATGCAGGTTCTATCCGGAAAAGAGGTTCACCGTATTCCACTGAATGTCCGTTCTCAATGAGAATCTGAAGTATAGTACCGTCTGTGTCGCTCTCAATTTCATTCATTAACTTCATAGCTTCGATTATGCACAGTACCTGCCCTTTCCTGACCGGACTGCCTACTTCAACAAAAGGAGGGGCTTCAGGTGATGGCGCCCTGTGAAATATGCCTACAATAGGGGAAGTAATAGTCGCATATTTCGGTTCTTCAGCAGGACTCTCTTTTGTTATGATTACTTCCTCAGCAGCAGTCTTTACTGCAGAAGGTGAAGTTTCAAACGACGGAAAAAACTTTTCTCTTTTGATCTTCAGCTTGGCCCCGTCTCTTTCAATCTGCAGCTCTGTAACATCAGTATTCTGTAACAGTTCTATTAAATTTTTTATTTCATCTAGTTCCATAATATTCCCCGTTTTCAATCTGAGTTTATTTTTGTCTTAAGCTTATAGCGTATGACTTGATGGTTATTTGACCCTTTCAATATATTCAGATGTTCTGGTGTCAATCCTGATTATGTCACCTTCGTTCAGGTGGAAAGGCACTTTAACGGTAATTCCTGACTCCAGAGTCGCTGGTTTACTGCCTCCGCTGGCAGTATCTCCCTTGAATCCGGGGTCGGTTTTAACTATTGCCAACTCAACAAACATGGGGACTTCTACTGCTATCGGTGAACCGCTGTAAAACAATATCTTAACTTCCATATTTTCTTTAAGAAACTTCCTGGCCTCCCCTAACTGGTCCCTGGTCAACGGTGTCTGTTCATAATTTTCGTTGTCCATAAAATGGAAATGATCATCATCGTTATAAAGATACTGCATGGTCCGTTCTTCCAGGTTAGGGGAACTGAACTTCTCTCCACCCTTGAATGAATCATCAAAGATACTGCCGGTGATCAGGTTTTTCAGTTTTGTCCTGATTATCGCGCCGCCTCTTCCCATTTTATGATGCTGGTAGTCAATTATTTCATGCGGCGCACCTTTATATTCAATCTTAATGCCCTTTCTGAAATCACTTGTAGATATCATCCATCAGACCTCAATTATTTTCAATTTTTTGGGCAGAGAAGTTAATACCTCCGCCCTGTTTTTTCTTACTGCTATCATATCTTCTATCCTGACTCCCCCGAACCCGGGCAGGTATATACCGGGTTCAATGGTAAATATCATGTCTTCCTCAATGGTATCTTTACTACGCCATGATACTACAGGCTTTTCATGAACTGCAAGTCCCACCCCGTGACCGGTGCCATGCCCGAAGTATTCATCATATCCCTGCTGCTTTATATAGTCCCTTGCAGCAGCATCAACCACAGATGCCCCGATTCCGGCACTGACCGCCTCGATAGCCCTTTTCTGCGCCTCAAGGACCTTGTGATATATTTCTTTCTGTTTAGAAATATCGACTCCTCTTATGAGCACTGTTCTTGTCATGTCTGAAAAATATCCCTCAAATTCGCCTCCCCAGTCAAATACGATAAGGTCCCCCTTTTTTATTCTCCTGTCGGAAGGTTTGGCATGAGGAAGGGCAGACCTGAAACCAGCAGCTACTATAACTTCAAAGGGCAATCTTTTGCAACCTTCAAGTTTAAGTAACTCCTCAAGTTTTAAGGCAAGTTTCCGCTCAGTCGTACCTGCCTTAATAAACGGAATCAGCTTCCTGAATGCCGTCTCTGCCCTCTTGACAGAAGCTTTTATATAAGAGAGTTCTGCAGGAGATTTTATAATGCGAAGAGACTCGACAGCATTCGTCAGTGGTTTGAGTGATATCCTCCTCTTTATCAGCTTCCCGTAAAAACCATATGTAATATTATGGTCCTCAAAACCAAGCCTTCTTATGTTGTACACTTCGCATATATCTTTTATTTCTTTACTTCTTTCGGTACGTTCAATTTTAATGCTCCAGCCCTTAACCTCCTGCCTGACCTGTTCCTGGTAACGGAAATCGGTTGCCAGAATAGCATGCCTGGCAGTTATGACAGCAAACCCGGAGGAACCCGTAAAGCCCGTAAGATATCTCACGTTGGCAAGATCGGTAATCAGGATTCCTTCAATTTTGTGCTTATGCAGCAGTTTTCTAAGAAGTGCCTTTTTTTGCATTTGTTGCGATCGAGACAGCTGCCCTCAAACCAAGAAGGTAGCTTTCCGGTCCAAACCCGGAAATCTGACCGGATGCCACGGGCGAAATAAGTGATTTATGTCTGAACTCTTCTCGTTTATAAATATTGGATAGATGGATCTCAACTGCCGGTATCTCAACAGCTGCTATTGCATCCCTGATAGCCACGCTTGTGTGAGTATAGGCAGCCGGATTAATCACGAGGCATGAGTAATGTTGTGAATTCTGAATGAGATCCACAATCTCGCCCTCATGATTCGATTGCCTGATATCAATCTCAACCTTCAGCTCCTTTGCAAGCTGCTTGAGAAGTTTGTTGATTCCGTCAAGGGTTTTGGTCCCATACACGTCGGTTTCTCTTCTGCCAAGGAGATTGAGATTGGGTCCGTGAATGATCAGTATCTTCATATAAGCCCCCTTTCTAAGGTGCCTTTATGTCTTTGCACTTATTTCCAGCATCCTGTCGAGAATAATATCAGCAACTTCGATCTTCTTCATGACCGGATACTCAGCAATATTCCCTTTGTTGTTAATTATTGTTATCACATTTGTATCAACATCAAATCCAGCGTCTTTACGGGATATGTCATTGAGAATAATCAGATCAAGATTTTTCTCCTTTAATTTACCTGTCGCACTCTTAACATCTTTACCTGACTCTGCAGCAAAACCTACAAGAACCTTGTGGCCTTTTTTCTTTCCAAGCTCACTCAGTATATCAGTATTCTTCTTTAATTTCAAAGAGATTTCGTCCTCTTTCCTGAGCTTTACTTTAGCTGCATCTGAAGGCATGTAATCAGCTACGGCCGCTGCCATAATAACTGATGTCGCTTTATTGAAATGTTTAAAAACCTCGGCCGCCATCTCAGACGCCCTTTCTACTTTTATAAAAGATACTCCTGCAGGTGGTTGCTGACTTGAAGGTCCGCTGACAAGGGTAACCTCTGCTCCCCGTCTGTAAGCTGCCTTCGCGACCGCGTATCCCATTTTGCCGGAAGAGCGGTTAGAAATATATCTGACCGGATCTATCGGCTCAACAGTGGGCCCGGCAGTTATCAATATATTCTGCCCGGTCAAGTCCTTCTTTGACAGTGCCGATACTGCAGCCTCAACAACTTCAGCCGCTTCGACCATGCGGCCCTCACCTTCTTCACCGCAGGCAAGACTGCCTGTTACCGGACCGACAAATTGCACCCCTGATTGTCTCAGGTCTCTGATATGTTTTTTTACTACCGGCTTTCTATACATCCTGAAATTCATTGCAGGGGCGACAACTATAGGCCCCTCATAGGCAAGCCAGAGATTACTCAGGAGATTGTCTGCTATTCCGCACGAAAATTTATTGATGGTATTAGCGGTTGCTGGAGCAACAATAAACAGATGTGCTTCTCTTGCCAGATTTATGTGGCTGAACGGATCTTTGAAGAGGTCGGTGTATACCTGATTGCCGGTAACCGCTTCAAATATATAAGGAGTAATAAAACGGCACGCGGCCTCTGTCATCACTACTTTAACATGGGCCCCGTTCTCAACAAGTCGACGAGCAATGTCAACAGATTTATATGCTGCAATACTTCCCGTAACACCTAACAGGATATTCTGATCTCTGAACACTTGGATTAGCTATCCCCAAATATGTCCTCAATCGTTTTCTTTTGTTCAGATTCGCCTTTTTCGCTCAGATATACCTTTAAGTCTTTTTCAAGTTCTGTCATGTCTTCAGGCATAGTCTCTTTCTGCTGGGCCTCGTCCATCATACGTTTATGAGTCAGTTTCTTCTCCTCCTCACTCGCCTTGACCGCTTCTTCCCCGGTCAGAATCTTAACCGCACCGCTAGCAACTTCTTCAATGGCAAGCGTAGTTATCTTTTGAGCCCTGGACGCTATAACCGGAAGAGACCCCTGTGACAGTGACTTGGCCCTCTTAACAGAAGCAACTACCAGCCTGTATGCCCCGTCAATTTTTTCTTTGTCATATGATATTGGCAATGAAATTATGTCCATATACCCTCCTGTTTTCTATTTGATCTTATATGTTTTTTTTATCTTATCAGGATCAATTCTTGATATCCTGAGTCTTGATGCAACAACTATGCTCTCGAGCTCCCTGTACGCCTTGTCAAGCCTGTCATTTACTACAATATAATCATAATCTTTATAACACGCAATTTCATTTTTTGCGTTATCAAGACGTCTTGCTATCACTTCCCCGGAGTCAGTCCGGCGATCTACAAGCCTTTCTTTAAGTACTTCAAATGAAGGGGGAAGAATAAAAATATAAATAGCATTTTCATATCTTTTCTTCAGCTGCCTGGCACCGTTCGTGTCAATGTCAAGTATTATATCATAACCTGCACTGTTTAACTCTTTCAGCCTCTTTATTGACGTACCATAAAGATTTCCATGAACAGTCGCCCATTCAGCAAACTCCCCTTTATCAATCATTTTCATAAACCGGGCCTTACTGACAAATGTATAGTCAACATTATTTGTCTCTCTGCTTCTGGGCTTTCTGGTAGTAAAAGATACTGAGAGTTTAATGTCCGGATTCTTCTTTAATAATTTAAGGCATAGTGTTGTTTTCCCCGCGCCTGAGGGAGCAGAGATTACAAATAATGTCCCTTTATTTATTTTATTATTGCTTCTGACCATACTTAACTTTATTATTCTGCAGAAAATCTCTGTGTAATGGTTTCAACCTGAAGCGCAGAAAGGATCACGTGGTCACTGTCTGTTACAATTATGGCCCGCGTCTTCCGGCCCTGGGTTGCGTCAATCAGTTTCCCCCTCTCACTGGCCTCATCACGCAGTCTTTTCATCGGTGATGAACCAGGGGCCACTACAGCTATTACACGGGAGGCAGACACTACATTGCCGAACCCGACATTTATAAGTATTACTCCATGACCTGATTTTTTCATCATATTACCTCATAAATAGATTGCCTGATGCTCCCCTGCCTCTGTTTCAAGACCTTCAGACCAATTCCTGCACTGATAATAACTGAAGAAATGCCTTATTACATATGCAACTCAGTTTCTATTGTAAATTTTGTATCTGTTCCCTTATTTTTTCAAGCTCGTGCTTGACTTCAACAACATTACTGGCAATTTCAAATTGCTGTGCTTTTGACCCTATCGTGTTTATCTCTCTGCGCAGTTCCTGAACAATAAAATCCAGTTTTTTCCCGACAGAATCCTCTGTTTTTATCACCTCGGAAAAATGTTTCAGATGACTCCTGAACCTGACTATTTCTTCTGTAATATCAGATCGTTCGATCAGAATGGCGACCTCCTGAACGAGACGTGTCTCGTCAACCTGTATGTCGCCCAGCATTTCTTTAAGCCTTTCATGAAGCTTTTCTCTTGAGGACGCTATAAACTCATCTCTTTTTTGTTCAATGCCTGAAAGATAATTCCTGATCAGTTCCAGTCGTTGTGAAATATCATGAATAAGGTTAGTCCCTTCTTCAACCCTTGTTTTTGTTAGTCCTTCCAATGCTGCTTCCAGTGCCCTGTAAAAATTTTCCAGATCAATTTCAGGCTCATCCAGCATGAACAGGTCCCTTTGAGAGGCGAGCAGGTCGATTCCGATATTGTCAGAAAGAGAAAGATCATCTCTCAGTGAAACAAAGGCATTATAATATTCCCTCGCAAGGGTTTTATTCACTTTCAGCTTAATATTGTCCAGTTCCTGCTTTGGGACAAATACTTCCACACGTCCCCTTTCAACACTCTTTTTTATTATTTTTTTTATCTCCGGTTCATAGGAAAAGAGATAATACGGGATATTAATATTTATATCGAGGTTTTTGTGGTTTGAAGACCGGATTTCCACCCTGAAATTTCCAGCTGACCCCTTCCCGTAACCTGTCATTGACTGAGGCATTATCATTATCAGTTATTATTTACTCGCTTAATATATATTAAAATAGTGTTGTGCAAAACATAACACTATATAATACTTAAGAAAATAAGTCAATCTTGCCTTTTATGGAATAGCAGGTTCCGCCTGGAGGGCGAGCTGAACGACTTGTAAATGGAAAGGTATATCTTTATGAAAAATTAAAATATAAAACCACCCTGCTAAATATCAAATGGAATAATATTGAGGAATGGCTTCCCGCTCAACTTAAGAAACGAGCGCCTCGACCTGGCTTTCAATAAAAGCAGGGGCATCATTCTCTAATATGACGCTGACTTTCTTTACTTCTTTAAACCTGCCTCTGAGTATCTCCTCGGACAGAGGATCTTCAATATGTCTCTGTATAGCACGCCGCATCGGTCTGGCTCCGTAGGAAGGCTGATAGTTCTTTTCAATCAGCCAGTCGACTACTTCATCAGAAAGTTCAATGGCAAGGTCCTGATCAAGGAGCTGTTTATTGAGCTCATCAACCAGCAGATTAACAATTTTTGACAGGTGCTCTTTTTCAAGCTGGTGAAACACCACAATTTCATCTATCCTGTTTAAAAATTCAGGATTAAACTTGACTTTCAGTTCGCTGAGCACAGCATCCTTGATCTTCCGGTAATTGCTTCCGGTTGATGGCTTCTGAAATCCCAGTGGCATGGCATTTTCAATGAATTTAGTCCCGACATTTGAAGTCATTATTATTACCGTATTTTTAAAATCAACCTTTCTGCCCAGATTATCGGTAATCACACCCTCATCAAGCACCTGAAGTAAAATATTGAAAACATCAGGATGGGCCTTTTCTATCTCATCGAAAAGAACTACTGAATAAGGTCTTCTGCGCACAGTCTCAGAGAGCTGCCCCCCTTCTTCATAACCAACATAGCCCGGAGGGGCGCCTGTCAGCCTTGAAACATTGAATCTTTCCATGTATTCAGACATGTCGATTTTTATTAATGCGTTTTCGTCATTGAAAAGAAACTCCGTCAGCGCCTTGGCAAGTTCAGTCTTTCCTACTCCTGTGGGACCGAGAAAGAAAAACGATCCGATAGGCCGTTTCCTCGCTTTTAAACCGGCACGGGACCTCCTGATTGCTTTCGCAATCGCTTTTACCGCCTCATCCTGGGCAACTATCCGGTTATGAAGTTCATCTTCCATGCGTAACAGCTTTTCTGACTCTTTCTCCTCGAGCTTTGACAGAGGAATCCCTGTAATCTTAGCAACAGTATAAGCAACATCATCATCCAGAACAAGGGGTGTCTCCTTCTGCTGGTTTTCACGCCATTTTTTATTCAGGTTCTCATAGAGCTTCCGGACCCGGTCCTCTTCGTTTTTTACAGATGCTCCCTTCTCAAAATCATGGAGCTTGACGTAAAGGTTCTTTTCTTTCTGAAGTCGCTTAAGCTCTTTCTCCAGTTCCCGAAGTTCAGGAGGCATAGTGAACCTCTTCAGTTTTATCCTCGCCCCGGTCTCATCCATAACATCTATGGCCTTGTCAGGCAGATATCTTTCTGTTATATAACGGTCAGACAATGAAACACATGCTTTAATAGCTTCGTTACTTACTTTGACTTTGTGATGGATCTCATATCTCGTCTTCAGTCCATCAAGAATCTGAACACTTTCCTCCAGCGTAGGCGGCTGCAGGTATATGGGCTGGAACCGTCTTTCAAACGCACCGTCTTTCTCAATATGTTTCCTGAACTCGTCGGGTGTAGTAGCTCCGATACATTGAATTTCACCCCTGGAGAGCGCCGGCTTCAGCATATTTGATGCATCAATAGACCCTTCGGCTGCCCCAGCACCTACAAGAGTATGCAATTCGTCTATAAACAGGATTACATTGTCAGACTGGACGATCTCCTTCATTACGAGTTTGAGTCTTTCCTCAAACTGTCCCCTGTATTTAGTGCCTGCGATAAGGGCGCCAAGATCAAGACTTACAATTCTCTTCTCAAGAAGATTTTCCGGTATCTCTTCCGCAACTATTCTCTGTGCAAGGCCCTCAACAATCGCGGTCTTGCCCACTCCTGATTCGCCGATAATTACCGGGTTGTTCTTGACCCTCCTGCCTAATATCTGAAGGACCCTTTCGATCTCCTTCTCTCTTCCAATTACAGGATCAAGCTTCCCATCACGTGCGAGCTGGGTAATATCTCTGCCGAACTCATCAAGGGCAGGTGTGTGGGTTTTCTTCTCTTTGCCTCCGGACTGTACTTTACGCATCGAAAGATTAATTGCAAGCTGCCTGACCCCGAGGAGATTTGCCCCAAGGCTCCTTAAGATCTTACCCGCAATACCTGCATCTTCCCTGATTAATCCGATAAGCAGATGCTCACTTCCAATATAGCTGTGGCCAAGCAATCTTGCCTCTTCAACAGCAAGTTCAAGGACCTTTTTGGCCCTGGGTGTAAAGGGGATGTCGCCAAAGGTCAGAATATTAGAACCAGTGGGCAGGTTTCTCTCAACTTCCATCCGCAACTCTTCTGAAGAAAGGCCCATCTTCTTAAGGATCACCATGGGGAGACTCTCTTCTTCTCTCAGCAGACCGAGGAGCAGATGCTCTGTTCCCAGGTAGTCATTTTGCCGTTTTTCAGCCTCTTCACGAGCATAGATAATGACTTTTCTTCCTCTTTCAGTAAATTTC
>QZIL01000100.1 GCA_003599025.1 Nitrospiraceae bacterium | reverse complement strand
AAGGCGGACGGCATCGGCGCCCGTCTTATCGGCTTTGAGCCTGAAGAAGTAGGATATCTGTACTATCTCCAGAATGAAGAGAAAATGGGAGAGTATTCCCTTGATAATCTCCTTGGTGATGATTTGAATAAGATTAAGAAGAATTTCAGACGCCACGGGACTTATGACATTCAATGTGAATGGCAGGAAAAAAGGCGTGGTTGAGCGGTCTGCTGATCCCTTTGGAAAAGGGATTTTCAATCGTTTGACCACATAATGGAGACATTGAAAAAAGATTTGTTTAACTCGATAATTAATTTTGAATTATGCATACGTCATTGAATAAAATATGTATCCTGACCTTGATTTAAATTGCGTTTACGGTATCGAAAAACAAATAATTTTCCAACATCTCCATTATGTATACACCTTTTTCAGGGATAAAAAACAATGCACCGGATACCAGAACCTGATTTAATGGACAACGCTGAGCAGGCACGGGCATACGCTGAAGCGGATTTTTCAGAAGCCCATGATGCCTTTGTTGCACATTTCAAATCCCGCTTCCCTACATTTAATAAAGGGAATGTGCTTGATTTAGGATGTGGAACAGCTGATGTCATTATCCGGTTTGCCCAGGCTTTCCCCCAAAGTTATATTACAGGTATTGACGGCGCGCAGGCCATGCTGGATATCGGTCTGTGTGATATAGATAAAAAAGGTTGCGGGGACCAAATAAACCTGCAAAAATGCATTCTCCCTGATCATGCCCTTCAATCATCATCTTTTGATGCGGTAATATCAAACAGCTTGTTGCACCATCTGCTCAATCCGCAGATAATATGGGACACAATAAATTGCTGCGCTGCTCAGGGGGCCCCGGTATTCATTATGGATCTCATGAGGCCTGACAGTACTGAGAGGGCAAAAAAACTCGTGCACCTCTACGCCGGGGACGCGTCTCCTGTATTACAGAAGGACTTTTTCAACTCGCTGCTTGCAGCCTACAAAACAGATGAAATAATAAGTCAGTTAAAAACCGCCGGCCTGAATTATCTGACTGTTGAAGTTGTCAGTGACCGTCATGCACTTGTGTGGGGAACAAAAAGATGAATAGTGACAAGAGCGAATTTATCGGTGTTGCCTTCAGGGCCGCAATGCTGGCAGGAGAACATATCCTGAACAATCTGGGTAAAATTTCACAGAGTGATATTGACACAAAGCAGGCCTCTGACTTTGTTACCCGCGTTGACAGGGAATCAGAGCAGATCATCATTGATGCGGTCAGAAAGAAGTTCCCTGACCATCATTTCCTTGCCGAAGAGTCAAGCAGGAAAGATGACTCCGGTGAATACCGCTGGATTATAGACCCCCTCGACGGCACAACAAATTTTATACATGGGTACCCGGTTTTTTCAGTATCAATCGCTCTTGAAGTAAAGGGTGAAGTTATCCTGGGCCTGGTCTACGATCCGTTGAGACATGAAATCTTTAGTGCGGAAAAAGGAAAGGGAGCGTTTCTGAACGGGAAGCCTGTAAAGGTCTCTTCTGTTCCAGATCTCACGAACAGTCTGGTTACTACCGGCTTCCCGTTCCGGAGGAAAGATCTGATCAATGCTTATCTGGACCTTTTTAAAAAAATATTCTACAAAGTCAGCGATATCAGACGGGCCGGCTCTGCTGCCCTTGACCTTGCCTCTCTTGCATCCGGCAGGTGTGACTGTTTTTTTGAAATCGGCCTCAGCCCGTGGGACATAGCTGCCGGAAGTATTCTGGTAAAAGAGGCCGGCGGCATCATAACTGATTTCGGGGGCGGCACTGATTACATGTTAACAGGAAACATAGTCGCCGCCACTCCGGTCCTGCACAGAGAGATATTGCAGGAAGTCAAAGGTGTCTTTAGCGGGACAATAGATAAGTAATATATTACTCTGCCGGACTCTACCTTTATTGACACAACAAGTTATTGAATGATACCCTATAAAAGTTTATTGGCTGCCCGTCTTGTAATTTTTTTTATTCTAAATTAGTTTATATGGCATCTGAAATGAACAAGAAGAAATTATTCATCGGATTAATTTTGGTCTTGCTGGGGATATGGTTTTATACGGCATTATCTACCTTCGAAGTGGATGATTCGGCTTTTCCGAGCCGATTAATTGTAAGGGAAGGGACCCTCAGGTCAGCGGACGAAGTCGCTGAGGTCCTGTCAAATGAACTGGGGTTTGACCTTGAAGGTGCATATAAAACCGGCTATACTTCGAGGGACGTTTTAGAATATCTGATGCAGCAGCCGCATAGTTTTCCGGTCACTTTTCATAATGGCAAATTTTTCGAGGGAAGAAAGACCATCCCGTATCTGATACCCGTGTTCGTCTGTATTGCCCTGGTGATAGCCGGAGTGATTATTACTCTGACCGGCCTGAAATCGAAAAAGACTTCTTAGTTTATCTTTAAAGACTCATGAATATTTTCTTTTAGAGTTTCTCACTTTTGCAGCTCTCCGGTTATGATCACAAAAACAATAAAGACACGCGCCTGCATTCTGTAAGATGTTATAATTACCACCATGAATATTATCGAAGCAAGGGGTTTGTCAAAGAGATACGGCGGACTGACCGCTGTTAATAGTATATATTTTTCTATCTTAAAAGGTGAGTGTTTCGGTTTTCTGGGGCCGAATGGTGCAGGTAAAACTACTGTCATGGGTATTGTATATTGCTTTATGCCACCCACCTCAGGAGAGGTAAGGGTATTCGGGATAAATGTAACAGAAGACCCAAGCCGGATAAAGTCACGGTTGGGGGTAATGCCCCAGGACAACAACCTTGATCCTGACCTCACGGTATTTGAAAATCTGGTAGTATATGCGCGATATTTTGACATATCAAAAAAGGACGCTTCCCGACATGCATGGGAACTCCTCGACTTTACGGAACTGAAGGAGAAATCAGGAGTAAACATTAAAGATCTCTCCGGGGGCATGAAACGCCGTTTGCTGCTCGCAAGGGCACTTATAAATAATCCTGAGCTGCTGATACTGGATGAACCTACCACCGGCCTTGACCCTCACAGCAGACATGCGGTATGGGAGCAGATGAATCTGTTAAAATCCAGAGGAATGACTTTGATGCTTACCACTCATTACATGGAAGAGGCCGAAAAACTCTGTGACAGGGTGGCTATTATGGATGCCGGTAAAATCGTGACTATAGATACTCCGGGACATCTAATGAATAAATACAGCGGGAATCTTGAAGACGTGTATCTGAAGCTTACTGGAAAAAGCCTTGAAGGATGAAAACAGGAGTCGGCAGTAAGTAGTCAGTTATAGCAGGCTAAAGAGAAAATAATAAAATTGTGAAGGACGGCATTGAAAATCATGAAGGCAATAAGAGTCTGGCAGCGCCATTTCAAGGTTTATACAAAGTTGTATAAATCAAGCATCGCCTTAAATTTTGTAGAGCCGATACTTTATCTCCTTGCCATGGGTTTCGGACTCGGGGCATTTATAAAAGAGGTCAACGGCATGCCTTATATGAAATTTATTGCCCCGGGCCTGATCGCTTCATCATCCATGTTCGCTACTGCTTCTGAGTGCACCTACGGCACTTATATCAGAATGACTTATCAGAAGACCTTCGACGCCATACTTTCAACACCTGTCAATTTAAATGACCTTGTGGCTGGTGAAATGCTCTGGGGCGCCACAAAAAGCATTTTCTACGGCACAGCCATAACGATTGTCCTTTCAATTTTTGGTCTGATCGACTCCCCGCTGATAATACTTGTCGTCCCCCTGCTCTTTATCAGCGGACTTATATTTGCCGAGACAGCAGTTATCGCAGCTGCTATCGTCCCCGGAATAGATTCCTTCAGCTATTTTTTTACCCTTCTTTTGACCCCCAGCTTTCTCTTTTCAGGTATTTTCTTTCCTCTTGATACCCTTCCCCCTCTGGTAACCAGTATTGCTTTTTTCACTCCCCTGTATCACATTGTAAATATATGCCGTGCCCTTGCCGCAGGGTCACTAGGCACTGTAATATGGGACATTGTATGGATCATGACCGTTGCTGCTCTGCTCCTGCCCTACCCTTTCAGATTAATGCGCAAACGTATCATTAAGTAGGTTCTGCAGCGAATGATAAAATTAAATTAAACAGATATGTGATAAACAGTTGTCATTCCACTTGTACACAAAAAAGGGACACCCGTTGGAGTGTTACCACATCGGGTGTCCCTTTTGTCGATCTATAACAGTGTTAACCTATTTTATGACTATTGCTGATATGCCTGCGATAACCCTGCGGTTTCTCTGCCTGCCTTCACTTGTACTGTTGTCTGATACAGGCCTGCTCTCGCCAAAACCAACAGCATTCAGTCGGGATGGGTCAACGCCGCTATTTATTAGGTGCTGCATAACGTTTTTAGCCCTTTCCTGAGAAAGTTTCAGGTTGTACTGGTCAGTCCCCACACTGTCAGTATGCCCTTCTATCTCCGCCTTTGTCTGAGGGTATTGCTTGAGAAACTTAGCTACCCTTTCAAGGTGTTCCTGATAAATATTTCTGACAATTGCACTGTCAAACTCAAATTCGACTTTCAAGTCAATTGAGACCTTTTCCTTGATCGGTAAAGGGCATCCGGCTGCATCAACCTTGATACCAATTGGGGTATCAGGACATTTATCAAGGTAATCAAACACACCGTCACCATCGCTGTCCAGTGGACATCCCCTGCTGTCAACAGCTGCTCCCTTGGGTGTTCCGGGACATTTATCAAGGTAATCAAACACACCGTCGCCATCGCTGTCCAGCGGACATCCGCTGCTGTCAACAGCCGCTCCCTTGGGTGTTCCGGGACATTTATCTTCAGAATCATAGACTCCATCTCCGTCACTATCCAATGGTGCAGGCGCAGACATAGGGATAGGTTCCGGAACAGGTGCGGGGGCAGGGGCAGGGACTGCTGCCTTAACCGGCTCAGGAACTGGAGGAGGGGTTACTACCTTCTCTTTTCCCCCGATTAAATATGTCAGTCCGAACGTATAGATAAGGTTATTATAGACATCATCCTCAACATCAATGATATGCCGGATTTCTCCGCGAGCGGCAAGTGATTTTGTAATAAAGTATTTAATCCCTCCCCCGTAATTGGCTATCAAATCGCCATCGCTGTCTCCAGGATTATTATTAATCCTGATCGCTCCGGCACCTATACTCAGGTAAGGCACAAGATCTTCATTTGCATCTAGCTTAAAATGATACAGGCCGTCCAGACGATATAAAGATGTCTTTACGTAGGGCCTTCTGTCAGCTGACTTTGAATCTGTATCGATCCAGTCAAATACACCTTCAATGGCCAACCTTTCAGTAAGGTTCACACCAATCCCCAGTCCGTATACAGGGTCACTGTTAATACCCTGATTGCCTTCAAAAATATACCCTCCCAAATGAGGGCTCAGAGTTATGGCCCCCTGCCGGTTTTCAGCAAATGAATTACCAATAAATATTGCCAGGGATAATACAAGAAACAGCGCAACAGCATACTTAATCCTCATCATCAAACTCCCTCCTTTTTTCTATATCACAGATCAGGTTAATTACAAAATCCTCTACGAGGACATTAAATTTAACATTAACGCTCTAAAATATGTTGTCTTATGCTATTCAATTATCACAAAAAGAAGCCCGTGTCAATAAAAAGTTCTAACGGCGTCCAATAGTTATGGACATACTTTCCAGTTAAAAGGGAAAGGGGATTGCTTAGATAGGTATAATACAGGAATGTATACAGGACCGCAAAGATTCTCATTATCTGCCCCCCCTACGGTAAAACAGGATCCATGGCTTACGCCATAATTAATTGTATAATCTGGAATCAAGTAGAATACTTGTATAAAGGGCTGCCATGACAATACAGAACAGATCACATGTCCTTGGAGTTGATATTGGTTCAGTATCTATTTCAGTCATTGAAATGGACCGGAAAAGAGAGATCTTCAGGACCGCCTATGAGTTTCATCACGGTAATATCAATGGAACTCTTAGACTGATGCTGAAGGATTTTGACTTGTCCCGGATTTGCGGCATCGCCTCAACAACATCAACACCGGCAGTTATTAAAACAGATGCCCAATATGATAACCGTATCTCCATGATCTCGGCTGCATTGCATTTTCATGAGAAGGTCGGGGCCATTTTAATAGTCGGTGGTGAGAAGTTCGGTTTAATAACCTTTGATGAGAACGGCAATTACCTCAATTTCAGATCAAATACCTCTTGCGCAGCAGGCACAGGCAGCTTTCTGGACCAGCAGGCCAAAAGACTGAACCTCAACGGCATAGAGGAGTTGAGTGAACTCGCGTTCAACAATAAGGGCATCATACCAAAGATCGCCACACGCTGCGCGGTGTTCGCAAAGACAGACCTCGTGCACGCACAGCAGGAAGGCTGCCTGCTGGAGGAAATATGCGATGGTCTGTGCAGCGGGCTGGCGAAGAATATTGCCGACACCCTGTTTAAAGGCGAGAAGATCAGCCCTCCCCTGATATTCACCGGGGGTGTATCAAGAAACAGGGCCGTTGCCAGACACATCCAGTCCATAACCGGAATGAACATTATTGTGGATGAAATGTCCTGTCTATACGGCGCTGTCGGGGCAGGGCTGAACCTGCTGGATGAATTAAACATCCTGAAGAATCAGGACATAAATTCTGTGGATGATGTCCTCATACACCAGCCAACTGAAAAGAAGCATTACTATGAGCCGCTCAGACTGAAGCTGTCAGACTATCCTGACTTCAGAAGTTATAATAATTATGAATATACAGCTTCGGGCACTGAGGACATGTACCCGGTGGAGGTTGATATCTACAACCCCCTTGTTCCTTTACATATATACGAAGTTTACATGGGCATCGATATCGGTTCTACAAGTACAAAAGCGGTCCTTATGGACAGGGACAGGGCTGTTCTTGCCGGTTTTTATACAAGGACGGCCGGGCGGCCTGTTCACGCGGTGCAGAAACTTTTCGCGTCTATTGATGATGTTATTGAAAAGCACGACATTCACCTGAAGATCATCGGGGCCGGGACCACCGGGGCCGGAAGAAAATTCTCCGGAAAGATAATCGGCGCTGACATTATAGTGGATGAGATAACGGCCCATGCCCGCGCAGCCTTTGAACTTGATCCTGGGGTGGACACTATAATCGAGATCGGAGGGCAGGACTCAAAATTTACCACACTGAGAAAAGGCATGGTCACCTTCTCAGCAATGAACAATGTGTGCGCCGCAGGGACAGGGAGCTTTATCGAGGAACAGGCGCTGAAATTAAGGTGTCCCCTGTCTGATTATTCCTCAAGGGCTGAAGGTATGAGGGCGCCGATAGCGAGTGACCGCTGCACGGTGTTTATGGAGAGGGACATCAATCATTACCTGAGCGAGGGTTATTCAGTGGATGAAGTCCTTGCCTCTGCGCTCCACTCCATCCGGGAGAACTATCTGACAAAGGTCGCTATCGAGAGCAGTATTGGAAGCAACATATGCTTTCAGGGGGCAACTGCAAAGAACAAGGCCCTTGTTGCCGCCTTTGAACAGAGGCTTAACAGGCCGATTCATGTATCACCATACTGTCATCTGACCGGGGCTCTCGGTGTTGCCCTGATGCTTAATGAACAGGGTGCGGAGGAAAGCACGTTCAAGGGACTCCAGCTTTATAAAAGAGAGATGCCGGTAAGGTCTGAGGTGTGCGAAATCTGCACGAACCACTGCAAGATAACCATTGCCGATGTTGATGGAGAAAGTGTCGCATACGGGTTCCTCTGCGGCAGGGACTATGACACGAAGAAATACATAAACAACAATCTCTCGGGTTTTGACCTGCTGAAGGAAAGGAAGAAAGTCCTTTCCTTTAATCCTTCAAGGGAATTTATGACTATCGGGATCCCGTCTGCGCTCCACCTGTATGAGGACCTTCCCATGTGGAAATATTTCTTTGACCAGCTGTCTGTAAAGACTATGACCAGCGATACTTATACTGATGCTGTAAAAGAGGGAAAGCGAATTGCAGGCGCTGAGTTCTGCGCGCCGCTGACCGCTTTGCACGGCCATGTAAAATACCTTCTGGACAGGGCGGATTACATATTCATGCCCTTCTATCTTGAGATGAAGCAGGATGAAAAAAACGTTAGACGCCAGTTCTGCTACTACACCCAGTTTTCATCTTCGCTTGTGGCCGGCATCAGCCCTTCCGGCAGGAACAGGTTTCTTATGCCGCTCGTAAATTATCTCTACAATCCAGTCCATACAAAAGTCCAGCTCTACAATATTCTGAAGCCGGTGATGAACCATGACATCAGTTATTTAGATGTTGCCAGGTCGTATGACCGGGCGCTTGAATTCAAGGAATCATGTTCGTCAAAGCTGAAAGAGCTGTATAAAAAAGAGTCCCTCGGCTCAGATGATATTCACGTCGTGTTTATCGGCAGACCCTATTCCATACTCCCTGCATCCATGAACAGCGGCATTCCCGGTATCTTTGCCTCACAGGGGATCAGGACGTTTTATCAGGACATGCTGTCTTATACCCGTAATGACGTTGAGGCGATCGAGCCGCTCTGCAATGAGCTGCCCTGGCATTATGCCTCCGAGATACTGAAGGCAGCAGATGTTGTTGCAAGGACCGACAGAGCATATCCGGTATATGTGACCTCATTCAAGTGCTCTCCTGACTCCTTTGCTGTAGAGTATTTTAAAAAGCTCATGGAGTCCCATGAAAAGCCCTATCTAATACTGCAGCTTGATGAACATTCCTCAAGTGTGGGTTATGAGACAAGGATCGAGGCAGCTGTCCGGTCCTTCAGAAACCACTATTCAGCTCATAAGTCGGACAGGACAAAGACGCCTGTCATATATGCGCCACCGCTGATCCCGGCAAAGAAGAACCAGTTCACGGGTAAAACCCTTCTCATCCCCAACTGGGACAGTGTCAGCATGCCGCTGATCATTGCCAATCTCAAGAGTGAAGGCATTGACGCGAGGCTTCTGGAAGAGACAAACACAAGCATTCAGAAAAGCCTGCGGCTCAACAGCGGTCAGTGCATCCCGCTTAACATCATTGCCCAGGAATTTATTGATTATGTGGAAAAGCATGATCTCGATCCTGCGAACACCGTACTGTGGATAATGACCACAACTCTGGCCTGTAATCTCAAGATGTTCCCTCACCACATCAAAAACATATTCCACTCCTACGGCCGCGGCATGTCGTCAGCAGAGGTATATACAGGCAGTATGTCCTTTGCAGACCTATCGATAAAACTCCCGATCAATTCATACTTCGCTTACATGTTCGGAGGGCTTGTGAGAAAGATGGGATGCAGGATCCGGCCGTATGAAAAGGAAAAGGGAAAGACCGACAGGATGATCAAAAAGAGCATTGACGTCCTGGCAGATTCCTTTCTCGGGAGCAGGTCAAAAGAATCTGCTGTTGCCGAGGTGGTATCGTATTTTGAAGACATCGAAGTAGTGCATGAGCCGCGACCGAAGATAGCGGTATTCGGCGACCTGTATGTGCGGGACAATGAGGTGATGAACCAGGACCTCGTGCATTTCATTGAAGACAACGGCGGCGAGGTAATTATGACCCCTTTCAGTTCATTTCTAAAGATGATATCAGGACAATATTTCAGAAAGTGGTTCATTGAAGGACAATACTTAAACGTACTGTCCACAAAGACCTTCTTTGCCACCGCGACCATGCTGGAGAAGACATATTATAAATACTTCGAGCGGATCCTGAAGGAGCCTGATCCGGAATATGATGAGTCCCCGGAGAAGATCCTGTCGGAATACAATATCAGGGTAGAGAACACAGGGGAATCAATGGACAATATAATGAAGATCCACTATATAAAGAAGCACTATCCCGATGTCGCCCTTTTTGTCCAGGCAAGCCCGGCCTTCTGCTGTCCGTCGCTGATCACCGAGGCTATGTCAAAGGAGATCGAGAAGAAGACCGGGACCCCGGTAGTGTCTATAACGTATGATGGGACAGGGGGGAACAAGAATGATATTATTATCCCCTATATCAGGTACTCGGAGTACAAGCACCATAATCCAGCCTCTTCAACTCTGCCCTGCGCGCTGCCATAACAGCTTTTCTGTATTCCGTATTGGTGATTCTTCTATCCAGCGGCGGATGTTCGGCAGCCCTGTAGCAGGGATAATACTGGGCCATGATGTTCGTGTATGTATCGGGCGAGATTTCTTCGGCGAGAAACCGGACCACCTCTTCTGTGCCGGCCAGGCCTTCGGGCAGGACAAGGTGCCTTACCAGCAGGCCCCTGAGGCCAATGCCGCTTTCATTCATAACAAGGTCCCCGACCTGTCTGTGCATTTCCTTAATAGCGACCTTTGCTGTTTCAGGGTAGTCCTTTGCCTTGGAATATGTTTCTGCCGGTCCGGGATCAGCGTATTTGAAATCAGGCATGTATATATCGACAATGCCGTCAAGTATTTTTAACGTCTCAAGGGCCTCGTATCCGCCGCAGTTATAGACAAGAGGGACATGCAGTCCCTTATCAATCGCTATTTCGAGTGACTTTAAGATCATGGGGACCTGGTGGGTCGGGGTGACGAAATTTATATTGTGACAGCTGTAGTCCCTTTGAAGGACCATCATGATATCAGCCAGGGTATCAAAAGACATCTCGCTGCCTTCACCGAGGTGGCTTATGGTCCAGTTCTGGCAGAACAGGCACCCGAGGTTGCAGCGGGTAAAAAAAATAGTGCCTGAGCCATGGCTGCCGACAAGTGGGGACTCTTCTCCAAAATGGGGATTATAGTTGGAAACAACAGGCCTGTCCCCTGTTTTACAGGACCCCCTTCCACCTGCGGTCCTGTCCACTCTGCATTTACGCGGGCAGAGGGTGCAGTTTTTCAGAATCTTTTCTGCCTGAATGATCTTCTCTGTCAGATCATTCCTTGAAAGTTTGAGATAGGCTGCTATGAAGCCTTTATCCTCTTTCTGGTCCATTCAATCAGTCCTCCTGCGAAGATCAGCTCCTGCATGAAAGGGGGAATGGGCTTGGCCGTATATGTTTCGCCTTTGGTGATGTTTTTAATAACGCCGGCATCAGCGTCGATTTCTATCTCATCTCCCTGACTGATTTTAGTCGAAGCATCGTCAGACTCAAATATCGGAAGACCGATGTTAAAGGCGTTCCTGTAGAATATCCGTGCAAAACTCTTTGCGACCACGGCCTGGATGCCGGCGGCCTTGATGGCTATCGGCGCGTGTTCCCTTGAAGAACCGCAGCCGAAATTTGAGTCAGCAATTATTAAGTCCCCTGCCTTCACCTTTGACGGAAAGTCCCGGTCTGCGTCCTCCATCACGTGCTTTGCGAGCTCAACCGGATCAGATGTATTGAGATAGCGGGCGGGGATTATCGCGTCCGTGTCTATGTTATCGCCGAATTTCCAGACCTTGCCTTTTAATTTCATATTACCTCCAGTAATTATATTCATAGCGGGGAAGAAAGGCTGTTGAAGAATTCCTTACGACACCTTTAAAAAATAAGTCTTAAAGAGCCCAGAGAGCTGTGTTATGAAAAACACTGTATCTATCTCTTAAGCAAAAAATAATATTCTGTCGATTACAGAAATTCTGAGACAGGTTTTCTTCCCAAGTCATCAACTAAATAACCTCATCAGGCACAGCAATTCTTCCTTTAATAGCCGACGCTGCTGCGACAGCAGGATTCGAAAGATAAACCTCACTCCCAGGGTCTCCCATCCTGCCGACGAAATTCCTGTTCGTTGTGGCGATCGCTTTCTCACCCTTTGCGAGGATGCCCATGTGGCCTCCGAGGCATGGCCCGCATGTAGGGGTAGAAAATACCGCCTCAGCATTGACAAATATCTCTGCCAGTCCTTCTTTTACGCACTGCAGGTAAATCTGCTGGGTGGCAGGGATAACTATCATTCTTGTATTTGGACTGACCTTTTTGCCCTTTATTATTTCTGCTGCCTCCCTGATGTCCTCTATCCTTCCGTTCGTGCAGGACCCGACAACCACCTGGTCGATTGAAACATTCGAAAGCTCTGCAGCAGGTTTCGTATTTGACGGAAGATGCGGACATGATACTGTCAGCGGTATTCTGGAGCAGTCATATTCTTTCACATCGACATACATTGCGTCACTGTCTGATGAATAGAATTTATACGGCCTCTTCGCCCTGCCCTTCACATACGCTTCTGTAATGTCATCAGGGACAATGATCCCGTTCTTGCCCCCTGCCTCTATTGCCATGTTACACATCGTCAGCCTTCCAGACATGGACAGTGAACGGATTGTCTCACCCTCAAGTTCCATTGCCCGGTAAAGCGCTCCGTCAACTCCTATATCGCCGATTGTATGAAGGATCAGGTCCTTGCCGCTGACCCATTTGCTTAATTTCCCGTAATAAATGAATTTCATGGATTCCGGTACCTTGAACCAGCACTCGCCTGTTGCCATTGCCGATGCAACATCAGTTGAACCGACTCCGGTAGAGAATGCTCCCAGTGCACCGTAAGTGCATGTATGACTGTCAGCACCTATAACAAGGTCCCCCGGAACAACGAGCCCCTGTTCTGGTAAAAGAGCGTGCTCCACTCCCATCCTACCGACTTCAAAATACAGACTGAGGTCATATGCTCTCGAAAAATCCCTGAGCATCTTGCACTGCTCTGCCGCCTTTATGTCCTTCTGAGGTGCAAAGTGGTCAGGAATAAAAGCGACCCGGTCTTTGTCGAATACGGTCTTGGCGCCGATCTTTTTGAACTCGGTAATTGAAATAGGCGCTGTTATGTCATTGGCAAGGATCAGGTCAACCTTTGCGTTAATCAGTTCTCCGGCTGATACCTTATCCCTGCCTGAATGTGCTGCAAGAATTTTTTCAGTTATGGTCACGATTCCTCCAGAAATAATAAAAAAGGTGTAATGGAAATACTACAAAATAGTATTTGAAATAGTCAATGAATGGGGCCCCTGTCAAATATCATTTGCTTCCGGGCTCGTGATATCCTGGTAGCGTAAAATCTTATGTGTAAATTCTTGAGGTAAAAAAATAAAGGGTGTATTCTCCATTGTTCTGTGCAGGAACAAGAAAGGAGAATACACC